>NZ_JBQEMU010000003.1:0-386043 GCF_052044235.1 Flavobacterium sp. 22659
TTAACAGTCAGATGCTCTAACCAACTGAGCTAAGGAGGAAGTTGTTGCTCTTTTTAGCGAGTGCAAATATAAAACTATTTTTAGTTTCTCAAAAACATTTTCGCTCTTTTTTTGACTTTTTTTTACTTGCCTACAATTGCCTTGTAAATGTCGTTACCATTAGCAAACAGTAGTAGTGAAATAAGTAAAACAAAACCAACCATTTGTGCGTTCTCTAGGAATTTATCACTCGGTTTTTTACCGCTGATCATTTCGTATAATAAAAACATCACATGACCACCATCAAGTGCCGGAATTGGCAATAAATTCATAACTCCAAGCATAATTGATAATAAAGCCGTAATTGACCAGAAAGTTTCCCAGCTCCAAAAACTAGGGAAAATGTTGTAAATCGCAGCAAAACCACCTACTTGTTTGTAAGCTTTTGTTTCTGGATTAAAAATCATTTTTAATTGCTTTCCGTAACCTACCAACTGATCTTTTCCTTTTTCAAGACCAACCGGAATCGATTCGAAGAAACCATATTCTTTTGTGCTTACTTTATAGTAACCTAATTTTTCTAAAGAGTCCATTCCTAAACCGCCCACAGCAACCCCAAGTTTCCCTGCATTAGATACTTTTACGGTAATAGGAGTTTCTTTTAAATCACGCAAAACAACAGCAGGAATAGATTTTCCTTTATTGCTTTCTAAAATAGCTTTAGCTTCATCAAAATATTTAATTTTCTGCCCATTCAGGCTTACAACTAAATCTTTTGGTTTTAGAGCAGTATTTTCAGATTCTTCAGAAATTTTGCCCACAACAAATGGCATTCTAATGCCAACTAATAAGCCTTTTTCATGTTTAGACAACTGATCGACAAAATCAGTAGGCATTTTAATAGTCTGCTGTTCGCCGTTTCTTTCTATAAGAACTTGTTTTGCCATAATGATATTCATATTCATATCACTGTCAAAATTCTCTACTTTTTTTCCGTCAATAGAAATAATCTTGTCTCCAGTTTTAAATCCGGCTTTAAGCATTGCAGGATTGTCTATTGCCACACCATCTTTTAAATCAGAGTTTGCAATATACGTATCGCCATAAGCAAATGCCATTCCTATATAAATGATAAACGCAAGAATAAAATTTACAGTAACACCGCCAAGCATAATAATTAAACGCTGCCAAGCTGGTTTAGAACGAAATTCCCACGGCTGCGGAGGAAGCGCCATTTGCTCTTTGTCCATACTTTCATCGATCATTCCGGAAATTTTTACATAACCTCCAAGCGGTAACCATCCGATACCATATTCAGTTTCGCCGATTTTCTTTTTTAACAGCGAATATTTAACATCAAAAAATAAGTAAAATTTTTCAACCCTCGTTTTAAATAATTTAGCAGGAATAAAATGTCCTAATTCGTGAAGAATAATAAGTAAAGATAAACTCAATAAAAATTGAGAGAGTTTGATAACTATATCCATTTTGTATTTTTAATTCGTATTTAACGCACAAAAGTAGCGTTTCTATTTTAATTTGATAGTGCAATATAATACATAAGGTTTTAAATGTTTGTTAATTAATAAACATTTCAATTTCTCGTTTTAGCAAGATGCCGTAACTTTACTTTTTATAAAGGCTCCTATTTTTAATTGGTAGCACTAATCTATTAAAAGTTACAAATATGGCTTCACAATTATTTTCTCCCTTAACTTTAAAAAGCATCACCTTAAAAAATAGAATCGTTATTTCGCCAATGTGCCAATATTCAGCCGTTGACGGATTTGCAAACGACTGGCATCTGGTTCACTTAGGAAGCCGTGCAAGCGGAGGCGTTGGTTTAATTATTCAGGAAGCGACTGCCGTTTCTCCCGAAGCCAGAATTTCTCCTTCAGACCTAGGGATATGGAAAGACGAACATGTCGAAAAACTCAAACAAATCAACGCATTTATTGTTTCTCAAAATTCAGTTCCGGGAATCCAGCTGGCACATGCCGGAAGAAAAGCAAGTGTTTCGGCTCCGTGGCTCGGAAATAAAAAATTAGATTTTGCTCAGGGCGGATGGCAGACTGCTGCGCCAAGCGCGGTTCCGTATCACGAAGGAGAACCTTTTCTTCCCGAAGCTTTAGACCAAAACGGAATTCAAAAAATAATCTCCGATTTTAAAACCGCAACAAAAAGAGCCGTTGAAGCCGGATACAAAGTATTAGAAATTCACGGTGCGCACGGTTATTTACTGCACCAGTTTTTATCGCCTTTAACAAATATCAGAACCGACGAATATGGCGGAAATTTCGAAAACCGAATTCGTTTTACACTCGAAATTGTAGAAGCAGTTCAAACCGAATGGCCTTCAGATTTACCTTTAGTTGTTAGAATCTCAGCAACAGACTGGGCAGAAGGCGGATGGAATCCTGAAGAATCTGTACAGCTTTCAAAAATTCTAAAAGAAAAAGGAGTAGATTTAATTGATGTTTCGTCTGGCGGATTAGTTTCACATCAAAAAATTGCAATTGGTCCGGGTTATCAGGTTCCTTTTGCAGAAAAAATCAAGAAAGAAGCCAATATTCTTACAGGCGCTGTAGGTTTGATTACCGAAGCGAAACAAGCCGAGGAAATTTTAAATAAAGGCCAGGCCGATTTAATTTTCTTTGCCAGAGAATCGCTTAGAAACCCTAACCTGCCATTAGATTTCGCCAAAGAATTAAACGACGATATTCAATGGCCAAAACAATACGAAAGAGCTAAAATTTAAATTTTTATTGCCCGCAGATTGCACAGATTAAAGTGATTTTTTAGTTTTATTTGCCACTAATTTCACGAATTTGCACAAATCGGTACGTTTAAAAAGGCTTAAAAATTCGTGATAATTCTTGGAATTCTTGACAAAAGAAAAAATCCTTTTAATCACATTAATCTGTGGCAAAAAAACACACACAACATGCAAAAAATAAAAACAGCACTATTATCATACGGAATGTCAGGAAAGGTTTTTCATGCGCCTTTTTTAGATATTCATCCCGGTTTTGAATTATTAGGATCTTGGGAAAGAAGTAAAAAACTCATCCAAGAAGATTATCCCTATGTAAAAAGTTATCCTTCAATCGACGATTTATTGGCAGATGATGTTGATTTGGTAATCGTAAATACGCCCGTTGGAACGCATTACGAATATGCAAAAAAAGTGCTTTTGGCAGGTAAACATGCCGTTGTAGAAAAAGCATTCACCACAACTGTAGCCGAGGCTCAGGAATTGGCAAAAATTGCAGAAGAAAAAGGAGTAAAATTAGCCGTTTTTCAAAACAGAAGATGGGACAGCGATTTTAAAACCGTTCAAAAAATTATAGACGAAGGCGTTCTGGGAGATTTGGTTGAAGCAGAAATCCATTTTGACAGATACAATCCGTTATTAAGTCCAAAAGCACATAAAGAAACAGCAAACGACGGCGCAGGAGTTTTAAAAGATTTAGGTCCGCATATTATCGATCAGGCCGTTTGTTTATTTGGTTCACCAAAGTCGGTTTTTGGAGATATCAGAATTACAAGAGAAAATTCATTAGTCGATGACTGGATCGACTTGTTATTGATTTACGAAGATTTCAGGGTACGTTTAAAAGCTGGTTTCTTTGTGAGAGAAGCAAATCCTGCTTATACAATTCACGGAAAAAAAGGATCTTTCTTAAAACCTCGCGGAGACGTTCAGGAAGACGAATTGAAAGTTGGAAACAAACCAAATTTAGAAACATGGGGAACAGAATCTGAAGATTTAAAGGGAATTCTGCACACTGAAATCGACGGAAAAGTGGTTCGCGAAAAAGTACCGACACTTCAGGGAAATTATTTCTCATTTTTTGACGGTGTTTTCAATTCTATTACAAACAATGCTGCAGAACCTGTTATTGCACAAGACGGCGTAAAAGTAATGCAGATTATAGAAGCGGTCATTGCAAGTAACGCGCAGCGTACTGTAATTAATCTGTAACGATTATAGCCCGCAAATTTTACAGATGAAACGGGTTTACACTGGTTTGATTTTATGATTTGTGTTGAAATATATAACGACGATCAAAGACGCACAACAGTGCGTCTTTTTTTTATGTGTAAAATAAAAATATCATCTGTGTAAACCCGTTTAATCTGCTAAATCTGCGTGCAAAATTTGTCAAAGTCTGCGTGCAAAACCAAGCAATTTATAAACAATAACGTTGTAAATAATCGAACAATTTGTACTTTTAAGTAAATATGCTGCTTTTTTGTAATTTTATAACATAATCCCGTAAATACACTATTTTGATAAACTTCAATCCGTTACAACTTTTTCAGACAAAAGGAAAAATCAAGAAAGTTTTTAGAGAAGCAAAAGCATCTTATCTAAACAGAATTCGTTTTGCTGTTGGAATGTTTTATTTTGGAATGGGATTAAGTTTTGCAACCTGGGCAAGCAGAATTCCGGATATCAAAACTGCTTTGCATTTAACCGAAGGAGATTTGGGTTCTATACTTTTTGCCCTGCCAATGGGACAATTAATTGTAATGCCCTTTTCGGGAAAAATGGTAACAAAATTCGGGAGTCATCGTATTTTGATTTTCTCCTTAATAATGTATGTTTTGTGTCTGGCTAATTTAGGTTTGGCTACAACTGGTCTGCAGTTATCAATTGGATTATTCTTATTTGGATTATTCGGAAATCTGGCAAATATTGCTGTAAACACACAAGGCGTTTACACCGAAGTGCTTTTCAAAAAAACAATCATGTCTTCTTTTCACGGAATGTGGAGTTTTGCCGGATTTACAGGAGCATTAGTTGGTTTAGGAATGCTGGCTTTAAAATTATCTCCTTTACATCATTTCCTTATTGTGGGCGGAATAGTGCTTTTGATGATTGCTTTTAACTTTAAATTTTTAATTAGAGCCAAAGAAAAAATCAAACATAGTACAGAGAAGAAAAAAATGTTTACCAAACCAGACAGCGCTTTAATCTGGCTGGGCGTTATTGGTTTTTGCAGTATGGCCAGCGAAGGCGTAATGTTTGACTGGAGCGGGGTTTATTTTAAAGATATTGTACAGGCTCCGGGACCTTTAGTGGTTTTAGGTTATACTTCATTTATGATTATGATGGCCGGCGGAAGATTTTTGGGCGACGGATTAATCAATAAATTTGGACGCGAACGTGTTATGCAGATTAGCGGCGTTATGATTTCTGCCGGACTTTTCACAGCAGTTTTTCTTCCTTATATCATTCCTTGTACAATTGCATTTATGGCTGTGGGTCTGGGTGTGGCGACGATTGTGCCAACCGTTTACAGTCTGGCAGGAAAAAATCCAACAGTTCCGGCAGGCGAAGCTTTAACAATAGTTTCAAGTGTAAGTTTCTTAGGGTTTTTAATGGGACCGCCTGTTATTGGACACATTGCACAAAACTTCGGGCTTCAGTTTTCTTTTGCTTTTATAGGAATCTTTGGCGTTTTAATCGCTTTTATGGTTTCTAAAATTAGAACATCTGCTTAATTTATTGCCCGCAGGTTTAACGGATTAAACTGATTTACTCTGCATTTTTTTTAATTTCCAAGTCTATAATAAATTATTTTTTGTAAGAATTTATTTTCTTTTATAATAATTTATCTATATTTGAAACTTCTATCGTTTGTATTATAAACGAGACAAAACCTTTTCCAAAAACCAATTTTATCTTTTGAATAGGATGAATATCCGAAAACAATTTTGAAAGTTAATTGGAATTTTAATGGTAAAAAAATACGCAGTCTTCCTTATTTTATGGTCTTTTAATCTGGCATTTGCACAGCAGGAAATAACAGTGACGGGAATTGTTATTGACGCCCGCACACAAAATCCGCTGGAAAATGTAGTGGTAACTTTACAGAACACAGCAGTAATGCAGCTTACTTCCAAAAAAGGAAAATTTGAGCTTCATGTATTTCCAACTAAAGAAAAACTGCTTTTGCTGAGAAGTCAGGGATACAAAGATTTACTTTTAAAACTTCAATACAATTCAGGACAAAATATAAATCTTGGTATTTTGCAATTAGAAGATACTTATACAGATGAAGTTCCTGCGGCCTTGATTACTTTGTCAGATAATGATCTTTCTGATGATAACAGCTCTTCAGAAATGACATCGGGTTTATTGCAGTCTTCAAGAGATGCTTTTATGCAGGCGTCGGCATTTAACTGGGGTCAGGCCCGATTTAGAATGCGCGGTCTCGACAGCGAGAACGCAACGATGATGCTCAACGGTATGACCATGAATAAAATCTACGATGGCAGACCGCAATGGAACAATTGGGGCGGATTAAATAATGTACTTCGTAATCAGGAATTTTCAGTTGGAAATGCAGCATCTAATTATACTTTTGGCGGTGTTTTAGGAACACAGCAAATATTTACACAAGCTTCTTTATATCGAAAAGGAACACAGCTTACCTTTTCAGGAAGTAATGCCTCTTACACTCTGCGTGCTATAGGAACGTATGCTTCAGGAATGAGTACTTCGGGCTGGGCTTATGTGGTTTCTGCTGGTAAAAGATGGGCAGACGAAGGTTATTTTGAAGGAACAAATTTCGATGCCGATTCCTTTTTTATGAGTGTTGAAAAAAAACTAAATAGCAAACATTCAATCAATTTTACCGGGTTTTACACGCCGAATTCACGCGGAAAAAATTCTCCAAATACAAACGAAGTGACAGCTTTAATGGGAGAAAAGTACAATTCATACTGGGGGTTTCAGAATGGAAAAAAACGAAACGCAAGAGTAAAAATGGTAGAAGAGCCTTTGTTTATGCTGAATCATTATTTTAAAATTGATGAAAAAACAAAGCTGAATTCAGGTGTAATGTATCAATTTGGAAAAGTTGGAAACAGCAATATTGATTATCAAAATGCTGACAGTCCAGATCCGGTTTACTATCGAAAAATGCCAAGTTATTTTAGTTCACTTTATGGAAAAGACAAAGGTGAATTTTCTGGAGACTTTACTCCGGATTATGAAAATGCAGACAAAAGCAGAACGACATTTTTAGCCAATTCCCAAATTGATTGGAACGCCATGTATCTGGCCAATCAAAAACCAGGTCAAAATGGTTACGAACCTTCGCAGAGTCATTATGTTTTATATGAAGACAGAACCGATGATAAAACTTTTGCAGTAAATTCTAACTTAAATACGCAGCTTACTCCAAATATTTCTTTTGATGGAGCAGTTATGTATCGAAATTTAAAATCACATAATTTTCAATACTTACTGGATCTTCTTGGCGGAAAATACTTCGAAGATATTGATCCGTTTTATAAAGGAGACCTTTCTCAATCTGATTTACAAAATCCAAACAGACAGGTAAAAGAAGGAGATGCTTACGGTTACAATTATAACTTTTTAGCCAACACGATTGATGCTTTTACACAGTTTAAATTTTCATATAATAAAACCGAATTTTATTTGGCTCAGTCTTATTCAATGTCAAATTATCAAAGAGAAGGTTTATACCAAAACGGACTTTATCCAACAGCATCTTTAGGGAAAAGTGAAAAAGTAAACTTTGAGAATTTTGGCTTTAAAGGCGGATTCGTCTATAAGGTTTCAGGTAAACAATGGCTGTTTTTTAATGCAGCACATTTAACAAGAGCACCTTCACTTCGAAATACATTTGCAAATTCACGCTTAAATAATAATGTAGTAAATGGAATTGAAAATGAAAATGTTACCAGTGCTGAGGCGAATTATGTCTATAGTTCTCCAAAACTTAAATTAAGGCTGACGGCTTATTACACTTTAATTAAAAATTCTTCAAAAACGTCTTTTTTCTATGCAGAAGGAATTTTTGATAACGGAGCCGGATATGATCCAACAGACGCTTTTGTAAGTCAGACTTTGACAAAACTGGACAAGAAAAATACTGGTGCAGAATTGAGTTTGGAATATCAGATTACATCTACTTTAAAGTCAACCTTAAGTGCTGCTTACGGAAATTATATTTACAACAGCAATCCAAATGTTTCGATTACAAATGATGCAAATGCATCAAAAGATGGAGTACAGACTACTTTTGATTTTGGCAAAGCTTATCTTAAAAACTACAAACAGTCCGGAACACCGCAAAATGCACTTTCGTTGGGGTTGGAATACCGTGACCCTAAATTTTGGTGGATTGGAACCAATATTAACTATTTGACAGATAATTATATTGATGTTTCGCCTATTTCCAGAACCTCTCAATTTTACATTAATCCGGCAAACGGATTTCCTTTTCCAGAAGCATCTTCTGAAAGAGGAAATGAATTATTAAAACAGGAAAAATTTGACCCTGTAACCTTATTAAATATTAATGGGGGAAAATCCTGGAGAGTTCATAAAAAGTACATTGGTCTTTTTGCCAGCGTTAATAATGTTTTGAATGCAGTATATAAAACCGGTGGCTTTGAACAGGCGAGAAATGCCAATTTTAGAGCTTTAAACCAAGATGTATCAAGCGGAACACCTTCATTTGGACCCAAATATTATTACGGTTACGGAAGAACTTATTTTTTAAATCTTACTATCGGTTTATAAACCGAAATTTTAATTTGTTATGAAAAACATCGTTTTAAATTTATTTTTTGGAATAGCATTATTGTCTGTCTGCAGCTGTAATAATGAAATAGAAACACCAGTATTAGGCTGTACTCAGCCGGATTTTAAAGTCAATAAAACAGTTGAAAAGGTTTATGAACTTTCGGCAAATACAGCAAAACAATATTTATATGATGACATAGTTGAAGCCTACGTTGTTTCAAGTGATGAAGGAGGGAATTTTTTCAAAAGCATATCACTTCAGACAAAAGCCTCAGCAAATAATCCTGCAATTGGTTTTAGTGTTCCTGTAGATGCTTCAAATACATATATTGATTATCGAGTTGGGAATAAAGTATATGTGAAACTTAAAAATCAATTCACAGATTTGTATTATGGCGGATTAAGAATTGGAAGTTTATATGTGAGTAATGCGGGAGATCCAACAGTAGGAAGGATTTCTCAAAATGAATACAAGAATGTTTTAAATGCATCATGTACAATCATTGATGAAAATGAATTAGTACAATCTCTTTCTGTAGAAGAAGCACTTTCAGATAATAAATTAAATACCCTAATAGAACTTAATAATGTTGAATTTACCGAAGCAGCATTGGGACGTCATTATTTTGAAGAATCAAATAATGTAGGAGGATCAACAAATTGGTATTTGAGAGATAAAACAGGAAATCAAATTATTTTTAGAACCAGCAGTTATGCAAAATTTGCAGATCATTTTGTTCCTGAAGGAAGCGGAAAAGTAAAAGGAATTCTAACAAAATTTGGTACCGATTATCAATTTATGGTGCGATATGAAAGTGATATTGTAATGAATGGAAAAAGAAATATTCCGTTTTTTGCAGAAGACTTTCAGTCGGTTAAAAACAATGTGAATTTTGCCTTGCCGGGATGGAGCAACATTGTAGAAAAGGCTTCAAAATTATGGAAAAGCATGGTATATGCCGGAAATGGTTATGCCGAATTTAATACTACAAGTACAACAGCTGCAGAAAATATTGCCTGGCTGGTTTCTCCTAAAATTAATTTAACAGGCTACAAAAATGCGGTACTTTCTTTTAGAAGTGCTCAGCACGATTTAAAAGTAGATTCTCCATTAAATACGCTGGAAGTATACGTGTCGACAAATTTTGACGGTTCGAGTGTAACGAAAGCAAAATGGACAAAACTTGAAGCAAAAGTTCCAACGCTTTCAAATCCTTCTCGTGAATTTATGAGTTCTGGCGGAATAGATTTATCGGCCTATTCAGGAAATATAAATATTGCTTTTCGATATGTAGGTTCAGGGAAAGATAAAACACTAAATGGGGCTTTTATGGTTGATGATATAAAGATTTTTGGCGAGAAATAAGTGTCGCGTTTTTAAGTGTTTGATTTTTAGTTTTATAAAGATGTTTTTTAGTTTTTTTAAACTTATAATTGTTGATTTCTGACAGAATTTTGTATTTTGGTCATCCCAAATCAATACAAAAACAACATGAAAACCTACTTTATTGCCATCTTAATGATGGTGTTTCCATTCTTGATCCATAGTCAGGACAACGTTCGACTAAAACAGATCAACATTGTAAAAACAAATTACCAAAACTCTAAAGACGGCGAGATTGTTAATAAAACAATGGTTTTTAAAGATGGTAAACTTCAAACGATTACAACTTCAGATGTTGTACAGCATTTCTATTACAACAAAAACGGACTGTTGGATATGACAGTAAAAGACAAAGTAGGAAGTGACTGGAAAGAAGTAATCAATTATACTTACGATGCTGATAACAATATTATCAAGTTTGTAAAAAAATATCAGGAAGGGCCAAACTATATTACAAAAGTGGTTTCATTCGTTTATGAAGGAGCAAGAGTAAAAGTAACAACCAAAAAGAGTACAAACCACCAGAATTTAGTTGATGATATTGAATATCTGGTTGAAAACGGAATTATTGTAAGACGTACTTCACGCGATAGAAATAAAGCAATTATTGGAAAATTAGAATACGTTTATGTAAATGATAATGTATCTAAACATAAAGGATTGGTTGGAGACAAAATATCTAAATCATATACTTATGATGATAAAAAATCAGTAGATCAATTAATTGTTCAAAGTCTTTTTGGAGATAATTATAAAGTAATTGTTCCAATGATCTCATATCATGAAGATGAATTTGCCTTTGAATCGATTTCATATAATAATGAAGTAAATTTCAGCCCTTCGTCTGCAGCTTTGGTAGCAGTAAGCAGAAAATACAAATACAACAAATTAAACTTCCCAATTTCTTGTTCACAAATTGAAGAAAACGGAATCGTTAAAACAGAAAAAACATTTATTTACGAATAACACTGTTTTTTAAATTATACTTTGAACCATTTATAAGTCAAGTTAATGCCTGATTTGTAAATGGTTTATTTTTTTATAGAATTTAAAATTGAAATTCTATAATTGTAGTAGTTTACAAATGATTAAATTTGCAGGATTATTTTAAGATATGCTAGAGAAAGAAGTTATAAATTTTGAGAAAACAGCCATTGTAGGTATTGTAACTCAAAATCAGAGTGAGGAAAAACTTAATGAATATTTAGACGAATTAGAGTTTTTAACTTTTACCGCTGGCGGGGAAGTTATTAAACGTTTTTCGCAGAAAATGGAACGCCCTAATCCGAAGACTTTTGTTGGAACGGGAAAAATAGATGAAATCAATCTTTTTGTAAAAGAAAATAAAATATCGACAGTTATTTTTGATGATGAGCTGACCCCTTCTCAGCAAAAAAATATTTCAAGAATTATCGATTGTAAAATCCTTGACAGAACCAATTTGATTTTAGATATTTTTGCGCAGAGAGCTGAAACTTCGTATGCAAGAACACAGGTTGAATTAGCACAGTGTATTTATTTACTGCCAAGACTTTCTGGTTTATGGACACACCTTGAGCGTCAAAAAGGAGGAATTGGTATGCGTGGTCCCGGTGAAACGGAGATTGAAACAGACAGACGTATTGTTCGTGACCGTATTTCGTTATTGAAAGAGAAAATCAAAACGATTGATAAACAAATGAGCATTCAGCGCAGCAATCGTGGTGCAATGGTTCGTGTGGCACTTGTTGGTTATACCAATGTTGGAAAATCGACTTTGATGAATGCTATTGGAAAAAGTGAGGTCTTTGTTGAAAATAAATTGTTTGCAACTTTAGATACAACCGTTAGAAAAGTTGTAATTAAAAACCTGCCGTTTTTACTTTCGGATACGGTTGGATTTATTCGAAAACTGCCAACTCAATTGGTTGATTCTTTCAAGAGTACACTTGATGAGGTTCGTGAAGCCGATTTACTTTTACATGTTGTAGATATATCTCACCCGGATTTTGAAGATCACATTGAATCTGTAAATCAGATTTTACAGGAAATCAAAAGTAATGATAAGCCAACGATTATGGTTTTTAACAAAATCGATGCTTATAAACACCTTACAATTGACAACGATGATTTAATCACCGAAAGAACCAGAAAGCACTGGACACTTGATGAGTGGAAGCAAACCTGGATGAGTAATGTAGGTCATGATAAAGCATTGTTTATCTCGGCAACCCAAAAGGAAAATTTTGAAGAATTCAGAGAAATGGTTTACGAAGCTGTTCGCCAGATTCATATTACCCGATTTCCATATAATAACTTTTTATATCCTGATTATAAGGATGCTATTGAAAAGGAAGAAGAATAAAATAGAAACGGCTTTTGAAATTTCAAAAGCCGTTTTTTTATAAATTAGATTAGAAGTTATATTCTTATCTTGTAGTAATGAGTAAGAATTTATATAATTTCAGGCTGTAATGGCGCAGGCAAAACTACTGCTTCTTTTACTATATTACCTGAAGTTTTAGATTGCAGAGAATTTGTAAATGCAGATGAGATTGCAAAAGGTCTTTCCCCATTTCAACCTGAAAAGGTGGCTTTTGAGGCTGGTAGAATAATGCTTCACAGGATAAGTGAGCTTTTAGAAAGTGGCCAGGTATTTGCTTTTGAAACTACACTTGCTACAAAAAGTTATAAATCTAAAATTGCTTTAGCCCAAGAAAAAGGTTATAAAGTTATTCTTTTATTTTTTTGGCTGCAGGATGTTGAACTTGCTATTGAAAGGGTAAAAACAAGAGTTTTGGAAGGAGGCCACAATATTAAAAAAGATGTTATTAGACGTAGATATATAAACGGAATAGCAAACTTATTTAATATATATTTGCCAATAGTTGATGAGGTTATGATTTTTGATAATTCATTTGGCAAACCTGAATTGATTGCAGAAAAAATGTTAGATACTGAAATTGATGTAATAAACGAAATGAAATACGATAAACTTAAAAATATCTACAATGAAAACATATAAAAGATCAGCAACACAAACTAAAATTTTGGATGCAATGGATCAGGTTTATGACAAGTTAATTGAATTCAAAAAAAAATCAAATAGTGAGTTGGTTATCATGAAAGATAATAAAATTGTGAAGATAAAACCTAAATCATTATAGAATAAAAAAAGATAAAGCCTCAATTCAATTGAGGCTTTATCTTTTTTTATTTATTAAAATCCAAAATTGATTCCTAAACCAAATACTTCTCTTGTTTGAAGACCTCTAAAAGCATTGTCGTCATAAATGGCTTGGAAAGCTAAATTAGCCGACAAAAACTTGTTTACTTTCATGACAATATTTAAAGAGTAATTGATGTCTACGTTTTGAGGATCTTCCAGATAATTAGAATATAAATTTAGCGTATTTTCGGCCGTTACATTGGTCATAATGGCTAATTTATAATAAACTGAAGCATAAAAACCGAGCTCATATCGCATAGTTTTGCCTTCGTCAACTCCAAAATAATCACCATCTACATAAGGCAGACCGGTAAATCTATCTATACCGCTTGTATAAGCGTTGTCTACAAAAGTGAATTTTGAAGTCAGCGGTGCGAAGTTTATTTTCAGGTTTTCATCTTTAGACCAGTAAATACCAGGTCCAGTGGTAAGATATCCAGGAGACATAAATTTAGTCTGCTCGGTTCTAATTTCTTTACCGTTGGCATCCTGACCATAAATATAACCTGTTGTAAATTGTGTTCTAAAGTTTAAAAAGAATGAGTAATACCATTCACCGAAAGCTTTTTTTCCAACAATTGAATTAAACTCTAAACGGTCATCAGTCTTTTTTCCAAAATCGGTATTTTTAGTTTGTAAAAGACCGTATGAAGCAAGAATTTTATTATCCCAGGTTACATCGTCTTTTTTGTAGTTAAAGTCATAGTTTATTCCTAAAGTTCCGGAGAAACTATCTTCGCCTCCTGCAATCCAGTTATTAAAGCTGGATTGATTTAATAAAAGTGATACAATTCCTTTTGCTTTCCAGCCTTCTTCTTCGATGGTATCATTGATTTTTTTTACGGCTTTTTCTGTATTTTGAATTAATTCTTTTTCTGAATTTTGTGCCTGAACAATAGTAAAGTTCGCTAAAATGCATAGTAATAACGCCAGCTTTCTCATGGTTGTTTAGTTTAGTGTATTACCAAATATACTAAAAACGAATGGAAAACTAAATGATAATCTCTTGTAATTGCAGGTTATTTCTTAGATTCCTTGTACAAAGGTACTGCAGAACATGCTTCGCCATACATAATACTGCGGGCAAATGGCTGTAAATAGTTTGTAGCCAAAATGTAGGCACGCATTGGAACCGGTTTTTTAGAACAGCCTTTTACAATAACGGGTTTACTTTTGTAAACAGAATAATCTATTTTGCTTAAAATTTCTTCGTAAAGACTTGCATCAAGATCTTCGATAGTTCCGTTAACTACTTTTTTTGCAAAAGGAGCTAAATGAACGCCAACTAAAATTAATGCCCAAGCGGGAATAATGGCATCTGTACTGCAGTGTACAGCAACGTATTGGTCCTGATATTGCGACCAGTCGTGATTTTTAAGATGCTCTCTAAAGTCTTTTTCTTTCAATAAAAATCCTTCCAAAAGCCATTGCGAAATGTCAATCTGCACACGCAAACCTTTTGGATAATAATCCTCAAGATCAAAAACTTCTAAAGCACTATTAGCAACTTTATTGATGATTTCTTCCATTCTTTAAGTCTTAAAGTCGAAGGTCGAAAGTCATAAAGTCTTTTTACTTTGGACTTTATGACTTTCAACTTTATGACTATTTTTTAAAGCATTCCTAATTCTAATTTTGCTTCTTCGCTCATTAAATCCTTGCTCCAAGGTGGATCAAAAGTAATTTCTACGTCTACATCTTTGATGTTTTCAATTGTTTTTACTTTTTCTTCTACTTCCCTTGGTAAACTTTCAGCAACTGGGCAGTTTGGAGAAGTAAGTGTCATAAGGATTTTTACTTCGTAATCTGTGTTTACCATTACGTCATAAATTAATCCTAATTCATAAATATCTACAGGAATCTCAGGATCGTAAATGCCTTTTAAAACTCTTACGATTGATTCTCCTAATTCGTTTGTGTCTATTTCTTGTTCCATTGTTTTTTGTTTTTGAACACTAAGTGTTTTTGTTTTTTACCATTAAGACATTAAGAAAATTAAGTTTTGCTTTGTGTCAAAACGGTAAGCTTAATTTACTTTTGACTATTAAGGAAATTAAGCATGTCATCTTTATGAAACTTAATTTCTTAATGGTTTAATTAAAATTTAATTTTTGTTTTTAGCATCAAAAGCCAAAGCGTACATTTTGATGTTTTTTATCATCGAAACCAAACCGTTGGCACGTGTTGCAGATAAATGTTCTTTTAAACCGATTTCGTCTATAAAATCAGTATCAGCTTCTAAGATATCTTTTGCTTTTTGATTAGAGAAAGCACGAATTAAAATCGCAATTATTCCTTTGGTCAAAATAGCATCACTGTCTGCTGTAAAAACGATTTTATCATCGTTTTGTTCACCTTGCAGCCAAACTTTTGACTGACAGCCTTTGATTAAATTATCGTCGGTTTTGTATTCTTCTTTAATTAGCGGAAGACTTTTTCCTAATTCGATGATGTATTCATAACACTGCATCCAGTCATCAAACATTGAAAATTCGTCTATTATTTCGTTTTGTATTTCTTTTATCGTCATAATTATTCTTTAGAAAAATCAACTAATAGATCAACTAGTTTTTTAATTTCTTTTGGCGGAAAACCATTGTCAAAACCTGGTGTCTCGTATGTTTTTCCATCTTTTGTTATTTTTAAATTTCCTATTGCAGCACCATCATAAGTACGTTTGTCTGTTGGCGCTTTTAAGGAAGAAAGACTGTCTAAATTCACTTTTGAATATGCAGAAACAATCTCGCTCCATTTTGCATCATCAATTTTGCTTTGAACAGCTTCACCGTTACGTTGTTTAACAACAGAAACAGATTTGTTTTGTACTACAATACTCTTGTAATAACCTCTTGACATTGCAGAGTATTCAATTTGAGTTGATGTCATATCTGCTTTTTTTTGACTGCAGCATCCCGTAGCAATAAAAAGTGTCAGGAGTAATAATGATACTATTCGCATATAATTTGTTTTTTTAGCTTAACATAGTTTGTGCTTTCTTAACAGCATCAACCATTTGATCGATTTCTTCTTTTGTATTATAGAAAGAGAAAGAAGCACGAATTGTTCCCGGAATACAGAAGAAATTCATAATTGGCTGTGCACAATGGTGTCCGGTTCTAACGGCAATTCCTAATTTATCTATAATAGAACCAACATCATACGGATGAATTCCATCAATATTAAACGAAACTACAGAAGCTTTATTTTTAGTGTTTCCGTAAATTCGGATACCTTCAATTTCGTTAAGGCGTTTTGTAGCGTGTTCTAACAATTCATTTTCATATTCATGAATTTTATCAAAACCAATCTCGTTTAAATAATCAATTGCAGTTCCTAAAACAATTCCGCCAGCAATATTTGGCGTTCCTGCTTCAAATTTATGAGGAAGATCAGCGTAAGTCGTTTTCTCGAAAGTAACTTCTTTGATCATTTCGCCTCCGCCTTGATAAGGAGGAAGTTTGTTTAACCATTCTTCTTTTCCGTATAAAATTCCAGTTCCGGTTGGCCCGCACATTTTATGTCCTGAAAAAGCATAAAAATCGCAGTCTAATTCCTGAACATTTGGTTTTAAGTGCGGAACTGCCTGTGCACCGTCAATTAAAACTGCAGCGCCAACTGAGTGTGCTTTGTCAATAATATATTTGATTGGATTGATAACACCCAATGCATTTGAAATATGATTTACAGTAACAATTTTCGTTTTGTCTGAAAGCAGTTTGTCAAATTCCTCAATGATTAATTCTCCATTGTCATTGATTGGAATAACTTTTAAAACAGCTCTAGTTTTCTCGCATAACATCTGCCAAGGCACAATGTTACTATGGTGTTCTAATGAAGAAACAACCACTTCATCGCCTGGTTTTAAAATCGAAGCAAAACCGTTTGAAACTAAGTTAATTCCGTGTGTTGTTCCCGAAGTAAAAAGCACTTCATGAGCATGTTTTGCGTTGATGTGATCTTTTACTTTTCCGCGAGCAACCTCGTAAGCATCAGTTGCTAACTGGCTCAAAGTGTGAACGCCGCGGTGAATATTGGCGTTGATTTCCTGATAATATTTTACTTCTGCATCAATCACAACTTGTGGTTTTTGCGAAGTAGCTCCGTTGTCGAAATATACTAATGGCTTTCCGTTTACAGTTTGAGAAAGTATCGGGAAATCAGCTCTTATTTTTTGAATATCTAGCATGTCTTATTTAGAAAAAATCTATTTACAAAAGTACTAAAACTAAATTTGTTTATACAGCAATTCTATAATTTCCTTTTATGATACCATTGTTACAGGTCTTAAATGCTGATTCCTTAAAAATCAATTCTGTTTTCTGAATTATCCGAAACAGATTTATAATTTGGGTTCTAAAATCGTGAACATAAATTATTTATATTGCATTAAAAATAACTAACTATCATGAAAAAATTTCTCAAAGTACTTTTGCTTGTTGTGGTTCTTGCTTTTTTATATTTTGGATTTACGACTTATCCAAAGCTTGATTTAATTTCAGGTTTCTCTGCCAAAAGTGTTGCGTCTGGGCATTTTATAGATAATCGCCCGTTGGATTTAATTCAGAAAACCGACAATGATATCAATTTGGTTGACTTGGCTAAAAACTCGATTGATGATGCTGGAAAATATGCCATTTCTTCTGTTTATGGGTTAAAAGAAAGAAAAGCGATTTATCGCGAAGGATTAGGAGCGACTTTGATTAATGATGATTTTGATGTTTCGAAACCGTATCTTCTTCCAAAAAGAACGAAATTAGAAAGCAATCTTCCTTTTCCATACGGAAATAATGAACCAAAAGATACTTCATTTTCTAATGTTGACTATTCGAAACTGAAAAAAGCAGTTGATAATGCTTTTGACAAAACAGGTGGAAGAATTAAAAGAACTCGCGCTGTTGTAGTTTTATATAAAGATAAATTGATTGCCGAAAAATACGATAAAGGTTTTAATAAAGACAGTAAAATTTTAGGTTGGTCAATGACAAAAAGCATCACAAGTTCAGCTTTCGGAGTTTTGGCAAAACAAGGGAAAATTGATATTTATAAACCTGCTCCAGTTGTAGAATGGAAAAATGATGAGCGTAAAAATATTACGCTTAATGATTTGCTTCATATGAATTCTGGTTTAGAATGGGAAGAAAATTACAGCACTATCTGCGATGCTACAAAAATGCTTTTTCAGGCCGAAGATATGGGAAAAGTACAATTGGATAAACCAGCACAATTTAAACCCAATACACATTGGAATTATTCATCAGGAACGACCAATTTATTGTCTCTGATTTTAAGAAGACAATTTAAAACACAGCAAGAATATCTTGATTTTTGGTACAGCGCCGTAATCGATAAAATCGGAATGAACTCGATGATTGTGGAACAAGATATGTCGGGAACTTTCGTAGGTTCATCTTACGGATGGGCAACGCCACGCGATTGGTCAAAATTTGGTTTGTTATATCTTCATAAAGGAAACTGGAATGGCGAACAAATTCTGGATGAAAGCTGGGTAAAATATACTGCGACACCAACCAATACTTCTGAAGGAAAATATGGTGCGCAATTTTGGTTAAATGCGGGAGGAAAATTCCCAGATGTTCCTAGAGATATGTTTTATTGCAGTGGATACCAAGGGCAAATGGTGGCAATTATTCCGTCAAAAGATATGGTAATCGTGAGAATGGGAGTAAGGGAAGAAGAGCCTGGATTTGATTTTAATGGGTTTTTGAAGGAAGTGATTGCTTCAATTGGGAAATAGATTTAACCGCAATCCCGATAGCTATCGGGAGCGCAAGGTATAAATGCGCAAAGTTCGCAAAGCTTAATGAAAAACTTTGCGAACCTTGCGTAAACCTTAGTGCTCTTTGCGGTTAAGAATATCTACAAATCAAATCCTAAATTCACACCTAGTTTCGTGGCAATGATTTTAGTAATTCTTTGTTTTAATTCTGGTATTTTAATGCTTTCGATTACTGCATTTGAGAATGCATACATCAATAGAGCTTTAGCTTCTTTTTTCGGGATTCCGCGTGACTGCATGTAGAACATTGCTGTTTCATCAAGTTGTCCAACTGTACATCCGTGAGAACATTTTACGTCATCAGCGAAAATCTCTAATTGAGGTTTTGCGTTGATTGTCGCTTTATCACTCAATAAAATGTTGTTGCTTTTTTGGAAAGCATTTGTTTTTTGAGCTTCTTTTTCTACCAAAACTTTTCCGTTGAAAACTCCTGTCGAACGATCAGAAAAAATTCCTTTATAATCTTGGAAACTTTCGCAGTTTGGTTGTGCGTGGTTTACCAAAGTATAGTGATCAACGTGTTGTTTGTCATTTAAGATCGAAATTCCATTTAACGTACTTGTTAATCTTTCTCCGTAGTGGTAAAAGTTTAGGTTGTTACGAGTTAAATTTCCACCAAAAGAGAAAGTATGCACATAAGCATGGCTTTCTTGTTGTTGCGAAACGTAAGTGTTGTCAATTAAATTCGCTTCACTATTATCGTTTTGAATTTTGTAATAATCAACAATCGCACGTTTTTGAGCAAAAATCTCAGTAACAGAGTTTGTTAAAACTGGATTTTCGTTCAAACTTTGGTGACGCTCAATAATTTGAACATGTGAATTTTCACCCACAATAACCAAATTTCTTGGCTGAACCATTAATGCAGCTTCGTTTCCAGTTGAGAAATACATGATCTCGATTGGTTTATCAGCTACTTTTTTCTTTGGGATATTGATAAACGCACCTTCAATTGCAAAAGCCGTATTCAATGAAGTCAAACTATCATCTTTACTTGCAATTTGATTAAAGTAGGTATCAATAACCATTTTATATTTTGGTTTGGTCAATGCCGATGACATCAAGCAAACATCGATTCCATCGTGAGTTGTAGAAGACAAATGCGAACTGAAAACCCCATCGATAAATACTAATTTGTAAGTATCAATTTCATGTAAAAAGTATTTTTTTACCTGATTAAATTCGATTGCATTTTCCTGCTTTGGAAAAACCGTAAAGTCATTTTTTAAGATGGCATTTAGCGATGTATATTTCCAAGCTTCTTCTTTTTTGGTTGGGAAACCTTTATTTTCGAAGTTTTTTAAAGCATTTGTGCGTATGTCATGTAAATCTGAATGTACATCGACACGCTCTTCAAAAGCCATAAAAGACGATACTAATTTTTCTTTTAAATCCATTGTTCTTTTTAGTCTTAAAGTCGAAAGTCGAAAGTCGAAAGACTTTGGATTGTCGACTGTTTTGCCAAAAGGTTAAAAATTTAAAGCATAAAGTTTGAGACTTTATGACTTTCGACTTTATGACTTTGGGCTCAAATATTTAATGAAACCGCTTAATAGTTTCGATATTTCTGTTATCGATTCTAAAAGCATTTCAAATTCTTCTTTTATAATATATTCTAAATCAAAAGCTAAATATAATTGAGATCTTACTTCTCCTGCGGATGCTTTGGCTACATATAAAAAGTAAATAAACTCTTTGTCTGTATTTCTCTCAAAACCTTCTGCTATATTTGACGATATAGAAAGTGATGCGCGTCTTATTTGTCTAACAAAATCAAAGTCTTTTTTGAAATTAGAATTTTCGGTAATCAAATATATTTTCTTATTGAAGATTCGAGATTTTTGCCAAGAATTTATTTCCTCAAAAGATTTGAACTTACTCATATTGTATTTCCGACTTTACGACTTTTGACTTTCGACTTTACGACTTAGAATTAGTTTTCTGCCTTGATCCAGTCGTATCCTTTTTCTTCTAATTCGTATGCTAATTCTTTTCCGCCAGATTTTACAATTCTTCCGTTGTAAAGAACGTGAACGAAATCAGGAACGATATAATCTAACAAACGTTGGTAGTGCGTGATCACAATAATAGCGTTTTTGTCGCTTTTTAATTTGTTTACACCATTCGCCACGATTCTTAAAGCATCGATATCAAGACCAGAATCTGTTTCGTCTAGGATCGCTAATTTTGGCTCTAACATTGCCATTTGGAAAATTTCGTTTCTTTTTTTCTCTCCTCCAGAAAAACCTTCGTTTAAAGAACGAGAAAGAAATTTACGGTCGATTTCTAATAACTCAGATTTCTCACGAATTACTTTCAGCATTTCGTTTGCAGGCATTTCTTCCTGACCATTTGCTTTACGAGTTTCGTTGATAGCAGTTTTCATGAAGTTAGTAACGCTAACTCCAGGAATTTCTACCGGATATTGAAAAGAAAGGAAAACACCTTTGTGTGCTCTCTCCTCAGGAGCTAAATCTGCAAGATCTTCTCCGTCAAGGATAACCTCTCCATCTGTAACTTCATAGTTTTCATTTCCTGCAATAACAGCAGAAAGCGTACTTTTTCCAGAACCGTTTGGTCCCATGATGGCGTGTACTTCACCAGCTTTTACTTCTATGTTAATTCCTTTAAGGATTTCTTTATCACCAATTGCGGCGTGAAGGTTTTTTATTGATAACATTGTTTTTTATTTTATATAAATGTCAATTCTATTTTTGTTGTTTGGTTTAGAACATTGGCATTAAAATGCGCATGTCCTAAATATTCCATGCCTAAATAATCAGACGTTTTTTTGAACGGAATGTAAAAACTGTCTTCAATTATATTGTCGTGTGAATTAGATATTACACCAATTTTCTTTCCTCTCAGTTTTCTTCCTGTTTCTTTTTCAATTCGGATTAAATCTGAAAACCGATCAAAAAAGACTTTTAAAATCCCGCTCATATTATACCAATAAACAGGCGTTGCAAAAATAAGAGTGTCATATTTTTCGATAATTCCTCTAATTAAAGGCAAAAAATCATCGTCTATATTTTTGCTTTCGTAATCATAATACGAAATATTATAATCACTTAAATTAACTACATCAATGTTGTGTTCTTTTGAAAGAACATCTACAATTTTTGTTGTATTTCCGTTTTTTCTGGAAGAACCTAAAATGATGATTTTTTTATTTTCCATCTTCAAATTATCCTACAGAACCTTCTAAAGAAATCTCTAATAATTTTTGCGCTTCAACCGCAAATTCCATTGGAAGTTTGTTCAATACATCTTTACTGAAGCCGTTTACAATTAAGGCAATCGCTTTTTCAGTCGGGATACCTCTTTGGTTACAGTAAAATACTTGGTCTTCTCCAATCTTACTTGTAGTTGCTTCGTGCTCGATTTTTGCTGTTGGATTTTTACTTTCGATATAAGGGAAAGTATGTGCTCCGCAATTGTTACCCATTAACAATGAATCGCATTGCGAAAAGTTTCTTGCGTTTTCTGCTCTTGGAGAAATCTGCACTAAACCACGGTAGCTGTTTTGTGATTTTCCTGCCGAAATACCTTTAGAAATAATAGTCGATTTAGTGTTTTTACCTAAATGGATCATTTTTGTTCCAGTATCTGCTTGTTGGAAATTATTAGTAACAGCAATAGAATAAAATTCTCCTACTGAATTGTCTCCTTTAAGTACACAAGAAGGATATTTCCAAGTCACGGCAGAACCTGTTTCAACTTGTGTCCAAGAAATTTTAGCGTTAGTTTCGCATAAACCTCTTTTGGTTACGAAGTTGTAAACACCACCTTTTCCTTCTTTGTTTCCTGGGAACCAGTTTTGAACTGTAGAATATTTAATTTCTGCATCGTCAAGAGCGATTAATTCAACTACAGCAGCGTGTAATTGATTTTCGTCACGGCTTGGAGCAGTACATCCTTCAAGGTAAGAAACATAACTTCCTTCATCGGCAATAACCAGCGTTCTTTCGAATTGCCCAGTTCCTGCCTGATTGATTCTGAAATACGTTGAAAGTTCCATTGGGCATTTAACGCCTTTTGGAATATAACAGAAACTTCCGTCAGAGAAAACTGCTGAGTTTAATGCTGCGTAGAAGTTGTCTTTTTGAGGAACAACGGTACCTAAATATTTTTTTACTAATTCTGGATGTTCTTTAATTGCTTCAGAAATCGGGCAGAAAATAATTCCTTTTTCAGCCAGTGTTTTCTTAAAAGTTGTTGCTACTGAAACAGAATCGACAACAATATCCATAGCGACATTGTTCATCTTTTTTTGCTCATCAACAGAAATCCCCAGTTTTTTGTACATCTCTAATAATTCCGGATCAACATCGTCCAGCGTTTTATTAGGATCTACTTGTTTTGGAGCTGAATAGTAAGAGATTGCCTGAAAATCTGGTTTTTCGTATTGTACGTTTGCCCATTCTGGCTCGATCATTTCTTTCCAGGCACGGAAAGCCTCGATGCGCCATTCGGTCATCCATTCAGGTTCTTCTTTTTTAAGCGAAATAGCTCTTACAATTTCTTCGTTTAAGCCAATAGGGAAAGTTTCGGATTCAATATTGGTATAAAATCCGTACTCATATTCTTTAGTTTCCAGTTCGATTTTTAAATCGTCTTCTGTGTATTTGCTCATTGTTGATTTTAAAGATTCAAAGATTTAATTCAGAAATTTCAAAGAATTAATCTTTATTAGTCTTGGTATTCTCTATTATTTATAGTGAAAATGATTCACCGCAGCCACAAGTTCTGCTTGCATTTGGATTATTGAAAACAAATCCTTTTCCGTTTAATCCGCCAGAGAATTCTAAAATTGTTCCGGCTAAATACAGAAATGATTTTTTTTCAACTGCAATTTGTATGTCGTTATCTACGAATATTTTATCATCTTCTCCTTTGGTTTTGTCAAACTTTAAATCATAAGACAAACCAGAGCATCCACCGCTTTTAACGCCTACTCTTACGTAGTCGCTTGCGGCATCAAAACCATCATCAGTCATCAAATCGATGATTTTCTTTTTGGCTGTATCAGAAACCTTTATCATTGTTTATGGTATTTGTTTTTAAAAGATCATTTTAATTTGCATTTCGATAATAATCAAATTATTACAGAAAATTTAAATGCCAATTTCAATGTTCAAATGAAATTGTCTGCAAAGATACGACTTAAAAACCTTTTTCCATAACGGTTCACATTATTATAACAAATGTTAAAATAGATAGAAGTTATTTTGCGAAAAAGAAATCAATTGAAGTCTCTTTTATTTTACAACAATTAAACGTTTTGAAAGAAAAGCTTTATTTTTATGTAAAATACTGATATTATGGCGATTAAGTTGTCGTTAAATGATAAAAAACAGTATTTCTACTTGTTTTGTCGAATAAAATAATATTATTTTTACAAGAAATTGTGACGAATCATGAAGAAAAACTACACTAATGAATGGTTAAGAGCATTTTTAGCTATATTTTTTATTTTAGGAATAGGAGCTACATTTTTTTTGTTTAGTAATGAACTAAAAGAAAGTGCAGAGAAGGCTAAAATAATCACCAAAAAGTCTGAACTTACCGGACCCAGTAAAGAAACAATCGCACAAAAAAGCATACTGGATTCTTTAAATATTTTAAAATTAGAATACGATGTAGCACTTCTTGAAAAAACATCGTTATCTGAGCAATTAGAACTTGAACGTAAAAATGTTCAAAATTTAATGGAAATTATAAAAGTTTCTAAAAATCCTTCGATTGTTCAAATACAAATTTACAGAAAACAGCTTTTAGATTTAAAAACGGCGTTAGCAGCCAAAATTGTAGAAATTAAAAATTTAAAATCTCAGAATAAAAGTCTGCTTACTGAAATCGAAAGCCAAAATGTGGTAATGTATAAGCAGAAAACAGAAAATGATACACTCTTATTACATCAAAAAAAATTAGAATTAGCGATAAAAGATGCTGCGAAACTTTCTCTCAGTAATTTTAAAGTAGCAGCATTTCGCGAAAAAAAATCAGGAAAAGAACTTGAAACTGAAAAAGCCAGAAATGCTCAAAAATTAAAAGTAAGTTTTTCTGTTAATGGAAATTCAATTGCAAAAACCGGAAAAAGAGTGTTCTACATTCAGGTTTTAGATCAAAAAAATACAGTTTTAGGGGAGAATAAATTAATCGAATTTGAAAATGATAAAGCTTTGGTTTACAGTTTTATCGTTGCTGTAGATTTTCAGGGAAAACCCCTAAATGCCTATGGCGTTTTAAATTCTGATGGAAATGAATTTAAAAAGGGAACTTACTTTGTTAACTTTTTTGACAAGCAGGAAATAATGGGAAGTGCTTCTGTTACTTTAGAGTAATGGCTGTTTTGAGTTTTTAAATAGAATTTTAGCATAACGAAATTGGATTTCCTAGCTTTGTTTTCTTATTAGAAATTTATACTCATGAAACTTTACCCAATAGAATCCGGAAATTTTAAATTAGATGGCGGCGCTATGTTTGGTGTTGTGCCTAAAACAATTTGGAATAAAACTAATCCGGCAGATTCAAATAATCTGATAGATATAGCCGCGAGATGTTTGTTAATTGAAGACGGAAACAGATTGATTTTAATTGATACCGGAATGGGAGATAAGCAGTCTGAAAAATTCTTCGGATATTACTCGCTTTGGGGATCATATTCAATAGATAAATCGCTTGCAGAATATGGTTTTAACCGAGATGATATTACGGATGTTTTTATGACGCATCTGCATTTTGATCATTGCGGAGGAAGCGTTCAGTGGAATTCTGATAAGACTTTTTATGAACCGGCTTTCAAGAATGCAAAGTTTTGGACAAATGAAAACCACTGGCAATGGGCAGTAAAACCTAATGCCCGCGAAAAAGCTTCATTTTTAACAGAGAATATTATCCCAATGCAGGAAAGCGACCAATTGAATTTTATTGAAAGACCTGAAAGCGATTTTGGTTTTTCAAAAGAATTGGGTTTTGGAATTTTTTATGCAGACGGACATACAGAAAAACAGATGATTCCGCATATTCAATATCAGGATAAAACAATTGTTTTTTGTGCCGATTTATTAGCAACAGCCGGACATATTCCGCTTCCATATGTAATGGGATATGATACAAGACCGCTTTTGACTTTAGATGAAAAAGCAAAATTTTTAAATTCAGCTGCTGATAATAATTATTATTTGTTTCTGGAACATGATGCTCATAATCAAATTATAACGGTTGAGCATACAGAAAAAGGTGTTCGATTAAAAGACGTTTTTACCTGCGAAGATATTCTGTAGAAAAAAGTTTAAGACATAAAAAATCCCATTTTCAAATAATTATGAAAATGGGATTTTTAGTTTAACTAAATTCTAATTTTTATTCTACAATCACTTTTTTAGCCGAAGCTGTATCCTGATTGATTAAATACACATAGTAAACTCCTTTTGGTAATCCAGATAAATTGATTGTGTTATCTGTGTTATTTGAGTTTAGTGTAAATGATTTTACAAGCTGTCCTAAAACATTATAAACATTTGCTTTTTCCAGGTTTACATTTTTAATGTTTAATTCGCCTTTGGTTGGGTTTGGATGTATAACAACATTATTAATAGCAGATTCTGGAACACTTAGAGTCTTACAAGTATTTGAATAGGTGGTAGTTGATTCTTTGATGTTTGACCAATTTGCGTTCGAATAAGCCTCATTATCAACTTGTATACAGCCAAGAGTTTTAAGTCCTAAAAATGTAGTGTATAAACCAGATGCAGATTTACCAGTATTTGATGGCAGAATAAAGTTTGCATTGTTTCCGTTTCGCAGATTTAATGAAACCAGTGGATTGTTAACTACATACACAATTCTGAGCTTAGTATTATTTGATAAATCTATCGTGGTAAGCTGATTTGAAGAAGCGTTTAATGTTTCTAATTTAATATTCTTACTTACATTTAAAGCTGTTAATTGGTTGCTGCTGACATCTAAATAGGTTAAAGAGGTAAAATATTCAATCCCTGTTAGATCTTTAATACTGCTGTTTGATAGATCTAGAGTAGTCACAGCAGTTGCATCTGCAATCGTAATTTTTCCGTTTAAACTATCAGTATCTATTCCTAAATCAATTAGTTTTTGTTCGAAATTTGAATCTGAGATTTGAACAAATTCGGTAGAACAATCTAGACTGTATTTTGTTGCTGCATCTTTTAGATGTGCCCAATTTGCATTAGAATAGTTAACATCATCAACAAGAATACAAGTTAAATCTGGGTTATTGTTGAAATTTGTATACTTACGGTCTAATATGGTGTTATTTCCATTTTTTAGATTCAATGATGTTAATTTATTCAGATCGACCTGTAAACGAGTTATTTTCGTATTGCTAGAAATATCAACGCTTGTTAATAGATTAGAATAACAATAAAAAGTATTCAATTCAGTATTTTTTGAAACATCAAGAGTTGTCAAAGAATTGCCATAAACACTTAAGGATACAAGCAATATGTTTTTTGATACATTTAAAGCTGTCAATTGATTTACATCGCAATATAAAGAATACAAGTTAATGTTCTTTAAAAGATCAAGAGAGGTAAGATTGTTCTCAGAACAATCTATAGAGTTTAATTGTATGTTATTTGCAGTATTAAGACTTGTTAAAGCATTTTTTGAGCAGATCAAATTTCTTAAAGCAATATTGTCTGATAAATCTAAGGAAGTCAATAAATTTTGCTGACATTCTAACATAGAGAGAATCGAGGCATTTTTGATGTTTAAACTTGTCAATTTGTTATTACCACATTGCAGATATTCCAGAATAGTATTTTTAGATAAATCTAAAGTTGTTAATTGATTATATGTAAGATTTGTAACATATAACAGTTTGTTGTTAGATAAGTCTAAAGTTGTTAAGTTGTTATACTCTGCATTTAAAGAAGTTAATTTTGTATTTTGACTTAGATCTAGTGTCGTTAATTTATTTTTTCCAATTGATAAATTGGTTAATTGAGTATTTTCTCTAACATTTACATTTTCCAATTTATTTTCTCTAACAAGTAATGAGGTTAATTTTGGATTTGAAGAAAGATCTAATGTTGTTATTTGATTTTTATTTGCATACAGTCCTGTTAATTCTCTAAAATCTTCAATTCCCGTTAGGTCTTTAATAGAAGAATCTGTAAGGTCTAAGTTAGCTATAGAAGCAATATTTGTGGTTAAAACTTTTCCATCTGGAGCTCCTGAGTCGATTCCTAAACTAATTAATTTATTTTCAAAATTGAGATCAGGAATTAAAGTATAAGGTCTGCAATCTGTACTAAAACTTGCTTTTGGGTTTTTTTGGTTTGACCAGCGTGCATTTGCTTCTTCTACATTGTCGACCTGAATACATGCCAGATAATCATTATTATCAAAGCGTATGAGGGAACCGGAATTATAGAATAGATTATTTGCTCCATTTTTGATATTTAAACTACTTAGGCTGTTAATATTGGCAACCATAGTAGTCAATTTGTTATTTTTACTTAAATCAAGACTTTGTAAGCTATTAGCATTACAGAGCAGAGACTGCAGATTTACATTGAAAGACAGGTCGATATTTTGTACTCTGTTATAACCAAAATCCAGACTTTCTAATGCTAATTGTTTAGAAACATTTATATTAGAAATGAAATTGTTGTAGCATCTAATCGATTTAAGCGCTGTGTTATTAGAAAAATCAAGTCCAAATATATTATTGTTAGAAACTTCCAATGTCAGTAACGCTGAATTATTAGACAAATTCAGTGCGGTTAACTGATTATTATTACATTCTAAAGAGGTTAGTAAAGTGTTTTTAGACACATTTAATTGAGTCAGTCGATTGTTCGAACAATTTAAAGTTTTTAAAGCAACAAAAGCTTCAATCCCGGTAAGATTTGAAATGGAGCTTTGTGATACATTCAGAGAAGTCAAAGAAGCTACTTTAGAAGTTAAAATTTTTCCATCGGCAGTTCCTGATTCTATACCCAGACTAATCAGTTTGTTTTCAAAATTACTATCGGGAATTAAGGTAAAATATTCTAAAAGTAAACAAGCAGTTGACGAAAATGATGTCATTGGGTCTTTTTTATCGAACCAATTTGTGTTTGCATATGCTAAGTCACTAACCTGAACGCAATACAATTCTGGATTTGATTTAAAAGAGACTGCATTGGTAAGTAAAGTATTATTAGTAAGATTTAAAATCGCTAATTTATTTTTCTCTAAAGATAAAGTTGTTAATGCTTTATTGTTTAATAAATCTAAACTTGTTATTAAATTTTCATCTAATTTTAAAGAAGTTAATGCTCCATTGTGGTTTACTTCTAACTTATCAAGTTTGTTTTGGCTGATATCCAAAACCTGTAAAGAACTATTATAAGACAAGTCAATTTTTGTCAATTGATTGGAAGAGCAGTATAGCGTTTTTAGGGCTCTATTATTAGACAGATTTAGAGCTGTTATTTTATTTTGATTACAGTTTAAATCTGTTAAATAAACGTTTTTGGTAATATCCAGTGTGCTGAGTAAGTTTCCGTTACAGGATAAATTGGTCAAATTGTGAAAATCCTGAATACCAGTCAGATCAGAAATAGAACTATTTGATACATTCAGAGAAGTTATAGCAGTAATATCTGCTGTTAAAACTTTACCATTTTCACCATCCTTGTCAATACCCAAAGCAATTAGTTTTTTCTCAAAATTGGTATCAGGAATTATCGTATAAGGAGAACAATATGTACTGTATTGTACATCACCTTTTACACTGGCCCAGCGAACATTTGCTTCTTCGACATTGTCAACCTGAACACATTTTAGATTTGGACTGTTGAAGGTTAATGTAGAAAGAGATGCATCAAACAAATAGTTTGTACCATTTTGGATATTGAAACTGATTAAAGGATTGTTATGGGCTTGTACATAATGGACTTTAGTATTTTTGCTTAGGTCAAGATTCTTTAGCAGATTAGTGTGACATGCTAAGCCAGACAAATTCACATTAGAAGACAAATCGAGAATTTCGATTTTATTGGTATAACAAAAAAATTGCTCCAGCATTAACTGCTTAGAAACATTTAAAGCTGTAAGTTGATTACTGGAGCAATAAATAGTTTTAAGTGCCGTATTATTAGAAAAATCAAGTGCTGTAAGTTTATTTTGAGAGCAGTCTAATTTCAGCAGTAATGGATTGTTGGATATGTCCAATGCAGTTAATAGATTGTTGCTGCATTCTAAAGAGGTTAAAGCCTTGTTTTTAGACAGGTTTAACTGTGTCAATCGATTGGAAGAACATTTTAACTCTTTTAATGATATAAAGTCTTCAATGCCGGTGAGGTCTGTAATCGAACTTGTATCAACATATAAATAAACTATAGAAGCCACATTGGATGTTAAAACCCTCCCATCGGGAGCACCAGAATCGATACCCAGGCTAATCAGCTTGTTTTCAAAATTCACATCAGGAATAGAAGTGTATTGTTGGGCATGAATAGAAAAGCTTGCTAATAATAGCAATAAGAGTAGTTTTGTTTTCATAGATTGAATTTATGGTTAGGTCGCGCAATTGTACAAAATTTAAACGGATATTCCTTACGGGAAACCGTAAAGCAGAGCTTCTTTTATTTATATTATTTGAGAATTCTAAAACAGACATTAGTAAATAAAAAAATCCCTTCTTCATTTAATGAAAAAGGGATTTTTACAAGATATTTTTTGATTTATTCTACAATCACTTTTTTAGCCGAAGCAGCATCCTGATTGATTAAATACACATAGTAAACTCCTTTTGGAAGTCCAGATAAATTGATTGTATTATCTGTATTATTTGAATTTAATGTAAATGATTTTACAAGCTGTCCTAAAACATTATAAACGTTTGCTTTTTCAAGGTTTACATTTTGAATATGTAATTCACCCTTGGTTGGATTAGGATGTATAATAACATTTTTAAGAGCAGATTCAGGAACACCCAGTGTCTTACAAGTATTAGAATAAGTTGTAGTCGATTCTTTGATATTTGACCAATTTGCGTTTGAATAGTTCTCATTATCAACCTGAATACAGCCCAATGTTTTCAATCCTAAAAAGGAAGTGTACAATCCAGAAACTGATTTTTTTCCGGTATTTGATGGCAGAATAAAGTTTGTATTGTTTCCGTTTCGCAGATTTAATGAAACCAGTGGATTGTTAACAACATATACAATTCTAAGTTTAGTATTTTTAGAAAAATCTAATGTTGTAAGCTGATTTGAAGAAGCATTTAATGTTTCTAATAAAATATTTTTACTTACATCTAAAGTTGTCAATTGATTATTGCTTACATCTAAATAAGTTAAAGAGGTAAAATATTCAATCCCAGTTAGATCTTTAATATTACTGTTTGAAAGATCTAAAATAGTCACAGCACTTGCATCTGCAATCGTAATTTTTCCGTTTAAACCATCAGTATCTATTCCTAAATCAACTAATTTTTGTTCAAAATTTGAATCTGGAATTGAAATAGAACCACAGTTTTCGCTGAAAGATGCTGCAGCATCTTTTGCTGCCGGCCAATTTGTATTAGAATATGCAGCATTGTCAACCTGAATACAAGTTAAATCAGGATTTTGCGTAAAATTTAAATCAATAGTTGCTAATAATGTGTTATTTCCATTTTTTAAATTTAATGCTGTCAGCTTATTGTTTTTACAGTCTAAATTAGTAAGTGCATTATTTTTTGATAGGTCAAGACTTGTGAGCTGATTGTTTAAACAATACAATTCTTTTAAAAGAGAATTATTAGATAAGTCTATCGAAGTTAACTGATTATTAAAAAAGTTAAGATGGAATAATGCAGCATTTTTAGTAACATTAAGAGTAGTTAATTGATTAGAATAACACTCTAAATAATACATTAAAGTATTGTTCGATACATCAAGAGTTGTTAATTTGTTCAATCCGCATTCTAATCCAAGTAAGTTTAAATTTTTACTAACATTTAATGAAGTTAACTGATTGCTAAAACAATAGAATTGTTCTAATGCTGTGTTATTAGTTACATCAATATTTGTTAACTGGTTATTTATGCAGTATAAATTCTTTAAAACCAGATTTTTTGAGATGTTTACATTTTGCAATTTATTGTAACTGCATTCTACTGTTATCAAACTAACATTATTACTCAGATCTAAAGTAGTCAGCTGATTTTGTTCACAATATAAAGTTTTAAGATTTTTATTATTTTTAAGATTTAAGGATGTAAGATTATTTTTTGCACAATTTAAAGTAGTAAGAGATGTAAAATCTTGTATCCCGCTTAAATTAGAAATACTTTTTGAAGACACATTCAAGCTTGTAATGTTTGAAATATTTGCAGTAAGCACTTTTCCATCTGCACTACCAGAATCATAACCCAAAGCGATCAGCCTGTTTTCAAAATTAACATCAGGAATTAAAGTATAATTATCGCATCTAACATTAAACGCAGCGCCGGCATCTTTTTTATCTGTCCAGTTTGCATTAGCAAAGGCCGCATCATCAACCTGAATACAATTTAAATTAGGGTTGTTTTTAAAATTTAGATATATAAGTTTATCATTGTTTCCATTCTTTAAATTTAGATTTATTAATTGATTATAATTAGGAAATAAACCAACTAAGGCAGTATTTGTGCTAATATCCAAAGTGGTTAGTTGATTTTTTGAACAATTTAAAAATTCTAAAACTTTATTTTTGCTTATATCTAAATCTTTTAATTCATTAGACTGACAATACAACTCTGTTAATGTAGTGATTTTAGAAACATCCAAGGTGGTTATTTTATTTTCACGACAATCCAGAAGTTTTAAAGCGGTATTATTGCTTACATCTATAGTGGTTAATTGACTGGTATTACATCCTAAAAATGTTAAAGCGGTATTATTGCTTACATCCAGTGAAGTATATTGGTTTGAACCAGAATCTAATTTTGTTAAAGCTGTATTTTTTTTAACATCCAAAGAGGTTAATTTATTTGAGTAGCAAGCTAAGTCAGTTAAGGCAAGATTATTACTTACATCTAAGTATGCAATCTGGTTGTTATTACAATCTAAAACTGTCAAAGCAGTATTATTACTTACGTTTAATGCTTTCAGATTATTTTGACCACAATTCAAATTAGTTAATGATACGAAGTCTTGTATTCCGGTTAAATCTGAAATAGAAGAAGAAGACACATTAAGAGATTCCACTGAAGCGATATCTGAAGTACGGACTTTTCCATCTACAACCCCGGAATCAATTCCTAAATTGATCAGTTTTTGTTCAAAACTCGGATCTGGAATTAAAGTATACGCAGGCTGCTCACCAGGGGTATACATAGCCGCAATTTCTTCCTGAGTCAAAACACGATTCCAGATACCAATATCATCGATTTGTCCTTTAAAATACTCATTAGTTGTATCTCCTGAAATTCGTTTTCCTATTCTAAAAAGATTGTTCGTAGTATTTAAGGCAGCATTTTTTTCTGAAACAAATACACCATTTACATATAATGATACTTTGGTTCCGTTATAGGTAAGTGTAAAAAAATACCAGTCATTACTTAAGTAATTAAAGTTGTTTACATAAAAATCATCGCCTATGGCATTTGGTCCGGTTGAAGTTTCAAGATAACCTTTTGAATAAACAGTAAGTCCAAATCTTTGTAATCTTGATAACGCGCCATAATTAAAAATACATACATCTCCATTTTCACCCGGATTTGGAGTATTTGTTTTAAACCAGCCAGAAACTGTTCTTGCAGCATTGCCTTGAGGAATATTGGCAATTGCAGCATCAATATAACTGCCGGCTCCATCAAAACTATAGGCGCTATTGCTGTTTCCAAATCGGTCAGATGCCAGATTTGTGCTTACAGCAGTTCCATTAAATCCATTTCCGCTGGTATCATTTGCATTTCCATTAAAAGTATAATAAGCAACCAAACCATTTGTTGGTATTTCGCCGTATGATGCAGGTAGAATAGTTATATCAACTGCAGCTCTTACACTTTCGCACCCGTTAATTGTTTGAGAAACATAATATTTACCCGTTTGCAGTGAAGCAGATGCCGCTAAAGCACTTCCTCCTGTAAGTGTAGTAAACCATTTTAGATTACTGCCAGCAGCTTTTAAATCAGCAACAGTTGCAGAAGCGCTCAGCGTTTGTGCACTTACGGTTGGAACTGGAGTACTTTCTTTTTCAATAGTTACAAAAGTGGTTACATAACATCCATTATTGTCCTTTACTATTATTTGATAATTTCCTGATGGCAGACCGGTAAAAATATTAGAATCTTGATAAATTATATCTGGCCAAACTGCATACTGATATGGTAATGTCCCTCCATTTGCTATAATTTCAATACTGCCATTATTGTTGTTGCAATTTGTATTAACAACTGTTACAATAGAAAAAAGCGCTGGTGGCTGTGTAATAGTAATGTTTTTTGTAATGGATAGTGAAGAAGCATCTGTTATAGTACAAGAATAATCACCCGCAGCCAATTCTGTAATCGAAGAAGTTGTTTTTCCATTAGACCAAAGATAAGTATATGGCGTTGTTCCGCCTGAAACAGATGTTATTGAAGCAGAGCCTTCATTACTGCCGGCACAACGTACATTGGTTTGAGATACATTTACTATCAATGAACCTGCACAATTTAAAAGTGTAGGAATATTTTTTTCAATAGATGTACCATCACCTAATTGACCAGAAGAATTATTACCCCAAGACCATAAACTTTCATCTGTTTTTACAGCAACTGTATGAACTGAACCGCCATTAACCATTTGCCAGTTCTTTTCTGTTCCTATTTGTACAGGGATTAAACTGTTAATTTTTGAACCATTTCCCAGTACTCCGTCTGCATTATAACCCCATGCCCACAAAGTGCCGTCTGTTTTTATAGCAACAGTATAATCTACACCGCCTTCTGCAGATTTCCAATCTGTATCTGTTCCAATTTTTGTTGGAACAATTTTATCTATTGTGGTATTATCTCCTAATGCGCCATTAGTGTTTTTCCCCCAGATCCATAAACTACCATCATTTTTTATAGCAATAGTATGATCACTTCCTGCGGCTATTGTTTTCCAATCAGTATCTGTTCCAATTTGTTTTGGTACACGATTATTTGTTGTAGTGCCGTCTCCCAATGTGCCATAAGTATTTTTTCCCCAAGCCCATAAAGTTCCGTCTTTTTTCAGTGCAATTGTATAAAGCCCACCTGCGGCTATAGCCAGCCAGTTAGAATCAGATCCTATTTTCGTTGGAGTGTTTCTGTCAAAAGAAGTTCCATTACCCAATTGTCCAGAAAAATTATTCCCCCAGGCCCATAAAGTGCCGTCGTTTTTTAAGGCGACTGTATGACCATGCCCAGCGGCTATTGTCTGCCAGTCATTTTCTGTTCCTATTTGTTGAGGAAGATTAAAATTAGTATTATAAGAACCATTTCCTAACTGTCCTAAGCCACCATATCCCCATGCCCATAATGTTCCGTCTGTTTTAAGAGCCACAGTATGTCCCCAGCCAGCTGCTGCTGTTTTCCAGTTATTAGCAGTTCCCATTTTTGTGGGAATATTTATTGCTGCAGGCGTACTGTTGCCTAGTTGTCCCTCATCATTATTTCCCCAGGTCCATAAAGTACCGTCATTTCTTACAGCGACAGTATGACTGTATCCGGCAGCTGCTGTTTTCCAGCACTGTGCATTTATTTGTATGAAAGAAAAGATTAAAATTAAAAGTAGAGTTTTTCTCATAAAGTGTTTTTAAGTTTTTGGCAGTACAATAATACAATATTGATCCTAAATCTTATTACGGGAAGACGTATTAATAAGAAATATTTTTTTATCTGCCGAAACTTTATACTTTGTTAATCTGTTAGTTAGAATTAAACATCGTAATACTTAAGAAAAATCTGCTTTGAAATCATTTTTTAATCAAAATTTCATAACACAGTGTTAACAGTTAGTTTTTTGTAACAAAAAAGCATAATTTAGACCCATCTTTTAACTTTACAATTATAATTAGATACATGAGTCATATAAAACCTCTTAAATTATCTGCTTTTGCATTGCTTGTTTTAGCAGGATGCAGCGCTACGGTACAAGCGCAAGTTTCTACTCAAAAAGAGTTTATTAAAGCGCCTGCGGCGATTGTTAAAAAAGCGCCTGTAAGCGAAAATGAATTAAAAAGATGGAGTCACCTTGATTTATTAAAAGATTCTATTCCGGGGATGAGTGTTGATAAAGCTTACGCTGAATTACTACAAGGAAAAAAAGGACAAAAAGTAATCGTAGGAATTGTAGACTCTGGTGTTGATATCGAACACGAAGATCTAAAAGGAATGATCTGGACAAATCCAAAAGAAATTCCTGGTAACGGAATTGACGATGATAAAAACGGATTTATTGATGACGTAAACGGCTGGAACTTTCTTGGAGATGCTGTTCACGAAAATCTCGAGTTAACACGTATCGTTAAAAAAGGAGACGACGGTTCAGCACAATATAAAGCTGCCCTTGCTCAATATACTGAAAAATACGAAGAAGCTTTGCAGGATAAACAACAAGTAGATTTTTTACTTGATGTGCACAATACAATCAAAAAAGAGCTTAATAAAACGACTTATAAGTTAGAAGACTTAAGCACCATTACTTCGGCAGATCCAAAAGTTCTGCAAAGTAAAAAAGTAATGACGCAGATTTTTACAAACGCAGGCTCAACTTTTGATCCTGAGTCTGAACTAAAAGAATATGGCGAGCAGGTTTACGATCAGTTAAATTACAATTTAAATAAAGAATTTGACGGAAGAAAAATCGTAGGCGATAATCCTGAAGATATTAAAAACACACGTTATGGAAATAACATCGTTTTTGGTCCAGACAAAGAAAAAGCACTTCACGGAACACACGTAGCCGGAATTATTGCGCAAATTCGCGGTAATAATTTAGGAGGAGACGGAGTAACAAATAATGTTGAAATTTTAACAGTAAGAGCTGTTCCGGATGGAGATGAATATGATAAAGATATCGCTTTAGCAATTCGTTATGCAGTTGACAACGGCGCAAAAGTAATCAACGGAAGTTTTGGAAAAAGCTTCTCTCCGCACAAACAATGGGTTTACGATGCTATCAAATATGCAGCAAAAAAAGATGTTTTAATCGTTCACGCAGCAGGAAATGACGGATACAATATTGATGAAACAAAAAACATCAACTATCCAAATGACTCTGAAGATAATGTAAAAGAATTTGCTGATAACGTGATCACAATTGGAGCAATTAATAAACAATACGGAGAAAATGTTGTAGCAGGATTTTCTAATTTCGGAAAAATAAACGTTGACGTTTTTGCTCCGGGTGAAGAAATCTACGCAACAGTTCCAAACAACAAATACAAGTTTTTACAAGGAACATCAATGGCATCTCCAAATGCAGCAGGTGTTGCAGCATTGATTCGTTCTTACTATCCAAAATTAAAAGCATCTCAGGTAAAACATATTTTAATGGATTCCGGAGTTGCGCTTCCTGCACAAGTTGTTTTAGGTAAAGGTGAAAATCCAGGTGAGAAACCTGCAGCAGTATCTTCTGCAGAATCATCAAAAACAGCTAAAATGGTAAATGCTTACAATGCTTTATTAATGGCAGATAAAATGTCTAAAAAATAAAGAATAATACACTATTAATCTAATGGAAGAGTTCGCACTCTTCCATTTTCTATTACATATAAACATGCGAAAAATTATCTTATTGTCATTTCTGAGTTTGGGTATAAACTCGACATTTGCACAAAGCGCTCCATATTGGCAGCAACATGCCGATTATAAAATGGAGGTTTCAATGGATGTAAAAAACTATCAGTACAAAGGAAAACAAGAGCTGGTGTACACCAATAATTCTCCTGATACCCTGAAAAAAGTTTTTTATCATTTATTCCCAAATGCCTTTCAGCCGGGAAGTGAAATGGATGCACGTCTCCATTTTATCAAAGATCCTGACGGAAGAATGGTCAATAAAGTAAAAGGTGCCGACGGAAAAGAGGTTAAACAAAGCCGAATAGAAACTTTAAAGCCGAATGAAATTGGATTTTTAAAAATCTCTGATTTCAAACAAGATGGTGTTACTGCACAGACACGAGTTTCAGGAACAATTTTAGAAGTAACTTTAGCAAAGCCAATCCTGCCAAATTCAAAAACTATTTTTACTTTAGATTTTGATGGTCAGGTTCCGGTTCAGATTCGTCGTTCAGGAAGAAACAATTCTGAAGGAGTTGAACTTTCAATGTCGCAGTGGTATCCAAAATTAGCCGAATTTGATTTCGAAGGATGGCATGCAGATCCATACATTGCAAGAGAATTTCACGGTGTTTGGGGTAATTTTGATGTTAAAATTACAATTGATAAAGACTATACAATTGGAGGTTCTGGATATCTGCAGGATAAAAATTCAATCGGACATGGTTATGAAGATGAAGGCGTAACGGTTACATATCCTAAAAAAACAAAAACTCTAACTTGGCATTTTATCGCACCAAATGTTCACGATTTTACATGGGCAGCCGACAAAGAATACACGCATGATATCGTAAAAGGACCAAACGATGTCGATTTGCATTTCTTCTACAAAAACAATCCAAAAACTACAGCAAACTGGAAACAGTTAGAACCATTAATGGTAAAAGTTATGGATTATTATAACCATAGAGTAGGACAATATCCGTACAAACAATATTCATTTATTCAAGGCGGTGACGGCGGAATGGAATATGCAATGTGTACTTTAATGTTAGGAAACGGAACTCTTGAAGGAATTCTTGGAACAGCAACTCACGAATTAGGACACTCTTGGTTCCAGCACATTTTAGCATCAAATGAATCAAAACACCCTTGGATGGATGAAGGTTTTACCACTTACATCGAAGACAGTGCTTTGAATGAATTAAAAGGAGACAAAAAAGAAGTAAATCCTTTTACAGGAAATTACAAAGCGTATTATAGTTTAGTTAATTCAGGAAAAGAACAGCCGCAAACAACGCATGGAGATCGTTATGACGAAAACCGTCCATACAGTATTTCATCTTATGTAAAAGGAAGTATCTTTTTATCACAATTAGAATACGTAATTGGAAGAGAGAATGTTGATGCTGCTTTAAAAAGATATTTCAACGATTTTAAATTCAAACATCCAACTCCAAACGATATTAAAAGAAGTGCAGAAAGAGTTTCTGGTGCCGAATTAGACTGGTATTTAACAGACTGGGCTCAAACAACTAATACAATTGACTACGGAATTAAAGATGTAGCAGATAATGCAGGAAAAACAACTGTAACTTTAGAGAGAATAGGAAGAATGCCAATGCCTATCGATTTAAAAGTTGATTATACTGACGGAACTTCTGAAACTTTTTATATTCCGTTAAGAATGATGAATTTCATTAAACCAAATCCAAATCCAAGCGAAAAAAGAACTGTTTTGGATGACTGGACCTGGGCACAGCAAAACTATAGTTTTACAATTGACAAAAACAAAACGTCAATCAAAAAAATCACTATCGATCCAAGCGGATTAATGGCTGATGTAAAACAGACAAATAACGTTTTTGAGGTAAAATAAAAAAATCTCAATTTTTTCAACAAAAAAACCAACGCTGTCAGCGTTGGTTTTTTTGTTTTATACTCAAATGAATAATATAATTATCTAAATAAGTTAGTCTTATAATGCTGCAAAAATACCGTTTAAGGGATAAAATATAGAATAATTGATCCATATTTTTAGCCGTTAATATTTTTAATTGTTTAAAAATGAGTGGAGAGGAAAAGTATAATTTCAAAATTCAACATAAAATAAATTATGAGCTATTTGACAAAAAACATGAAGCCGTTGCTGCTTATGAAATTGAAATTAAAAAATTTGAAAACTACAATTTTAGATTAGAATTAAACCGTCATAATTTTAAGATAAACGATCATAATCCAGAAGCAAAGTTTGAAAAAATAGCTCATGCTTATAATGATGCACTGTTTCCTGTTTTGTTTGAAGTACGAAATGGAAAATTTTTACTTGCTAATTTTGATGGTATTTCAGAAAGAATAGCTCAAAAAGATCAAGAGCTCAGATATAAACATCAAGGTCCAGGGTTAGAATATATTCGAAATAATTTTTTTGAAAAAACAGGAAAAGACGGCTATGCCATGGCTGAGTATATATATTCTTTTGAATTGATAAGAATACTATTGTTTTGTGTAGAAAAACCCGAAAACGACAATAATTACCATTTTAATTGGAAAATCCCGCTATTAGACAATGATGTTTTCTGGGAAGGCCAAAAAAGTTTTGACCCTCAAACGAATACCCTAAAATACAAAGGAGAAGATAATCAAAATGATGCACTTTTTCAGCATATAAAAACTGCTGGTAACGCATATCAATATCCCGACACAGTTACAGATCAGGAATCTGTAATTACTACATCAATTACTCACGAAACACAGTATAATACCACCCAGCTTGATTTTGAATTATCTGAAACAAATATCGAAATCAGTAATTCTTATTGTAATTACAGAGAAAATTTAATTCTAATTAAAAAATAGTGAACATGGATCAGGTTAATGGAGATTACAAGTTTAGGATTGTTAGAAATATACACTATAGATTAAATCAAAAGAGAGATGAAATTGTATATACGTATGAAATTCAATTTAAAACAATAGGAGAAAAAGAATTTACAGTAGAAATAAGTAATTTTTCATATACAGATTATGCAAAGAATCAAGCAACACCTGTTGTTCGAAATATGATTGAACAGTATGATGCTGTATTCTTTCCTGTTTTGTTAGATATAAAAGAAGATACCTGTTTTATAAAAAATAAAGGCGATATAATTAAAAGACTGGAGAGTAAAAATAATCAATTAAGGGTCAATCCAAAATATCTTATTGATGAAGATACCGCAAAAATTAAGAATATAACCAGACATCATGTTATAGATGATATAAAAGGGGCCTTTTTGCGAAATGCAATTGATGATTATATTCTGGAGAACTCCTGTTCCAAAGGAATAATGGAACTTTTACTTTTTAGTCTTAATGAGATAAGAGATTATGAAAGTTACGACTTACTTTTTAACCTTAGCCCGTTTAATGAGAAGATAAAGTGGGAATGCAAAAAAATATCCGAAGATGATATTCATAGTGTAATATATATTGGGCAGATAAAAGATAGAAATGAACTTTTTGAACAATTTGAGAAGTACGCAAAATTAGAAGGATATTGGTTAAATAAGATAGAAGGAGAAAAGCTGATCTATTCAGAATTAAAGCATGAAGTACATTTTGATTTAGAAAAATCTCTTTTTGATTTTTTTGAAATGAACGTAAAAATTAAACATGATTTTTATGATTATAAAGAAACCATTTACATATCAGCCATTAATAAAAAATAAGCACCATGAATCGTTCAATACCTTATTTAGTAAAAAAAGAAGATACACTTGAAAGTATTGCTAAAGAACTTGGAATAACAGATCCTTATGATTTGCGTCATTACCATAATATGAACGCAGAAATAAATGATGGAATTGGTCAGGAACCAGTTCAGGGGAAAACACTGCTGACTCCTTCTCCAGAAAAAATAAAGGAAATAAATGCCAAAAGAGCTAAACTTGATGAAGCCGAAGAAGCAGAAATACAAAAGGAAGAACAAGTAAAAGAAGAACAACATAAAGAACAGAAAGAAGAAAAAGAACAGGAAGAAAAACAAGAAAAAGAAACTGTCCAAAATGCACACAACGATAAATATTTTGTGGTGCATGGAGGTTTGTGCTCTTGTGATAAGGCAGAAAATCCAAAACAGACAGCCAAATTATTAGTTACTTCTCACAATAAAGTAATTCTAAATGCCGAGGCAGGAAAATTTTTTGCTACCGAGATTGATAAAACTTTCGATCCGGCCGCCGCGACTTTTGGTAAATGCACCCTAAAACCATCTTCAGGTGGTAATCAGCCTTGTGCGCTGGCGCCCGCACCAAAATGGACAAAGGTCTACGATAAAACAAGTATTTTTGGCAACAAAGTACTTACAGAGATTTCAACACTGCAATGCACTGTTGGAGGAAAAATAGAAGTTGCCAAACACGGACAAACCAATACCGTTATGAAAGAGCATGCCGAGAAAACAAATCCGGCGGCGCTTGCATTAATTAACCCGGCAGTAAAAATGCCCAATTTAAAAACAGCATATCCAAGTGTTTCAAGCATTGCTTTAAAAAGCTTAAAAAATGATCCTGATTTCAAAGCAGTATCATCAGCACAGACAAAGAATGTTGAGAAAATAGTTATACGCCCTAATCAGGAATGTACGTTTGAAGCAAAAGTAAGCAAAGGCAATGTCGATTTTGTTTCATGGGTAATTTATGAGGGTTTTGACGGAGATAAAGACAAGAGATTATACACAGAAGAACAAATAGGAACACGTTTTACGTACACATTTTCAACAGTTGGGAAGTACCGAATTGAAGGCTACGGAAAACCTAAACAAGACGATCCCGAAGCCGAAACAGCATATAAAAGTTATCCGGACTGCTGTCTGGACATCGAAGTGATTTTAAACAAACTGCAAGGAACTGAACTCCTGCCAATTGACGGTGGTAATTTTACCAAAATGATTGGAGGAAAAATGAGATTAAGACAAAACTTTCCTGCTAGTTTTAAAGCCAATTTTTTAATGCCTCCTACAGATGAGGAGCTTGAAAATTTGAAAATGTATGTTACAGATGCTTCAGGAAGTGTTTTAAAATCGACTAGAATTGAAAATACCATATCGTTTACTCCTTTAAATACAAAAGCAAAGTATACAATTACTGCTCAATATAAATTATCTGCCGAGGAAGTACAGAAACAAAGTTTTTCAGCAGAAACAATTACCAATTCTGTCTCTCAGATAACACATAATGCCGAGGTGATAAGACCAGGGACCCCTATGAATTTTGCTGTAAAAGAAAGCACATTTAGTCTTTATATCCCCGATGAGCAGGAAGCTGTAGCTAAAGAAGTGCAAGCTGTAAAATGGAATCTAAACGGACGCCTGATTGGCAACGGAAAAAGTATAACCATACCAGGGCATGAATTAATGAATTTTGGTAAATATGTTATAGAAGCTTATGTTACACTGGCAAATGCTTATGGGCAGAATGCCAAACATGAAGAAGACGACTGGCATTTTGAAGTAAAAGAAAATGATGTAATTTCTTTTAGTTATACAGGAGTTCCCAAAGTAGGTAAAACTACTTTTTTAGAAGCTGATCATTTAGTGTTTCCAGATTTGACTGCAAACGAAACAGTAATTTGGGATACCGCAATACCACATAAAACGACAGATAAAAAAACAATATCCATAAAGCCTCTTAAAGCTGGAAAAGAAATAGTAAAATGCCGTATAAACAGGCAGCAGGGCAAAACATTAAGTATAGATGTAAAACAGGCAAAAGTACTGGGAATGATGTTTACCGACAGCAATGGCATAGAGATCGAAAAGTCGGGCTGGCACCAAACCGTAAATATTTGGGTACAGCAGGAACATCTTATAGGAGAAGACCTCACGATTGAAATTTGGGATAATGATGCTTTTAAAGATGATTACTGCAAAGCAATTAATGTAAAAAGTTACGACGGGAATCTTATCCCGTTTACATTAGACAGCTACGTAAAAAGTAAAGCGGGAGATTGGGCTATGCTGTATGTAAAAATTAGTGCACCAAAATTGAAACTAGCCAATACCGAAGGTGTTTTTAAATCTAAAAACCGTCTGGATGTTCAGGATAAACGAGAAATTTATTCTGCTCAAATTGGATCACAAGATGCCAAACAAAGACATTATCATGTCGATTACAACCAAGTAAGTTATTTCTATGGAAAGTCTCGTGGTATAAAAGCCGGAGAAAAACTAAAAATCACAATTTACGAAAAAGGCAAGAAGTTATTTGAAGTAACTGATGCTGCAGTCGATACAAGCGGTGCTGTAAAAGCAAAGTTACAATGGGATAGAATTAGCGAAAAATTGCCATCGCGCGCAGTATATGCAGTGGTACAAGATGGTGAAGATAAGATTTTATATAATGGCAATAAAACAGCTAATGGCGGGGTTGCGATTACTAAAAAAAGCGCTTTGCTTGGTTTGGCGGAATATAAAAGTGCTGTTTTGGTTAAGAAGTCTGAGAGTAGTATTTCTAAAATGAATAATAAAAATTGTGCTTGTGAATGTGAGGCAAGAGTTAGGGCATTTATGAGTATGTTAAGGGTTAAGGAAGGAACTACTGGAGAAGTAGGTTATAAAAAATTATTTGGACATAGAGATTTTACGAAAGCTCCATATAATAAGGATTTTAGTACTCATCCCCAAATTTATATTCCTTATGGTGACACATCAACTTCTGCAGCTGGAGCTTATCAGATTATGTATGACACTTTTAAGGGATTAAATGGTTATTATAAAGATACAAATGGAGTTTGGCATTATGTAGAAAAAAACAATCGTGCAAAGCTTTATAATATTAATACTTTTAATCAAGAATCACAGGATAAATATTGCGTTACAATTTTAAAATATAGTTATGTAAGCGAGAGAAAAGAGAGTTTTTTTTGGAAAACAGATAGCAAGGGTGTCAAAACTGAAATTTCACAAAGAAGAAAATTTAGAGGGCTTAAAGGTGATATTGTTCAACTGATTATTGATGATAATCTTGAAAAGGCTGCTTTATTATCCTCTTTATGTTGGTCTAGTTTGCCAAATGCACCATATGGGCAGCAAGATCCGAATTATACTTTTGCAGATGTTAAGGATATTTATAATGATTTTTTAAAGAAAGAGTTGGCAGAAAAAAGTGATTTGTATCTTAAAAAGGGCTTTTTAAAAGAGTTTGGATATGAGTGCTGTGCAGTAAATGATAAAACTAACTGTCCAGATGATTGTTCTCAATGTTTTAATTATGCAGATGTATGGGATAATCCAGAAATAAGTTCAGACAACCATGGCAAAAATAACAATAGATATGGTACAAGCACAAGAGGCCATAAGGGGGTTGATATTCTTTCCGGCCCAAATTATAAAGATGTCCATTCCTTACTATGTGGTACAGTAGAAAATATTGTTACTTCATTTCGAACAAACGAATATGGATTTTTAAAATTAGGTAATGTTGTAAATATAAAATCTAAGGACAAAGATGGTAAAACTGTATATATTCTTTATTGTCATTTAGATTCCGTTTCTGTTAGAATAGGTCAAAAAGTGAAACACGGACAAAAAATTGCTGTTTCTGGTTCAACTGGAAATGCATCTTATGATGGATTGCCTAATGGATCAGCAGGACATGGAATTAAAAAGGAATTTTGGCATTGTCATATAGAAGCTTGTTCTGATGGCGCGAATGCAGTTACTTTTTTTGGAAAAGATAGATTAAATCCAGAAGATTATATGAAAACTAAATTTGATAAAGATGGTAATAGGATTGAGAAATAAAGGATTTTATATTTTGAGTTTAATTTTTGTTTGTATTTCATGTAAAAAAAATACTCAAAAATTTAACAATGTCGTTGTTCAAAAAACAAAAAATGAATTACATATAGATTTTTTTGATAAACATTATTTTTCAGGTTATCAATTGATTATTGATGAATCAAACTTGTCAGATCATCCTTTTTTTAGTTATTTAAATTGCAATAGAGAAGGATATTTTGCTGTACATTTTGTTCCTAAAAGCGATTCTTTAATTTCTTACTGGCAAGATAAATATTACGCAAATTTTAATTTTAATGATTTTGATAATGAAGTGGAGAACACAAAAATTAGCAAGAAACTTAAAAATAATTTTAAGAAATATAATATTTTTTGTTACTGTATTAAAAGAGAATACCTCGAATTCAAAGATGGTTGCACGCAGGAAAGTATATACCTGAAAAAAAATAGCTATGCAAATATTTATTTATATGATCAGGATTCAAAAAAATGGGTTTTAAAAAAACAGATTAAAAACGATTTGCTTCCACCTTACATCAATAATCTGTTCTTTATAAATTTATTTCCCAAAATATTTTCGATAGACAATTATAAGATTTTAAAGTATACAGATAATTCTACAGATGATTTTTTACTAAATGATAAATTTTCATGGTTTTATAATTGTAATAGCTCCAATAGTTTAAGTCTTGAAGAAAAATATTTTCAAATTACCTCGCCCGACAGAGGTTTTACTATTCAAGCGAAATTTGATAAAATCTCACCAAATTATTTTAACATGAAGTTTAATGATGCGCCATTATTTCCTTATCCTGAAAACATGGATTGGAGGAATTTTTCTAAAGATTCAATTATTTCAAACATTCAATATGTTGATAATCAAATTGAGTTTACATGGTTAGGGTTTTATAATACAAAAACAAAAAAAAGAGAGTTTTTAGAAAATCCATTCACAGGGAGAGTTGAACAATTACCAATAATTTTAAAGAAATGCGATGAATAATAAAATAATATTATTTATAGTACTTCAAATCTTTTTGAACTGTATTTCTCTATCTGCTAATAATGATGGTAATAAGCTAATATTTAATCAGCTGAGAAATTTGGAAGGAAATGATTTAGGGAGCACAATGAAACCTGAGTTTATTTTAATAGAACAAGGCGGTAAATATTACATTCAGTCAGAATGGATTGACAGTGAGTTTATTAATAAAAAAAAACAACCTAGGTTATGAGATTGAAAAAAAGTAAAAAGATATATTTATTGATAATTTTTCCAATTTTATTTGGTTGCAAAAAAACGGCAACACCAATTAAAAAACTAGAAATAAAACAAAACAAAGAACTTTTAGCTTTAGATAGAAATAGTGTTTTTAGTACAGGTGATGAATTTATAAACATCATTTGTTCAACTGCCATGGACAATGATGATTTTTATAATTTATCATGTGGTGATTTTATGATGTCGAATTCAATTATAAAATCGGATGCACAAAATCAAGTTGAGTTTATAAATATAAAGTTTAAGGATATAGACAAAGCAATTATTCGAAATATAAAAACTTCTGAATTACTAACATCTGGACCAACTGTTTTTAAAAAAAATAACACTTATGTCTTTTTGTTTCCACTGATAGGGGAATATAATTTTGGTTGGTTGCTGTATTATTACAAAGAGAATAAGTTATATTTTTTAGGAAAGCGAATTTGTTATTGGAATAATGAATATGAAGAAACAAAAACATCTTATAAAGATTTTACAAAAATTTACGAAAAAGATGAAATGATAATTGTTGAAATGGATTCTAAGAATATAATTGTTAAAGACAAAGACTATTTAAATTATCCGAATTATGATGATGGAAAACTATTTGAATTTAAAGAAAAATATCAATTTAGATTTGATTTAAAAAACATTAATTTCTTCAAAAAATATGATAATGGAGATTATGAAGGAGACTATAATAAGATGATTAATAATAACATAATTACTCCAATAGAGTAGTAAAAACAGTTTAAAATATTAAATTAATGAAAAGTGTTATCGCGATAATTTCATTGTTGTCCATTCTATCATGTAAGTATAACGAAGACAAAAAAGCAATACAAAAAAACATTAGAGAAGTTCCAGTCAAAAAAACTGAAACATTACTTAAAAAAAACAATCAGGGATTTGAAGATAAAAACTCATTATAATAATGCAAAACCAGTTCATTGGATACATCAGGAATCTAGCAAATGTTGGGTATTGCAGCTATTGAATATGTTGATGAATGTTTAGAAAGAGGTTATCCATTAAGAGCCGGTATTAATCATACGCTGGGTCTAGATTATAACGAAGAAGACAATCCAACAACTGATCACTATGTAGTAATTGTTGGAAGAAAGTGTGATAAGGGAACACTCACGTATTTATATTGGGATGTCGGCACAAAAAGAGGTGAATCAGCTGATTATAGATTTCAATTAATTGATGGATACAAATTAATAAATACAAATGCTCATGGAAAAGGGAATAATGACAATAATATATTTACAGTTACACAAATTGCAAGAAATTTTAAAGATGGAAAAATTATTTAAGTTACTATTATTAATTAGCACTTTTTCAAGCTGTCAAGAAATTAAAAATGATTTTACAGAAATTAAAAATCATTCATTTTATGAAGTAAAAAAAAATAATTCAGTAAATAGTATTTATGAGCCTTGTAACGCATCAAATAAAAAATATCTTTTAAAAGATTCAATTTTATTGTACACAAGTGCACAAGATGGTGATTTTAAATATAGGATTTTAAATATATCAAAGAATAAAGATACCTACCAGCTTAAAATAAAAAATACTGATCCAACTCAGAACATTTCGACACTAAGCATTAAAAAGATTGATAGTAAATACTTTTCTATAAATGATAAAATTTATATTGATAGTACTTTTATAAAGACGATTCCTCATATAAAACAATCATGTGAAGAATGTGGTAATTGTGATGATGCTAAGCCACAAATAAGGCCTGACAATCAAAGACTCAATGGCTATTGGAAGATTAATTGCATAAATGGAAATGCAAGTATGACAATAACTAATAAGACTGCATTTTTAGAAGTTATGTTTAATCAAATTTATGTAGAATTAGTTGAATTAAAAAGATATAATTCAGAAAACGGTATAGCATATAAATTAAAAGAAGTACCTGAAGATAGAGGTAGTTTTGGAGCAAAATTAAATTGGAATGAGTATTTAAATAATAAACCAATTGCATATGTAAAAGTAATTGATAAGAATACCCTATATTTTTATTGGTACGGTTTTTTTAATAAAAAAAAACAAAAAAGAGAGTTTGTAGAGTGTGAATTTCAACAAGAAAAAAGCAAGGATCAACAAGAAATAATTTTGAAGAAATGTGATGAATAATCATTGTCTTAAATAAAATGAAAATAATGTTTTTAAGTCTAAAAATCGACTTGATGTTCAGGATAAACGCGAAATTTATTCTGCTCAAATTGGATCACAAGATGCCAAACAAAGACATTATCATGTCGATTACAACCAAGTAAGTTATTTGTATGGAAAATCTCGTGGTATTAAAGCCCTTAAATTTAGTTTTAAGGGCTTTTTTATTTTCAGGCTTATTCCAAAATCGTAAAGGTTATATTGTTTTTATATCAGCAGGAGTAACCTCCGGCTGTATTTTTCTTAGAGGAAACCATTCTCTGTAACTTGCAGATCTCCATAACCATTCAATTGGGCCGTAGTTGTATTTTGAAAGCCACCATTTACTGATAAACAATTGAATGATAAAGATGAAAACAGCCAATAAAAAGTAAAACCAATACGGCATTGTATCAGCAATACCCAAACCAATTCCTGAGAAAATCAAGGCAGCCAATATATTTTGACTTATATAATTGGTCAGCGTCATTTTTCCGCCTGCACTAAAATAACTAAAAATCATTTTTAATTTTCCATTAATATATAAGAGGCAGATTCCTGTTGATATAAAAATCATCGTGCTTAAAACCAACCAGTAAAGCGGATGGAAAAATTTTAAAAACCCTGCTTTGTAGATTATAGCAATATTAAATCCTATTCCAATAACAACAGCACACAGAAAACTAACGATACAAACATATTGCAGCAGTTTTTTCAATTCTATTAAGCGGTTGAAAAAGTTTAGTTTTTGCAGCATAAAACCAAAAAGCATACATCCCAGCATTACATAATGAGCCGTAATCGCATAGCCCGGAACGATAATCTGCTCATACAATGAAGCCAGCAGATTAAACCTGAAAAAATCAATCCAGTTTCCAGAATGATATAGTTTTAAGTATTCAGGATTTGAAGAAATTGCAGTATGTTCTATTTTCAATCCGTTTATATAAGCCATTAAGAAAGGAACTGTAAGTACAATCACAGTAGAAATAATGGCTAAAGTTTTGGCAGAACATCTGTAAAAAAGCAATAATACAAGTCCTAGAAATGCATAATCTTTTAAGATGTCACCTAACCAGAAAGAAGAATTAATAAAGGCTAAAATAAATAGTAAAGCCATTCGCCAGGTAAAAAATGCAACGGGATTTTTTCCTTTCGAAGCGACATTATTAATTAAAATAGCAAATCCATAGCCAAATAAAAGAGTCAGTAATGTCCAGGATTTTGCCGCAAAAAAATAGCGGTTAATAGTTTGAAGTACTTCCGAAAATGTATCGTACTTAATATCTTTTTCTATACCGATGTATAAAAAATCTAAATAATTGCCAATGGCTACGCCCAGTATAGCCCAGCCCCGAAGTATGTCGACAATTGCAGTTCTTTTGCTCTGCTCGACAGGATGATAAGAATTTGTCATTTGATTGATGTTTTTGTTGTGATTTTGATTGATGATTTATGAATAAACTTGAAATTTTTTAACGCATAAGAGAATGTAGAAATTGTGTTTTGACTGTGTTATTGATTAAAGCCCTTAAACGTTCTTAAGGTATTATGTTTTTTAGAGATTAAATTGCTTTTATCTCTGTAACTACATGGGTTTCAGTTTTCTTAAAAGGAAATAATTTTCGATAACTAGCTGATCTCCATAACCATTCAATGGGCCCGTAATTGTATTTTGAAAGCCACCATTTGCTTATAAATAACTGGACAACAAAAATGACAACCGCCAGCGAAAAGTAAAACCAATATGGCATTGTATCAGCAATACCCAAACCAATTCCGGAGAAAATAAATGCACCTAAAATATTTTGGGCGATGTAATTGGTTAATGTCATTTTTCCGCCTGCACTAAAATAGTTGAATACTGTTTTTAGTTTTTTATGACTGTACAATAAACTAAGTCCAGATGCGATAAAAATCATTGTACTCAAAATGAACCAGAAATAAGGATGGAAGAATTGAAGAAACCCGGCTTTCCTTTCAATTGCAGAATAAAAAATAATACCCATTATAACAGCAATAACTAAGCTGATTACAAGTACATATAATAATCGTTTTTTCATTTCGTTTAAGCGGTCGAAAAAATCTATTTTTTGCAGCCAAACCCCAAAAAGCATACAAGCCAGCATAACAAGATGCGACGTAATCGCATAGCCGGGAACAATAACCTGCTGATAAAAAGAAGCCAATAAATTAAACCTAAAAAAGTCCAGCCAATTTCCTGAATAATATAACTTTAAATATTCTGGACTTGTAGTAATTGCTGTTCTTTCTATATTAAGACCTTTAATGTAAGACATTATAAAAGGAATGGCAAGGATAATTACTGTACAAATACAGGCTAATGTTTTTGCTGAGGTTTTGTAAAAAAACAGCAGTATGAGTCCTAAAAAAGCATAATCTTTTAAGATATCTCCAAACCAAAAACAAGAATCTATAAAAGCCAGACCAAAAAGCAGCAGCATTCGCCAGCTAAAAAAGATAACCGGATTTTTGCCCTTTGCCGCAACATTATTAATTAAAATCGCAAAACCATATCCAAACAACACTGTTAATAAAGTCCAGGATTTTCCAGCTAAAAAATACTGATCAAAGTAAGATAATATCTCAGACAAAATACTATCCTTAGTTTCGTGCGGTACACCAATGAGCAGAAAACCAGAATAATTACCAATAACAACACCCAATAAAGCCCAGCCTCGAAGTATGTCAACAATTGCAGTTCTTTTGCTCTGCTCGACAGGATAATAAGAATTTGTCATTTGATTGATATTTTTGTTGTGATTTTTATTGATGATTTTAGTATAAACCTGATTAATGTTTAAACATATTCAAAAATAGATAAATTATACAGCCAAAGTTTTTTCTATAAATAAATTTTACAAAAAAAGCGTGTTACTCTCAGAATAACACGCTTTAAAATTTTATTGTTTTTAGATTAACTCAAATGTTCAATCATATCTTTTGTCATCGATTCCAGATCAAATTTATGATTCCAGCCCCAGTCTTCTCTTGCAGAACTGTCGTCGATACTTGCCGGCCAGCTGTCTGCAATTTTCTGACGGAAATCTGGATTGTAGGTAATTTCAAATTCAGGAATATGCTTTTTAATTTCGGCAGCAATTTCAGTTGGAGTAAAACTCATTGCCGCTAAATTATAAGAAGAATGTATTTTGATCTGCTCAACAGGAGCTTTCATAATATTAATAGTCGCATCGATTGCATCATCCATGTACATCATAGGCATTTTGGTTTCAGACGACAAAAAGCATTCGTATTTTTTATCTGCGATTGCTTTGTAGAAAATATCAACTGCATAATCTGTAGTACCGCCGCCCGGAGGAGTCGACCAGCTTATTAAACCAGGATAACGTATGCTTCGAACATCAACACCATAAATATTATGATAGTATTCGCACCATCTTTCGCCAGATTGTTTACTGATTCCGTAAACCGTAGAAGGCTCCATAATCGTATATTGAGGTGTGTTTTCTTTTGGAGTTGTCGGCCCAAAAACCGCAATACTCGAAGGCCAGAAAATCTTTTGAATTTTTTTTGCTTTCGCTAAATTCAAAACATGAAAAAGTGAATTCATATTTAAATCCCACGCAAAAGCCGGATTTTTTTCAGCAGTTGCAGATAAAAGCGCAGCCATCAAATAAACATCCGTAATTTTATGAACTTCAACAAGATGTTCAATCTGGTTAAAATCTAAAGCATTTACCACTTCAAAAGGTCCGGAATTAACCACATCAGTATTTAATTTTCGAATATCAGATGCAATGACATTTTCGGTCCCGTATAATTTGCGAAGTTTTTGAGTCAGCTCAGTGCCAATCTGCCCACAGGCACCAATGATTAATATTTTTGGATTCATTTTGTTTAGATTTTAGTATTGCAAATATAACGTTTTCGCAAATATCAACGTTTTTTATAACATTAAATTATAAAATCAACAACAATAAAGATTGTTTTTTAGATTATTCTCTGACTGTGTATATTTAGTTTAGCTCACAGACAATACAGATTAAAATGATTTTTTGAAGAAATAATCCATTAAATCATTAAAATCTGTGACAAAAAAATAACCTTGATTTATAGAATCTTTAGCAAAAAACACAATTCGTAATTGTAAATTTACTTTGTAACTTTGCGGTCTAACATTATTATCAAATGAAATATAAAATAGCGCTGTTTTTACTTTTGATTTTTGCACTTCAATCCTGTCAGGATGAGAATGAAAAACGTCTTGCTGAGAATGCGAAAGAAGCTAAAAAAAATGCTAAGATTTTTAACAATATAAACAAAGCCTGGATTTTTATTGATGAACCTATAAATGAGGTTTCAGAACAAAATATAAAAACCTGGACAGAATGGCGCGATTTTATAAAAGAAATTGGAGATAAACCCAGAAAAACAATAGGGGCATTTCAGAAAAAATCTACTGCTATTTCAAAAAAAGCAATGGCTTTAAACAATAGCATTCCAAACGAATTTAATCAGCCGGCAATTAAAAGCCGAATCTCAGTTTTGATTACCAAAATTAAAATGATGGATTTATTTATTCATTTAAGCCAGATTCCAGATGATAAAGTTGCTTTTTTAATTGGCGAAATCAATAAAGAACTTGTCTCTTTAGAAAGACAAATGGATAAAATTGTTGAGAGAAGCAAAGTTCCAAAAGAACAGGGAGAAGAAGATTTTCTTAAAATGTTAGACACAACACGCGCTATTCCAAACGCATCAGTACCAATAGATCCAAATTTACCAAGAGTTGAGTAAAAACGTATTATATACAACATACGATAATCTGCCAAAAGCACAGCAGATTGCATCAGGTTTATTAGAAGGGAATCAGATAAAAATGAATATCAGCGGATTACTTGGATCTGCTGTTTCATTTATAATTCGTTCTCTTTTTAAGAAAACCGAACTGCCTTTTTTGATTGTTTTAGACAACAAAGAAGAGGCCGCATATTACCTAAACGATCTGGAGCAGATGATTGGCGAACAGGATGTTTTGTTTTATCCCGCATCATTTCGCCGTCCGTATCAGGTTGACGAAACAGACAATGCCAATGTTCTGCTTCGCGCTGAGGTTTTAAATCGAATCAATTCACGAAAAAAACCAGCTGTAATTGTTACTTATCCCGAAGCACTTTTTGAGAAAGTAGTAACGCGTCAGCAATTAGATAAAAACACTTTAAAAGTCTCTTTAAACGATAAAATTTCGATTGATTTTATTAACGAAGTTTTATTTGAATACGAATTTAAAAGAGTCGATTTTATTACAGAACCCGGCGAATTTTCAGTTCGCGGGGGAATTGTCGATGTATTCTCATTTTCAAACGACCATCCTTACAGAATTGAGTTTTTTGGAAATGAAGTAGACAGCATTAGAACTTTTGATGTTGAAACACAATTATCTGTTGAAACACATAAAAAGATTACGATTATCCCAAATGTTGAAAACAAAATTTTTCAGGAAAACCGTGAAAGTTTCTTAGATTATATTGCCGAAAAAACAGTTCTTTTTATTCAAAATACTGAAGGACTTTTCAGCCAGTTAGACAAACAATTTGCAAGGGCAGAAGAAGCTTTTGAGAAATTGTCTAAAGAAATTAAACACGCTGCACCAGAGCAGTTGTTTTTAAATCAGGCTTCGTTTATAAAACGAGCATTGGATTTTTCGGTTGTAGAATTGGCTTCAAGGCCGATTTTTAAAACGACTAAAAAATTCGAATTTCATATTCAGCCTCAGCCATCCTTCAACAAACAATTTGATTTATTGCTGAATAATTTAAGCGATAATCATTTTAACGGATATGTCAATTATCTGTTTTGTTCGAATGAAACGCAGGCAAAGCGTTTTCACGATATTTTTGAAAGCTTAGACGAAGCCAATTCAGAAAATATCAGAAAGCACTATCACACCATTGTATTGCCTTTATATCAAGGTTTTATTGATGAAGAAAATCAAATAACCGCTTATACCGATCACCAGATTTTTGAGCGTTATCATAAATTCAACATTAAAAACGGATATTCTAAAAAGCAGAATATCACGCTTAAAGAATTAACTGCACTTTCTGTTGGCGATTATGTAACGCATATCGACCACGGAATTGGAAAGTTTGGCGGACTTCAGAAAATTCAGGTTGAAGGCAAAACGCAGGAAGCCATAAAATTGGTTTATGCCGATAATGATATTGTGTATGTAAGCATTCACTCGCTTCATAAAATTTCGAAATACAACGGAAAAGACGGAACGCCTCCGAAAATCTATAAACTTGGATCGAACGCCTGGAAGGTTTTAAAACAAAAAACCAAAGCCCGTGTCAAACATATTGCATTCAATTTGATTCAGCTATATGCAAAACGTCGTTTAGAAAAAGGTTTTCAGTTTGCGCCAGACAGTTATCTTCAAAACGAATTAGAAAGTTCATTTATTTACGAAGATACGCCGGATCAAATGAAATCGACGCAGGAAGTAAAAGCCGATATGGAAAGCGATCGCCCAATGGATCGTTTGGTTTGCGGTGACGTTGGTTTCGGAAAAACAGAGGTTGCCATTCGTGCTGCTTTTAAAGCCGTTGACAACAGCAAACAAGTGGCAGTTTTGGTACCGACAACTATTTTGGCGTATCAGCATTATAGAACTTTTTCGGAACGTTTAAAAGATATGCCGGTTTCAATTGGCTATTTAAACCGATTTAGAACGGCAAAACAAAAAACACAAACGCTAAAAGATTTAGCCGAAGGAAAACTGGATATCGTAATTGGAACACATCAATTGGTAAACAAAAACGTAGTTTTTAAAGACTTAGGTTTGCTGATTGTAGATGAGGAACAAAAGTTTGGTGTAAACGTAAAAGATAAACTGAAAACTATTGCTGCGAATGTGGATACGCTGACATTAACGGCAACGCCAATTCCGAGAACACTTCAGTTTTCGTTAATGGCGGCACGAGATTTATCAGTAATTACAACGCCTCCGCCAAACCGTTATCCAATTGAAACCAATGTGGTTGGTTTTAATGAAGAAATTATCCGTGATGCAATTTCGTATGAAATTCAAAGAAACGGGCAAGTTTTCTTTATCAATAATCGAATTGAAAATATAAAAGAAGTGGCGGGAATGATTCAGCGTTTGGTTCCAAATGCAAGAGTTGGAATTGGCCACGGACAAATGGACGGTGCGAAACTAGAAGAATTGATGTTGGGCTTTATGAACGGAGATTTTGATGTTTTGGTGGCAACCACGATTATTGAAAGTGGTTTGGACGTTCCAAATGCCAACACGATTTTCATCAACAATGCCAATAATTTTGGATTGTCAGATTTGCATCAAATGCGAGGCCGAGTAGGACGAAGCAACAAAAAAGCATTTTGTTATTTCATCTGTCCGCCGTATTCATCAATGACCGAAGATGCAAGAAAACGTATTCAGGCGTTGGAACAATTTAGCGAATTAGGAAGTGGTTTCAACATTGCAATGAAAGATCTTGAAATTCGCGGCGCTGGAGATTTATTAGGCGGTGAACAAAGCGGTTTCATCAATGAAATTGGTTTTGATACGTACCAGAAAATCATGAATGAAGCCATTGAAGAGTTGAAGGAAAACGAATTCAAAGATTTATATCCAAAAGAAAATGATATAGATACCAAAGAATACGTAAAAGACATTCAAATCGATGCCGATTTTGAGCTTTTGTTCCCAGATGAATATATCAATAACGTTTCTGAACGTTTGGTTTTATACAACGAATTAGGCGCTATAAAAGACGAAGCAGGATTACAGGAATTCGAAAGAAAACTAATTGACCGTTTCGGACCTTTGCCAAAACAAGCGACAGCATTGCTAAACAGCATCAGAATAAAATGGATAGCTACGAAAGTCGGAATCGAGAAATTAGTCTTGAAACAAGGCAAAATGATTGGCTATTTCGTATCCGATCAGCAGTCAGATTATTACCAGTCTGTGAAGTTTAGAAACGTCCTGAACTTTGTTCAAAAACATAGTTCGCTTTGCAAAATGAAAGAGAAACAAACTGTAAACGGATTACGTTTGTTGTTGACTTTTGAAAATGTGAAGTCGATAAAACGAGCTTTAGAGTTAATGGAATTATTTGAAGAATAAGCTTAAATTAAAAAAGAAAAAGGCTTTTGGTTTTTAAAAATCAGAAGCCTTTTTTTATGTTATAAAATGTCTTAAACTTTTGTTTTTAAAACTTTTAAAGGATGTTTTTTCTTTTGAACTAAAATACTTTTGTTTTTTTAGAGTATTCCCTATGTGCGCTAAAAGATTAGTTTTATTTCACAATCAAAATAAAATCAAAAATGAAAAAAAATCTATTTCTGTTTCTTATACTAGCAGTTGTATCTTGTAATTCCTCTAAAAAGGAATCTAAAAATAATGAAAAACCAACTCTTTTGCTGAGTAAAGTAAAATGGACCACTGTATATAAAAATGAAGTATACAGAAAAGTTACCAGGGATTCCAATTTTTTTTCATACGACGATCATAATCGTTTAAAAACATTATCAATGTATGGTATTAAAGTAGACTCTCTTGTTTACGATCAGTCAGGTCAGGTTATTTCTTTTAGGAAATCAGATGTATCCGGAATTACTAAATCTACTGTTGTTTATCAACTAGATAGAATTACAATTAATAGTAAAATAGAAACAAACAAGAGTTTTCAATCTCCAAGAGAATATAATTTTACCACTACTTTATATAAAGATAAAACCGGCACAATAGAACTCGAAAAAGGATCTTGTTATGAATATGATAAAGATGGAGATATCTATGAAAAAGAAAGCTGTATGACCCAAAAAAGTAAACCGAAAGATACTGTGTATGCCAATGTTTACAACTTAATAGGCGATGCCATTTTTTGGCAGATTATTACGGGCAATGGTTACCAATATGGAAATAAAAAGAGAATAACATTTAACAGTCTTACAACACATTCTATTGAACCCTTTGATGTGTCAGGTTATAGTACGCCTTTGAATAAAAAATATCCTAAAAAGGAAGTTGTAGACTTTGGAGAAGGAATAACAACTGTTGAATATGAATACAAAAAAGGTATTCAATAGTAAGTCCACAATTTGAATCTGAATTAGAATGTTTGGGCAAAATAAATATAGACCTCCAGAAACTGATCGTTTAGATTTGTTTTTAGGAAAATGCATAGATGAAATGACTGAAAATAACAGTGAATATTTTTATCAAAAGCAGATGCTCTGCAGGATTAAGCTTGTAGAGAGTTTTAAAGAAAAAATGAGTCCTTTTCTTCAAGATAAGCTTCTAATTGCTGAACAATATTGGAACGCATTTATACCAAATGAAAATTATCCTACTTCAGAAATTGATTTTGAGTTTATCAATCTGAGCAAAAGAAGAGATTTTGAAAAAAATGATAATGCTCAATTACATCTTCGCATTATTAGATTATTGTTTAAAAAATATGATAGTGAATCTACTGATGAAAATATTGACTGTTTTATGTTATTTTTTGAATATTTAATTAAGTTAGGATTTTATAAAGAAGATCTCGCAGATGCAGTTGAAAATTTGTTTGAATAGAAATAGAAAGATAATAAACACATACTATGGAAACTTTAGTAGATTTAGTCAACTCAACAAATTATAATGTTTTATTAGAAAATGTTAGATCAAGAATTGAGATTGAAATCAATGATGATATCCCTCCTGTTGTTTGGAATTTTTCAATAAAAGGATTGAGTTTGGCAGATGTTAAGACTGATGAGTTAAAATCTCTAATTGAACTGCATACTGATTCAATATCGGCTTATGTAGAAGTAAAACTTAGAAAATATTCTGATGATACAGAACAAGAATACCCAAAAGGTTATGAGGTTGAAAAAGAAGATGATAAGATTGTAAATCTTCCATTTTACAAAAACTTTCTTATTGGTTATCTGTTGGAATATTGGATATTAAAAGAGAATCCATTAGAGATTGAAAAATATGTTCGCGCTATCCGTATTCCAAATGCAAAAAAATATGCTAAAGAAATAACAGTTATTTATAATGATATTAATTCGTTGAAATGATTGTGATATTTCACGATAAAGCTGTTTGATTGTAGATGAAGAAAATCCCCAAAATAGAAAGCGTTAGTTAGTTCTACTGAAAATTAAGTTTTCTTTATCTTTTATTTAAGAAATATCTTAGAACTAAAAAGTTTTCTTTGAGCAAAATTTTCAAAGCCAGCTTTATATGCAGAATCAACTCATTCTTCTATTCTTATTTTTTGGATTAACTTCAATTTTTGCTCAGGAAAAGACTAAAATCATTTCAAAAGACACTCTTACTTTAGAAGCCATTGATCCGCTTCGTCCGGCAAAAGCATCGTTTTATTCGGCAATCCTGCCGGGATTAGGACAAGTCTACAATAAAAAATACTGGAAAGTTCCATTAGTTTATGGAGCAATTGGAACAAGTACTTATTTGTATATTGACAACCAAAAGAAATATAATCTGTATCGAAACGAATATAAAAACAGATTAGCAGGAAATCCAAGTGAAACACCAAGTTTAGCTAGATTAGATAACAGCAGATTAATTACTGCTCAAAAAGGATTTCAAAGAAACCGGGATTTATCGGCTTTATTTATGGTTGGTTTTTATGTCCTAAATATTATTGACGCCAATATAGATGCCGCTTTATCGCAATTTAATGTAGATGAAAAACTGGCGTTTAAACCTGCTGTTATAAAAAACGAGATAACGTTAGATAATAATTTTGGCGTTGCTCTAAATTATTCATTTTAAGTTTTTCGCAGCGAATCGAACAATAGCGAACAGGTAAAGTAAAAAACAAAAAGGCGTATGATTTTTTCATACGCCTTTTAATTTTTAAACTAAGTGAGATTATTTAACGATTAGTTTTTTAGTTGTTTTATACTCTTTAGAAACAATATTTACAATATATATTCCAGAAGCCAAACGATGATCGATTTTTCCTGAAGAAGAAAGTCTTTCGGTTAAAACAGTTCTTCCGTTTATATCTGAAACAGAAATTAAAGCCATGTCTCCGCTTTCCAATTCTGGTAATACAACATTAAATTCATTGTTTACAGATGGGTTTGGATAAATACTGATTACTTGTTCAGTTTCTGAAACAGCATCAATTTTCAAAGCAGATTTTCCTGTTCCAACAGTTGTTGGTTCTAATTGCCATTGTGCGCTGTACCAGCTGTCCTGTGAATTTCCGTATTGCGCAGAACCTGTCTGGTTTTCAACATGAATAATATTTCCTGTCTGCCATCTGTTTCTTAAACGAACCCAGGTTCCATCTATATAATCGCTTGACCATTGTGCACTCCAGAAAGTAGTATCGGTTATGTTGCATTGAACGCTTCCGGTTTGACCTTCAATATTCATTAACTCACCTGTAGCCACATTTTTTAGAACAAAATAAGTGGCATCGATTGCAATTTTCTGCCATTTATAGTTGTTACCAGAAACGGTTGTTCCGTAACCTGTATTTGTTCCGGCATCAGATAAATAAGCGCCCGTCCATCTGTTTTTTATGGTATAATAATTTCCTCCTCCAGAAGTAGTTGAAACCGTTACAATACAAGTACTTGTTTTATTTCCATCAACAGTTGAAACGGTAATTGTTGCAGTTCCATTTGCAACCGCGGTAATTAAACCAGAACTGTTTACGGTTGCCACAGCCGTATTGTTTGAACTATAGGTTACTGATTTATTAGTCGCATTTGCAGGAAGAACCGTTGGAGTCAATTGTTGTGTTCCGCCAGCATTTAATGATGCTGAACTTGGACTTAAACTAACGCTGGTTACCGCAATACCCGTTCCCGGATTAGAATCGTACCAAGTGCTGTTCATATACCATCCTGTTTTATTTCGGCTTAAATCAGCAGTTTGATTGGTTCCGTCGTTAAAAATTAAGTTTGTTGAGTTTATATTTGTAAACGTATAGCTGTACCACCCATTTCCAGAATCGGTCATGTTTACACCTGGCCAGGTCGCATTTGCCAAAACTCCTGTTGGTAAAGCATTCCAATAGTAAATTTTAATTCCAGTTCCCCAATTTGATGGTTTATAGAAATAAACTGTAAAATTCGTATTTGGATTTACTGTAATTGCTGCCGACGCTGTTTTGTTTCCGTCTTGTGTTGTTGCTGTAATTGTTACTGTTCCAGCAGAAACAGCTGTTACAAGTCCGCTTGAATTTACGGTTGCAGCTGCACTGTTGCTTGAAGACCAGGTTACGTTTTTGTTTGTTGCATTTGCAGGTGAAATTGTCACAGTAAGCTGTTGTGTGTTTCCGGCATACAAACTTGCAGAAGTTGGAGAAACTGCTGCAGAAGAAACCGGAATTGCAGCAACAGTTATAGCAGATGTAGCTGTTTTATTTCCATCAACCGTTTTAACCGTAATGGCTGCTGTTCCTGCTGCAACTGCCGTAACTAAACCAGAAGCATTTACGGTTGCTACAGCTGTATTGCTTGATGTCCAGGTTACATTTTGATTTGTGGCATTTGCAGGAGCAATTGCTGCATTTAACTGCTGGGTTGTCCCTAAACCAACAGTTACCGTTGCCGGACTAACCGAAACTCCTGTAACGGCAACAACCGGAGCATTTGTATTAGTTAAAACCAAATATTCGAAAGCAGCAAAATTACGCGTTGCACCTGCGGTTAAAGTAACCGAAGCATTATTGTTATATGGATTTACATAAGTTCCCGCCAAAGCTGCTGGAATAACATACGATTTAGCGGCGTTTCTCAAATTCGACATTACAATTACTTTTTCTGAACCTAATGTTTTGGTGAAAATGCTGATGTCATCATTAGCATACGTCGTTAAATCGCCTCGTCTGATCGCTGCGCTGGCAGTTCTGAAATTTAAGATTTTAGCGAAGTCTGCAGCAGCAGTTGGATTTTGAGACCAGTTGAATTTAAAGTTTGTCCAGGGCCAGTCTGTTTTGGGTTCGTAGTCAATTTCCTGTCCGCTCATTAAAAAAGGAACACCTTTCATATAAGCCGAAACTAAGAAGTTAGCAACAATTCCGTTGTGATTTTTAAAGGCAACAAATGGTCTTCTTACTCCATCATCATTCGTATACGTGTCATGGTTTCCTGTGTATCTAACGATCTGCTGATTTCCCGTAGCTTTAGCATATTCATAAGTAGACTGATCCTGGAGTCTTTGAGAAACAGGTCCGCCATTGGCAATATCGTACAAACCGCTGTGAAACCATCTGTCTCCATAATTCATGTCAAAGCCAACCTGAAAGTTTTCTTGTCGGTCTCCTTCTGCTAACATTAATAAATTGTGAGAAGATATGCTTCGAAGGTTTGAATTAACTTCTGACCAAAAATCTAATGGAGGGTTATTGGCATAATCGCAGCGGTAACCGTCGATATTTGCTGCAAAAATCCAGTAACGCATAGCATCTTTTATAGCCGCTCGTGTAGCCGAATTATTAAGATCCAGCGCAGCAATATCAGAGAAGTTTCCTAACTGCTGAATTGTTGTTCCGGTTCGTTTATAATATTCAGGATGTGAAACGGTCCATCCATGATCCCAAGAAGTTCCGTTGATGGCAATATCTAAAATAACGGCCATGCCGCGACTGTGAGCGCCATCAACCAAAGTTCTTAAATCAGCCAGTGAACCGTATTCAGAACCAACGGCTTTAAAGTCTTTGATACAATAGGGCGAAGCCGAACTTCGGGAATCGGTGCCGTGCGGGAAAATGGGCATTAAATAAATTACGTTGGTGCCAAGTGCTTTTATATTGTCTAATCTGGCAGTTACTCCGGCTAAATTTCCGCTGGCACTAAATGGACGAATATGCACCTGATACATATTGACATCTCTAGGATCTGGTACTCCTGCAAATGGTGTTCCGTATTGCGGAGGATCCTGCGCATACACTGAACTTGCAAATAATAGTAGAAAGCAAATTAATGCTTTGGTAATATGAAATAATCTAGTGGTAATTTTGATTTTCATAATGATAGTTTTTTGAATGCTTGTCGGCATTTTTAACTAAAATTCATTCTCACTCGCATTGTTTTTAAATTCGACAAACATTTTGTGGTTAATAGTTTTCAAGTAGTAAAATTTTAATCTAATTATAATCGTTGAGTATACTGCATAACGATTTTATCTAACATATAGAAACATAGATATTATGATGTAAAAGGGTTCAGAAAAAGAAACAAATTTCTTCACACATAGATGGCTATGTGCGTTTTAAATAAATGAAATGTCTTTTTTTGGAGTTTACAAAATCTATGTTTCTATGTGTTAAAATAATTATGCTCAACGAAGAATTATAACTTTTTCAATCCTTTTAAATCTGAAGCAGTTCCTTCTTTAATGCTGATAGCAGCACCACCGCCCGGAGCTAAATATTGTTTCAGTTTGCTTTTTGAGTTTACGATAACTTTAGTAACGGTATACTTCTGTGGATTCTGATTCCAACTGGCATCTTTAGCATCGGCATAAATAGTGGCAACGAAATTTTTTCCTGCAGGTAAATAATCAAATGAAATGTCTGCTGTTCTGGCATTTTCATCTGTAATGCCGCCAATAAACCATTCGTTTTTGCCTTTTGCTTTACGTGCAATTGTAATATAATCTCCAGGTTCAGCTTCCAGAATGTAACTGTTGTCCCAGTCTACAGCAACGTCTTTAATGAATTGAAATGCATCTGGAAAACGCTCATAGTTCCCCGGAATATCAGCAGCCATTTGCAGCGGACTGTACATGGTTACATAATAAGCCAATTGTTTTACTAAAGTTGTGTTTACTCTTTGTGAACTTCCTGTTCCGTAATACGAAAGATCGGTCTGGAAAATTCCAGGCGTATAATCCATTGGACCTCCCATTAAACGGGTAAATGGTAAAATTGTAGTATGATCCGGAGCTAATCCTCCCATAGATTCGAACTCAGTACCGCGCGCTGATTCCTGAGCAATCCAGTTTGGAAAAGTACGGTTTAATCCTGTTGGACGAACGGCTTCGTGACTGTTAATCATAATTTTATAATCGGCAGCACGTTTTGCAACGTTAATGTAATGATTTACCATCCATTGTCCGTCGTGATGTTCGCCGCGCGGAATAATTTGTCCTACGTAACCTGTTTTTACAGCATCATAACCGTTATCATTCATAAATTGAAAAGCACGATCCAAACGACGTTCGTAATTGGTTGCCGATCCTGAAGTTTCATGGTGCATGATAATTTTTACACCTTTTGAAGCTGCATAAGCATGAACTGCTTTTACATCAAAATCAGGATATGCAGTTACGAAATCAAAAACGTCTTCTTTCCAGTTGCCAATCCAGTCTTCCCAACCAATGTTCCAGCCTTCGATAAGAATTGCATCAAAGCCATTTTTGGCAGCAAAATCAATGTATTCTTTTGCGCGTTCTGTTGTAGCTCCGTGTTTTCCGTTTGGAGTAAGTTTGGTGAAATCATCCGTCATTTTTACGTTGTTTTCTTTTCCAAAAGCCCACGTGCTTCTTCCTGCCACGAAATATTCCCACCAAATTCCAATGTATTTCACAGGTTTAATCCAGGAAACATCTTTGTAACTTGTTGGTTCGTTAAGGTTTAAAATTAGTTTTGAAGCTAAAATATCGGTTGCTTTATCGCTTACTACAATGGTTCTCCAAGGCGTTTGAGTATCAGTCTGTATATATCCTTTTGCACCAACGGCATCTGGAGCCAGATGACTTGTCATTTTGTTGGTTTTGGCATCAACTTCAAGGTACATTGCCGGATAATTGATTAATCCTGCTTCGTGAATGTTGATGTATAAACCGTCATCAGATTTCATCATTGATGGTGTTTGTACACACAATTCTTTGATTGGCTGCTGTGCATTGATTTCAATCGTAGCTTTTTTCATCAAAGAAGGAATTTCTGAAATCTTCGAAGTTGTATAAGCGTATTCGTTGGTATCATAATCTCCCGGAATCCAGAAAATTTTATGATTTCCTGCCAATTGAAATTCAGTGCGCTCTTCTTTAATTACAAAATAATTCAGGTCATTTTGTTTAGGAAATTCATATCTAAATCCCAATCCGTCGTTGAATAAACGGAAACGAATGCGGATAAATCTATTGTTGTTTTTTGCCTGAGCCAAAGTGACAACCAATTCGTTGTAATGATTGCGAATTGTTTTTTCTTCTCCTAAAACCGGATTCCAATTTTCATCAACAGAAGATTGAGCTGTGTTTGTAATGGTAAAACCATTCATAAACGAAGCATTGTTTTGAAGTTCTAAACCTAAAGAACTTGGTTTAATAACCGGTTTCTGTTTGTATGATAATTGGTAAGACGGAATGCCGCCTTCTTTTAATTCAAATTTTAGAGAAAGATTTTTGTCTGGCGAAGTTATTTCTTGTGCCTGAAGCCAAAATGTGCTTAGGAATATAAAAAATAAAAACGCTGTTTTTTTGCTCAAACGCATTTGAAGCAATGATTTTTGGGATTGAAAATTCATGTTATTTAGTTTTGTGCAAATCTAGTTTTATTAGAAGCTGCATTGGTATTAATTTTTCAATATTATGTATTGAAAAGGCTGTAAAGTTATATCTGCACCAACAGTTACAGACGCTCCGGTAAATGCGTCTTTCCAGTTTCCTTTTAAAGTATTTGGAATAAGATGTTTTACTGCAGAACTGGTTAAATTAGAAAGCACAAAAACCTTTTCAGCGTCTTTTTCCATAGTAAAAGCACTTACGGCATCACTGCTGTAACCTGTGTATTCTCCTGATTTAATGGCTTTGCTTGTGTTTCTAAAAGCGATGATTTTTTTGTATTCAGCCAGCATTTCATTATCGGCAGTACTCCAGTCGATTGGTGTTTTAGCAAAATAATTTAATCTTTTATTGTATCCAATTTCCTGTCCGTTATAAATCATTGGAACCGATTTTAAATACACAGCAACAACAAACGTCGCGATAGATCCGTTTCTGCCTCCAAAAAGTTCTAACGGCGTTCCGTCAGAAAGATTAACGTCATGATTACTTGTGTATCGTACAACTCTGTTTTCTGGATTGTAGTTGTTGGCATATTCAGTTGTATTAGATTCCTGAATAGTCACAGCTGATTTGTTTTCTTTGAAAAGTTTTTCCAGAGTGCTGAAGAAATTGAATCCAAACGTATAATCAAAACCTGATGCAAAATGGTTGTATTTTGAACCTTCAGCCAGCATTAAAATAGTCTGGTTTTTCTTGATTTTTCGAAGCTTTGAAATGGCATCTGCCCAGAAATTGTTCGGAACAAAATCTGCATAATCGCATCTGAAACCGTCAATATTGGCATTATAAACCCAATACGACATAGCATCGATCATAGCATCTTTCATTTCAGTATTATTGAAATTTAACTGCGCTACGTCATTGTAATTTGTTCCCGGCGGAATAATGATATTGCCGCTCGCATCCTGCTGATACCAGTCTTTATGCTGCGTAATCCAGGCATTGTCCCATGCAGTATGATTGGCAACCCAGTCTAAAACAACAGCCATATTTTTCTTGTGTGCTTCTTCAACTAAAGCCTGAAGGTCTTGTAAAGTTCCAAAATCTGGATTTACGGCTTTATAATCTTTAACAGCATAAGGAGATCCTAATTCGCCAGATGCTTTTTCTTTTCCAACAGGATAAATGGGCATTAAGTAAATCACATTTGCACCAAGTTCCTGAATTTGAGAAAGTCTTTCCTGAACTCCTTTCAGTGTTCCTGCCTGACTAAAAGCACGAATGTTTACCTGATAGATTATGGCGTCTTCTTTTTTGGGCATTTTTTCAAATGGCGCTCCATATTGTGTATAAGGAGAATCCGGCGTTTTGTTATCGTCATCAGAAGAACTGCAGGAAATAAAAGCCAATGCCAGCAGCAGTATATAAACGATCTTTATATTTGATTTCATGTTTTTTTGAGTTTTTTGTAATCGCTTAGACTTTTAGATAGCCTGCCTTTCGCTCAAAAAAGGCAGGTATCACTCAAACTAATCTAGCTATATTACAATGTTAGATTATTTTTTAACTATCGTACAAGTTGCAGTTTTTGGGTAACCATTGCTTACAGGATCTACTTCATCAATTTTGAAAGTTACTTCGTAAACTCCCGCTTCTGGGATGTCATAAGCACCTCCATTATCCAGGTTAATTGTGTTTGTTGAAGGATCTGCTGGTCCATAATTGATAGTCCAACTATTGTTTAGTCTAAATTTTAATGCTCCTGTTACTAAATTGGCAGTAATTTTCCATGTTTTAGTTTGATGGTCGTAATTCATAGGTGTACTGTTGTCCCATCCTCCGGCTTGAGAAGTTCCAACAATTCCCCATGAATAAGGCGTCGAGCTCCATTTTAAAGTATTTAAATTTACTTTTATTTGATAAGAGCCTGCTCCCGGAAGTACAAAGTTGGCATCGCTCATGTTTTTCAAATCAAAATTTGTATTACCCGCACCGTAGAATTGAGCCCAGTTTCTGGCTTTATTAAATTTAAAAATAGGATCTCTGTCTGGTGCAAGAGTCATATACCCTTGATACACTCCCAATTGAATTTCATTCAATGTTGCGGCTGTTTCTACATCCCATTCTCCCTGATAACTTCCCGGCATATAAATTTCGCCCATAACAACAGTTTTCAGGTAAGGAGTAACATTTATAGTGATAGGAGCAGAGTACACTTTATGATCCATAGCAGCTTCTACACGAATTACTAATTCTCCCGAAACATCTGTTTTAAGACCTAAATCTGTGGCAATTTTATTTAATTCTGCTCCGGTAAATGATTTGCTTAAAACATCTTCGCCTACAACAATTCGTTTAGCATGCAGCCATGCTTCACTTCCTTTAATATCTGTAGTCAAATCAAATTGTACAGCATAAGTAACCGGTGCTGCAATTGGAAACGTAACTTTTGGCCAGGACACCAGTAAGGCAGCATCATCTGAAGTATCTTCTTTAAGAACTATTGAAGTTGATGATACTTCAATTGCAGAAGGAAAACTAACAGATTGGAGTGTCGTTACTACGCCTTCACTTTCACAGGAAGCTGCTAAAAAAAGCAGGCTTCCTAGTAAGAATAATTTATTGATATATTTTTTCATGATAGTTTTGTTTTTAGTAACCTGGGTTTTGTTTAAGTCCGCGATTAGCATCTAGAGCAGATGTTGGAATTGGGAACAATTTTCGGTAAGCAGGAGATGCTGGTCTAAACTCGTTTGCCAATAAAAATTTGTCAAAACGAATCATGTCTTGTCTTCTGTGACCTTCCCAGTTTAATTCAAATCCTCTTTCGTTGTAGATATCATCAAGAGTAGGATTGTGGTCTAAAGCGTCTAAACCTGCACGTTGTCTGATCTGGTCTATAAAAGGCTTTGCAGCGGCAGGATTTCCTAAACGCGCATTACATTCAGCCATCATTAAAATTACATCAGCATATCTATAAATAGGAAAATCATTTGAAGCGCCGCCGCCGCTTTTAACCCCGGCCGGATAAAATTTAACGTTACGAACTCCCGCCTGAGGAGCTGCTCCAGGATTGTCTAATGAAGCAACCTCAAGTGTATAATTGAATCCTCCCGGCTGTTCTCCAACCAAAAATTGGTTTCTTCGGATATCATTTGCTGCATATTTTAAGTAGAAATCTTTAGGAACAATAGTTCCGTTCCAGCCGCTTAATCCAAACATATTTGTGCCCTGCGGACCGTATACACTTCGAACTGCATAAACATTACGAGAAACAACGTCAAGCGTAGCATAAATAGGAAGAATAGTTTCATCATCTGGAAGTATATCTCCAAATAACTCATAATATTTATTCTTTAATGGACTGGCGTCGTTTGCCTCACCTGAATGCAGCGTAAAACCGCCTTCGCTCACTTTGTTGCAGGCCGCTAAACATTCCGTCCATTTTGCTTCTCCGGTATATACTTCAGCATTCAAATACACTTTTGCTAATAAAGTATAACCTGCCCATTTGTTGAATCTTCCATAATAATTACCGCCTTTTGTTACCGAAAGTAATTCTACGTTATCTGTTAGTTCTTTAACTATAAAATTAAAAACTTCCTTACGGCTTGCCTGCGGAATTTTATCAACGGTAATATTGTTGTCTGTGTAAAAAGGTACATTACCAAAATCATCAATCAATAAATAATAAAAGAAAGCACGTAATACTTTTGCTTCGGCAATTTTTGAAGGATCGGCATTTGATTTTTCTAATAGCTCGACAGCTAAATTGGCATTGAAAACAGATTTGTATAACCAGTTCCAGGTATTGTTGATAATAAATTCAGAAGGCAGCCATTCGTGTTTGTGCAAACGGGCAAAATCCTGCTGCCAGTTACCGTCATTTCTATGCGGAATTACCTGCTCATCTGATGACATACAGTTCATGTCGTACCAGCCGTTATCTGCTCCGGCATAGCCTACACCGGGTACGCCTTTACGTTCAAAATCTCCCGGAATTTCAGCATAAACACTTGCAAGAGCAATATTAGCTCCTTCCGGTGTTCCATAAAAGCTGTCCGGCTGATATTTGTCGTATATATTTTCGTTGATATCTGTACAGCTGAAAAGTGTTAGGAAACATACGCTTCCTGCTGCTACTATATTTTTAATTTTCATCTCTTTTACTATTTAAATTTTACAGTCAAACCAAATGCAACACTTCTGGTACGAGGATAAATTCCTTTATCGCCTCCAAAATTATCATTAGGGTCGCCGCTTCCGCTTATATTTAATTCAGGATCAACGCCTGTGTAATCTGTAATTAACAGTAAGTTGTTTCCAGTAAGCGAAAGTCGAACAGAGTCTACATATTTATCAGTAAAACGGAAAGTATATCCTGCAGTTACGTTTTCTAAACGAACAAATGAACCGTCTTCTAACCATGCATCAGATCCATAAGGAGAAGAAAATATTCCTCTGTCAACAGCACTGGCCAATACATTTGAACTACCTGTATTTTCCAGCATGCTCAATCTTTGGTTAAGATTGTTATAAATTTTATTTCCTCCTGAACCTCTTACTAACATAGATGCATCAAAATTTTTGTATCTGTAAGATGGGTTAAATGCAAAAGTGTAAGTTGGGAGAGCAGAACCTGCATAGTAACGATCCGGACTTGTAGCTCCTTGATCGATTTTACCATCTCCATCGCGGTCTTTTACGGTTTCGACACCATTTTCATTTGTACCGGTACTTTCTAAAATATAGAAGGAACCAATTGGTTTTCCCTGCACTAATAAAGAATTTGGCGCTCCCCAGTTTACGAAGTTTGTATTTAAAGGAATACCGTTAATACTGCCGCTTAAATTAAGCACTTCATTTTTCATAAAAGATACATTTCCTGCTAATGTCAGTGTGCTGTTATCTGTTCTAATAACATCATAAGCAAGAGCTGCTTCTAAACCTTTGTTTGAAATACTTCCTACATTGGCTTTGATTTTATTGTAAGGATAAGGAGGCTGAGGTACAGTATAATCGAATAGAAGATTATCTGTTCTTGAGTCATAAACATCTATGCTTCCTCTTAATCGATTATCTAAAAGAGCAAAATCAAGTCCAATATTGGTTTGTTTTTTAGTTTCCCATTTCAAATCAGCATTTGCATTTTGAGAAATACCAAAATTGGTAATAATAGATCCTCCAAAATAAATATTTCCGGCACTGTCGACTAACGGCAGTGAAGTCTGCGGATAAAGACCCTGCTGATTACCAGTTTCACCATAACCTGCACGCAGTTTTAATTCGCTGAATAAAGTCTGATTCATCATAAAAGGCTCTTTGTTAATCTGCCATGCCACAGATGCAGAAGGGAAATTCCCCCATTTGTTATTGGTGCCAAATACAGATGAACCATCACGTCTGATACTTGCTGTAAGTAAATAACGATCTAATAAAGAGTAGTTTAATCTTCCTAAATAAGAAACCAATGATCTGTCGTTTTTATAAGATCTGATATCTCCGGTTCTTACTTTAGACAAATCGCCAAACTGAAGCGCATTGTAAGTAGCTTCGTCACTTATAAAACCTCTTGCCTGCGTATAATTTCCCTGATAAGTCTGGCTTTGCCATTCGTATAAAGCCAAAGCATTAAAGCTATGGATCCCGAAAGTTTTTTTATAGGTAAGACTTAAATTGGTTAATTTTTCGTTCTGTTTCTTATTATCTATATTGGCAAAACCATGCTGTTCAACTGCGTTAAAATCTGTTGATTCTGCCGGCATATAATAACCTGCCGTATAGTTTGTTTTTCTCCAGCTTCCAAACCAGTTTGCTGTAAAGCCTTTTCCTAAATCTAAATCGGCTTTTAAGCTTCCAAATAAATTATCTTCTTGTCTTTCATTTGTTACTTCATGCGCAGCTGCATAAGGATTTAAATAATGAAATACGGTTGGATCTGTAAAATACGTTCCATCAGTATTATAAACAGGATCTGTTGGTCTTGCTAATAACGCATTTGTAATCAAGTTTGATGTATAAGCAACTGTTCCAATACTTCCAATGCTGCTTGTGATATTATTTACACCGCTGTTTAAATTAAAGGTTAGTTTTAATTTATCATTTAAAGCCAATTGAGTTGCCTGAATGCGTCCAATGTATTTTTGGTTGCTCGAATTAATTACAACACCATCTTGCATAATAGCCGTTATAGAAGCTCTGTAATTAAATTTATCAGTTCCGCCTCCAAAAGACAAAGTATGAGTCTGTGTAATTCCGGTTTCAGTCAAAAGACCATACCAATTTGTATTTGAACCGTGATTAGAAGATGCCGGAACGCCAACACTTTGAGCAGTCTGCCACCATTGGTCAGCATTAAGCATGTCTAGTTTTTTCGGGATAAAATCTACTGATGTAGAACCTGTATATTCAATTGTAGTTTTCCCGGCTTTGTTTTTCTTAGTTGTAACAATGATAACTCCAGGTGCTCCTCTTGATCCATAAACAGCAGTAGCCGAAGCATCTTTTAAAACATCTATGCTTTCAATTTCACTTGGCGGAACCTGGTTTAGCAAATCCATATTTCCCTGAATTCCATCTACAACCACCAACGGATCGTTTCCACCAATTAAAGACGAAATACCGCGAATACGAACACTTGGTCCAGAACCCGGTTCACTTCCTATTTGCGTAATATTAACCCCCGCAGCTTTACCAGAAATTAATTGCAGAGGATTTACAATGGCACCCTGATTCATGTCTTTTGCAGCGATTGAAGAAACTGCTCCCGTTACATCTTTTTTAGCAGCAGTTCCGTAACCTACAACAACAATTTCCTGTAAATCTGTAGCGTCTGGAAAAAGCTGAATGTTTATTACCGTTTGATTAGCCGTTACTTTTTTCTCTTTGTACCCCACAAAAGAGACAATAATAACCGATTGGCTGCTTTCTACAGTGAGTTTGTATTTTCCATCAAAATCAGTTACCATTCCGTTTTTTGTTCCTTCTTCGATAACAGAAGCGCCGGGTAAAGGCAGACCATTTTCATCGGTAATAATTCCGGTAACGGCTTGTTTTTGAAACTTAATAACTTCAGTTTTAAGTTCCGGTTTTTTGAGGATAATTTGAGTATCCCTGATTTTAAATTCAGTCAGAGTTCCTTTAAAAATTTTGTCTAAAACGACATATATAGATTGATCTTTTACAGAAATCGAAACCGTACGATCTAAGTCGATATCGTTCAATTTGTAAATAAATCTAAAGTCGGTTTTTTGTTCAATGGTCTCAATAACCTTTTCGATTGTTGAATTGTTTAGTTCAAGAGTAACTTTTGTTTTTTGGGCATAAGTATTCCCTCTAATATTAAACATGGCGACCAAAAGAAGTAGAGTAGTTAGTTTCAATTTTAGGTCATTTTGGAACAATGAGTATAGAAACCCATTATTCTTAGATTTTTTTTTCATAATTTTGTTAATTGATTGTAGTTAATTCGTTATATTCAATCACTTAGTTAATCGGAAATTGTTCGCAGCTCTTTCCGATTTTTTTATTCCCGTAATGTTATTTCATCATATATTGTATTGGTTTTAGTGGTTATTTAATTAGTATTTGATCGTTTTTTATCGTGTAATTAATACCGTGAATGTCGTTGAAATAACTCATCACTTTATCAATAGATTCGTCTCCAAAACTTGCATTGAATTTTTCATTGGCCAGTTTTTCGTTTTTGTTTACAATTGTAACATTATAGCGTCTTTCAAGCTTAGTAATAATGTTTTTGAAAGTCATATTTCTAAAAGTAAGTCCGCCGTTTATCCATGAAGTATAAATATCTGTGATAACCGCTTTGGTCGAAATTGCAGCATTTCCTTTATTGAAAGTTCCTTTAAAACCTGGTTTTAAAATCGTGTTTTTTAAAGCATCAAATTCTTCATCTGCCTTATACATTCCAACTGATCCTTCAACTAAAACAACATCTGTAGAAGCATCTTCGGGATAGTTTGAAACATTAAAATGCGTTCCTAAAACACGTACATTTAACTCATCGGCATTTACAATAAAAGGGTGTTTTTTATCTTTTGCAACATCAAAATAAGCTTCTCCATCCAGATAAACCTGTCTGTTTTCGCCAGCAATAAACTTTACCGGATATTTTAAAGTTGTTCCTGAGTTTAAGTGTACAAATGTTCCGTCTGAAAGCTGAAGGCGGAATTTTTTTCCGTACGGAATTTTAAGTGTATTGTAAACCAGTTTTTCAGGATTTGAACTATTCTCATAAACGATTTTATCTCCGTTTTGATTTCCAATAATGTTTCCTTTTTCATCTTTTACCTGAGCAGAATTGTGTTCAGATAAAATTTGAGTTTCACCATTTTCTAATTGAAGTACAATGTCAGAACTTTTGAAATCGAATTCTTTTTCAGCCGGTTTATCAGCAAGGCTTTGTTTATAGAAAAAGCCAATTCCAAGTAAAACCACAATTGAGGCTGCAATTGAAATATATTTTCTGAAATTTGATTTTCTTTCAGGCATTTCAATCAAAGTTTCTTCTTCTTTTGAAGCTGAAAGGATATTCATAAAAATAGCATCGGCAGTCTTTTGATCCATTTTTGGCATTTCGCCAAGAAGTTGTTGAATATCTTCTACAGTTGGAAAATCATCTGTAAGCTGATTTTTTTTGTAATAAGCCACGACCTCGTTTATTTCTTCGGGTGTACATTGGTTTAAAACAAACTTTTCTAAAAGACTTTTTATTTCAGAATTTGAATTCATTACGAATTGTTTTTGGTGGGGTTTTAGTATAATACAATTGAAAAGCATTTGAGTACTACTCAAACGTTGTAAATTTTTAAATTTTAACATTTAAAAGAGTGAAAACCGCTTTAAGTGGTTGTTTTTGAGAAGGTTTTAGAATGAAGTTTTTTCTGAAAAAAATAACTTGAGATGTTTTTTTGCCCGCAGATTTAGCGGATAAAACAGATTTACACAGAGTTTTTAATTGCATTTGATTCATCTTAAAAACTGATTTTCACAGAATCTCCACAATTATATTAGCCCGTGGTTTTAACCACGGGAACGCAATATATTATACAATCCGTAGTACCTCGTGGTTAAAACCACGAGCTATGTTTGATAATGATTACGAATTATTCGAGGAAAATTTTTTCGTAAATGGAAGAAAAATATGTAGAGAGAAATAAAAACTCTGTGTAAAATCTGTTTAAACCAGTTCAATCTGTGGTCCATAATTTTCATAATAAGCAAAAAAAATCACTCTGGAAGGAGTGATTTTAATTGGTTAACATGTGGTTTTGGTTAGATAATTTCATCATGAACTTGAAAAAAGACCCGCATCGATTCTAATGCCTTGCTCATTTGGTTCCTGACAGTATTTATAGAAATGCCGAGTTCCTGACTTATTTCTTCGTAACTCATGCCTTTCTTTCGTGACATTTTAAAAATCTGCTTCCGTTTTGGGGGCAGTTGTTTTATTGCTTGTTTTCGGAGTTTTTTGCAATCTTCTTCGCGAATCGCATAATCTCCGTATTCATGCGATTTCTGGCTTTCATAAAAGACAGCTTCTTTCAATGCCAGATCATTTGCTGCTTTATTTAATATATTAAAAGCCTGATTTCGGGCAATTGTAAAAATATAAGCTTTAAAAGACTGTTCTAAATTTAGGTTTTCACGATGCTGCCACACTTTCATAAAAACATCCTGAACATTTTCTTCTGCCGCCTCTCTCGATTTTAATAAACTTATGCTGTAACCATAAATATCCTGATAATACAAATCAAAAAGGGAACGAAATGCCTTTTCGCTGCCATTTTTGAGTTCGCTCACCAATAATTTGTCATTATAGTCTTTGGCTTCCAAAATTAAATTAATTAGTTTCTATTTTAATCTAATTATATTACGATACTATCAAAAATCGATACTCTAATGCTTTGAGAGGTTAACAAATATATAAAAATAATATTCTCATAAAAAAGTGGTAAAAAAAACTTATTTGTGTTTTTTTTGGATGATTATCTCTAAAATCTCAGTAAACACGGTAGTATCTGCATTTTATGAAGTTGGTAAATTTTTGGCTGAAATTTTAAAAATTAACTATTTTGCAATTCAGTTTTTGAGAATATTCCTATTATGGAGAAAACAGAACGGAATGTTTGCTATATAATTATAACAAAAAACCCTTTCATCAAAAGACAAAAGGATTCTCGAAATTGAAATATTAATAAGATCTAAAATTTAGATGTATTTTAATTAGTTTTTTAGGTCTTTGATTACTTTAAAAGCAACATCAACCTGGTCTTCGCCTACTAAAATAGTAAACTCGTTTGAAGTAGAAATTACTTCGTTGATGATGATTCCTTCCCAAGCCAAACGCTGGAAAATGAAGTAATAAATACCAGGAACAACAATGTTTTCTTTTGGTAATTTTACAGTAATCGAAGCCAGATTATCTAATTTCTGAATTAGTTTTTCTCTCATAAAGTGTTTTTCAACTAAATGATTTACACTGCTGCTCACCACAATATTAGTTTCGTTTACCCCGCGAGATGAGGTGTAGAAAATATCAGATAAAGCATTAATGTCTGAAATTAAATCGGCTTGTTTGTTTAAAACAGTTTCAGAAGCTGCAAAAGTGTAATCTGTCAATTCAGATCTAACAGTAATCTCACCAATGTTTTTAATTACTTTGTTGATTTTGTGGTTTAATTTAAAATCTAATTCTTCAGTAAGTCTTTTTAAAGACATTACAACTGCACCCTGTTTTACCTCTTTACCAAACTCATTTTCCAGCTCAGTCATAATGTTCCGAGAGAGAGAAGTTAAGTTGATAATCCCTAGAGATAAAGCGTTTAAGAGAAATGGTTTCGTTTTGATGTAATTTTCGACGATTGAAGAAACGGTTTTCATAGTTTTTTTTCTTTTTTTTTTTGTAACTTAATTGGGTTGGTTTAGTTAATTTGATGTTATAAATCTTTGCAAAGATAAATAAAAAAACAATTTGTTACAATTATAACAATAAAAAATTATGTTAAAAATGATAAAAAGCATCAGTAAGATGTTCAATTGCAAATGATTCCCCGTTTTTATGGATCGCAACGATGTCAAAACGAACATTTATATCTTCTTCAAAATCCTTTTCCCTATAGTTTATGTAGGCATTTACTGCCTTAATAAGCAGTTGAATTTTTTTTGGTTTCACAAAATCCTGCGGACAACCAAAATCTAAACTCGATCTTGTCTTGACTTCTACAACTACCAAAATGTTTTCTTTTTGAGCAATAATATCTACTTCTGCATTTTTATAAACCCAGTTTCGCTCCAGAATTTTATAATTTTCTTTTTCAAGATGTTCTGCGGCAAGATCTTCTCCAAGTTTTCCTAATTCATTGTGTTCTGCCATATTTTTTAAAGTTTCAGTCTTTCAGTTTCTTCTGATGGATATAAGATTATTTAAAATAGAAAACGCAAAGTCACAAAGAATTAAACTTTGCAACTTTGCGTCTCTGTGAGATTTTTTATGTGTGGTATTTAAGAGACTTTCTTAAATTGAATTTATAATGCTGTTATTTCTGAAAAGTAACCGTACTTCCGGATGCATTTACATCAATAGAAATTGTGCTTCCCATAATTAAGGCACGATTGTCCTGAATATGTCCTGCCGGGAAATTGAAAATAACCGGAATGTTGTATTTTTTGGTAACATCATCAATAATTTCTAATGCATTTTTGCCCCAAGGCACTTCATTATCCTTCATTTTGGTCATACCGCCAATTATGATTCCTTTTAAGTTTTCAATGCATCCGTTACGTCTTAAATTCATCATCATACGATCAATATGATACAGATATTCGTCCAGATCTTCGATAAATAAGATTTTATCTTTACAATCAATTGCCGATGGAGAACCTAATAAACTATACAAAATAGAAAGATTACCGCCCACAATTTCTCCCGTTCCCTGACCAAATCGGTTCATTGCATGCGGAGGAATTGAATAAGACAATGGCTCACCAAACAAACTCGATTTCATTGAGCTGATCGCAGCAGGTGTCGCACGCGGAATCGTAACAGGCATAACACCATGAATTGATTTGTAGCCCATGGTATTTAAATGGTTGTGCAGTACCGTAACATCACTAAAACCAATAACCCATTTTGGATGCTGCTTGAATTTTGTAAAATCTAATAAATCTAACATTCTAACAGTTCCATAACCGCCTCGAACGCACCAGATTGCTTTTATGTTTGGATTGTCTAACTGCTTTTGGAAATCGGCGGCGCGCTGTTCATCTGTTCCTGCTAATTGGTGATAATCCAGTCCAATTGAACTTCCAATTACAGCTTCGATACCCCAGCTTTTAAGCAGGTCTATTGTAGGTTTTAAATTATCGTCGATATTTTTTCTGGCTGTTGCCACAAGAGCGACAGTATCTCCTTTTTGTAAATAAGGCGGTGTTATCATGATTTGTTGAGATTGACAGGTGAATGATTGGAAAGCAAAAATAAGAAATGCCAGTTTACAAATAGTAAAGTGTCTCTTTATGTCTTGTAATGGTTTTAGTGTCATAGTCCTATTGCTTAATTGTATTTTTATTAAATAGTCAGCCGTTATATTTTCTTTTCAGTTCATCTAAGATAAGCATTAAGCCTTTATCTGCCTCCTCAGATTGTACATTTGCAAAGATGATAAAAGCTCTGTTGGATGCTTTACAAATATACACTTTGGTTAAAAAAGTTCCCGGGTTTCCATAATGAAAAGAATAATTTAGGTTCGTTTTTTTATCTGTTTCAGAATACCATCCAAACGAAAATTCAGGTAAACCATTGTGCATCATATCAAATTCAGAAGCTGAAAACACTTTTGATTTTCCTAATAAACCTTGTAAATGCATTTGTGTAAATTTACAATAATCAGGCAGGCTGACATTTATATTTCCTGCAGATGAAAGCCAGTTTAATTTATAATTTAAGGCTGGTTTTTCAGGCTTTAGGTTTTCGTCATGTCCCCAAGGCTGGTTAACATCCATTACATTTGGCTGACCAAACCCGAAATCAATATTTAAATTCTTTCCCAATTCTTTTACTAGTGTTTCATAACTTTTGCCAGTTGCTTTTTCGAGCATAAGTCCGGCGGCTACATAACTGGGATTTGACCAATATACTTCCTGTTTTTCAGAAATTATTTTATTCTGTTTAAAAAACCACGCCATAAATTCATAACGCTGCTGCTGGTCGTTTCCTTTTATTTCTTTTTGAGTTGGAGTTTCATTTCCATAAGACCAAGTTGGAATATGGGCTCTAAAAGTTATAAAATCTTTTAAGGTAAAATCAATATCAGCATTGCTTTTTGATTTCAATTCAGGATATAAGTCGAAAAACTTAGTATCCCAATTTATTTTGCCTTCTTTAACTAAAACAGCAGCTATATAACTTGTTACTGTTTTGGTGATAGAACCCAAACGGAATTTATCCGACAAATCAGCTTTTAAATCAGTTCCAATTCTCTTATTTCCCAAAGCACTTATTTCTAAAATAGAATCAGCTGAAACCACTGCATAAGCCACTTCTGGAATGTTATATTGTATTCGAATACTGTCAACAAACCTATTGTTCTTTTGCGAATAAGCGAAGCTGAAGAATAAAGAAAGCAATAAGAACAAATGATTTTTTTTCATTTTTTAAAGAGACAAATTAAGTCAGCAAGTTACATGAGAAATTGAAAATAAAAAAAGTAATGCAAAAATTAAATATTTAGAAAATTCTTACAAATGTATAAAATTTTATAAATTGGCTTTTTTTAATTCATTAAAAGATATGCGCCGTATTTTTTCTTTTTATTTGATTCTTTTCTGTCTTTTTAATTCAAACGCACAATCTAAAAAATATAGTATACATACTGCTGCATTTTACAATTTCGAAAATCTCTTTGATATTTATGATGATGCAATTACAAATGATGACGAATGGACTCCAACGGGCGCTCAGCATTGGACAAAAGAAAAATACGAACAAAAACTTAAAAATCTTTCGAGGGTAATTTCAGAAATTGGAAAACCGGAAAACTCAAATGCTCCAACCTTAATTGGCTGTTCTGAAGTTGAAAATCGAGGTGTACTCGAAGATTTAATAAAAGAAGAAAAAATAGCCGATTACGATTACGGAATCATTCATTTTGATTCGCCTGACCAACGCGGAATTGATGTGGCACTTTTGTATCAAAAGAAATATTTCAGGCCGACTTCGTACTCTAATATTCCATTATTGATTTACAAAAACAAACCTGTGCAGCAAGAAACAAATAATGAAGATTTAGGCGATGTTGAAATAAAAATCGACACTAAAAACAGGGTTTTTACCAGAGACCAGCTTTTGATTACGGGGTTTCTTGAAAATGAGGAAATTCATATTATTGTCAATCACTGGCCTTCAAGATCTGGAGGAGAAAAAGCCAGCAGTCCGTTTCGTGAAGCAGCGGGAAGATTAAACCGAAAAATAATTGATTCCTTACAGCAGATAAACCCAATGGCAAAAGTTATAACAATGGGAGATTTAAACGACGGCCCTTTTAATAAAAGTGTAAAAATAGAATTAGGAGCAAAAGCAAAAAAGGCTGACATTCCGGAGTTTGGTGTTTATAATCCGTTTGAAGAAATGGCAGAAAGAGGATTAGGAACCATCGCTTTTCGTGATTCCTGGGATATTTTTGATCAGATCATAATGACGAAATCTTTTATTGAACCTGATTTTTCAAATTTTAAATTTTGGAAAGCAGGTATTTTCAACAGATCCTATCTTATTCAGGCTTCTGGAAAATACAAAGGCTATCCGCTGCGAAATACATTAACAGAAGCAGGTTTTAGTGATCATTTTCCGGTTTATATTTATTTAATACGAGAAATAAAATAAGCCACAGTTTTTGATCAAAGGTTGCATCTGAATGCTGTGACCGCAACTGTATACTGAATACTTTTCACTACCTTAGCTTTTCATAAATTCTGAAAAAAATGGCTATAGCAAAACCATTCAATCTAACAAAATGGATTGAAGATAACCGACAATTACTAAAACCACCAGTTGGAAATAAAAATCTATATGTTGATTCAGGCGATTATATTGTAATGATTGTTGCCGGACCAAACGCACGAAAAGATTATCATTATAATGAAACCGAAGAACTTTTCTATCAGTTAGAAGGCAGTATTAAAGTGGTAATTCAGGAAGATGGTGAACGTAAGGAAATGGAATTAAATGCGGGAGATATGTATTTACATCCTGCAAAAGTACCACACTCGCCTGTTCGTTCCGAAGGTTCAATAGGATTGGTCATTGAACGTAAACGTGCAGGACTTGGATATACTGACGGGCTTCTTTGGCATTGCGACAACTGCAATCACAAATTGTACGAAGTGTATTTTGAGTTACATAATATTGAAAAAGACTTTCTTCCTCATTTTGAACATTTCTATAATTCAGAAGAATTAAGAACCTGCGATAAATGCGGCACCGTAATGGAAACAGATCCCAGATTTACGGCTAACAAGTAATTTTATTTATCTCGAATATGAATCGAATAATAAACCCGACAGGTTTTAAAACCTGTCGGGTTTATTTTTATGTTAAAGAAAATCACGTGTATCATTTTTGATATATATTTGTATTAAATATGATATTAAAAAAGATCAATTATGATACAAGAAATAATCGCATATAAGAATATAGTAGATAATATTGAATCTTTAATGGACAAATCTCCTTATAAAAAAAACTATATTATTGAAAAAGTAGGTATTCCAAGTCCAACATTTTATCGAAAATTAAAAACCCAATCATTTACTCCAGATGAAGTATTGTCTATTGCAAAAATTCTTTCTCCAGAAGAAAATTTCATGCTGGATTTGAAGGCTGATATTGAGCAAGGAAAACTTGATTTGAAGAATGGTGATTTTATAACACATGAAGAAATGTTAGCTGAATTAAAAAGTAAAAATCTTATATAAAATTACAAGTCAATTATATTTATTGGTTTTTGACGATTGTTATAAAAAGAGATTAATTTTATATTGTCTTCCTCTGTTTTATAATATAAATTGATATGTTTTGAAATAACTATTTCTCTACATTTCAAGTTTGAGTTATATTTTCCAAGCATTGTGTTACTTTTTAATAAACTCAAAATGTGTAAAACATTTTTGATGAACTTTTGAGCTATTGTTGGTGACCAAAATTGTTCGAGGTAATTTCGAATATTATAAAAAGTGTATTGTGCTTTTTTAGACCAAATAATTTCCATTGAATAAAATTTATCCGGCTAAAATATAAAAATTAACTTACAAATAATTTGAATTTACAATTCAAATCTTCGCTAATAAAATCCGTTTAATCTGTGGTCTATACAAAAACTACAATTCAATTTTTTTCCCCTGTTCAGGATAAATGATCTTCAATCCTAAATTATTTTGATTTTTTAACTGTTCTTTAATTTTGGCAATACTTTTTGCAGGTGGTTTTAAATGGGTTATAATAATTTTAAAATTATTTAGAGAACCTTTTCCCGCTAATTCTTCTAAAAGATGAAGCTCAGTCATTAAGTGATTTGGAGTTAAATGTCCGAATAAAAATTTATCAGGCTGTTCATTAGGAAACGAAACCTCAATAAAAATTCCTTTCAATTGTCTGCTCTGAACCAAAGGTGCAACAGCAGTCCATAAAGCTTTTAACTTATCACTTTTTTCAACAGAATCAGGTCCAGTATCACCTAAATATAAAGCATAGTCATTATCATTTTTGATTAAAAAAGCCGTACTCTCAAACGGATTCACATGGCTTAGAGGAAAAGCCTTAACCGACATTGTTGTATTTGAAAGCGGTGTTTCTTCACCTAAATTTAAAGTTTGAAAATGATATTTTTTCAACGGAAATCCGGGTCCTTTATCTCCAAAATTAGCCCAAGTCTGATCATTAAAATAATGGTTTTCCATCATTTCCATACATTTTTCAGTCGCATAAACCGTTTTAGAAGAATCAGCTGGAGAATTGATGATTAAACCCGAAACGTGATCTAAATGCGCATGCGAAATCAGATATCCTTTTATATATTTTTTTAAAACCTCGCTCGTCGAAACTTTAAAGACTTTGTTGTCAATGGCTTTTTCAATTCCGGCATTTATGGTTCCCGCATCCAAACAAATAAAATCTTTTGAGTTAGAAGGCGCTAATAAATAAGCCGAAAGATTTTTTTCGTCGATTCCGCCTTTTATCCCAAGAGGTACAACCTGAAAAGAAGTTTTATGTTCTTTTTGAGAAAAAGCATTAAACGAAACCAATATAAAACAAAGCAAAAGACGGCTGAAATGGGTCATATTTATAATTTTAGGAATGCAAATTTCATCAAATTTACTGAATAAATCACCCTTGATTTGCGTTAATACTTATATAATAACACTAATTTTACTTTGTTTTTAATACTTCAATTCGATTTGAAATTAATTCTAAAACAATATCTTTACATAAAAATATAACAATTTTAACTAAAAAAGTTACAATGACAACAATAGCATCACAATTTGGCATGAATGAAGCTTTGGAACAACTGGGAATTAAACTGGTTAATGAAGGAACTTCAACTGGAACAGAGAACTTTTCATCGGGCGAAATTTTAGACAGTTTTTCACCTGTAGACGGAAAATTAATCGCATCGGTAAAAACTTCTACACTTGAAGATTACGAAAAAGTAATGCGTGCAGCGACAGAAGCTTTTAAAACCTTTAGATTGATTCCTGCGCCGCAACGTGGTGAAATTGTACGTCAGTTTGGAGAAAAATTACGTCAAAACAAAGAAGCTTTGGGTAAACTGGTTTCTTACGAAATGGGGAAATCATTGCAGGAAGGTTACGGCGAAGTTCAGGAAATGATTGATATCTGCGATTTTGCTGTTGGATTATCACGTCAGTTACACGGATTAACGATGCATTCAGAAAGACCAGGACACAGAATGTACGAGCAATATCATTCTTTAGGAGTTGTCGGGATTATTTCTGCTTTTAATTTTCCGGTTGCGGTTTGGTCTTGGAACACGGCTTTGGCTTGGATTTCTGGAGATGTATGTGTTTGGAAACCTTCTGAAAAAACACCTCTTTGCGGGATTGCCTGTCAAAATATAATTGCTCAGGTTATTAAAGAAAATAATCTTCCAGAAGGAATTTCATGTTTAATAAACGGAGATTACCAAATAGGAGAGTTGTTGACAAAAGATACACGTATTCCGTTAATTTCTGCAACAGGATCTACTCGTATGGGGAAAATCGTGGCGCAGACAGTGGCAGGAAGATTAGGAAAATCATTATTAGAGCTGGGAGGAAACAACGCCATTATTGTAACACCGGATGCTGATATTAAAATGACCGTTATTGGAGCTGTTTTTGGAGCAGTAGGAACGGCAGGACAGCGTTGTACTTCAACCCGAAGATTAATCATTCACGAAAGTATTTACGATAAAGTAAAAGAAGCGCTTGTTGCCGCTTACAAACAATTACGAATTGGGAATCCGCTAGACGAAAACAATCACGTTGGACCGCTTATCGATACGCATGCGGTTGAACAATATGCGGTTGCTTTGAACAGAGTAGTAGCAGAAGGCGGAAAAGTTCTGGTTGAAGGAGGCGTGCTTTCTGGCGAAGGTTATGAAAGCGGCTGTTATGTAAAACCTGCTATTGCCGAAGCCGAAAATTCTTTTGCTATTGTACAGCATGAAACTTTTGCTCCGGTTTTATATTTAATTAAATATTCTGGAGATGTTGATAATGCTATCGAACTTCAAAATGGAGTAGCGCAGGGGTTATCTTCTGCAATTATGACAAATAATTTACGTGAAGCCGAAAGATTTTTGTCTGTAACAGGTTCTGACTGCGGAATTGCAAACGTAAATATCGGAACTTCAGGAGCAGAAATTGGAGGTGCTTTTGGTGGTGAAAAAGAAACCGGAGGCGGACGTGAATCTGGCTCTGATGCTTGGAAAATCTATATGAGACGTCAGACTAATACAATCAATTATACAACAAATCTTCCTTTGGCACAAGGGATTAAATTTGATTTGTAAAAACATAATTTAACACAAAAACCACTTTTTCTATTAAGAAGAAGTGGTTTTTTTATGCAAAATTTGTAGTAATTTATCTAGATTTGTAAATAAACCCAAATCAATGAAACATACATTACTTGCCTTTATAATTATATTTTTAGCCGTAAGCTGTAAAAAAGAAACGGTAAAAGTTTCTGAAACTGCAAAACCAACAACAGAAACTGCTGCTGATTCGTTATCTGATGGCGAAGAAGGTGAAATTTTTGACAGCGGTGTTCTTGCTGTCTTTCCTAAAACCGGAAAAAAAGTTCAGGATTTCGTTATAGAACCTTATGAAATACAACTTGAAACAGAAGGTCTTTTAAACGATGACGAGTTAAAAGACATTGTCATTGTTTTAAAAAACAAAAACGACAATAAAGATATCCGTGCAGCTTTGGTACTTATCAAACAACAAACAGGAGGTTATGTACAGCAGGAAACTTCCTGGCATGCAGTGAATGCAGAATATTCGTATGATGGTTATAAAACCTATGATTATGAAAATATTAATATTGATAAAGACAGGATACTTCGTGTTACATTACAGGGAATTGGACCTGTTGGAACAAGAGAAACAGAATACAAATACATAAATAACGAGCTGGTTCTTACCAAGATTCATACTTTTAATATGGGAGCGGGATCGCAGATAGGAGTCGATTATGATTTGATTAACGGAGTTGCAGAAGCAGAGTTGATTAATACAATGGTTGACAGTATGCCGAGTACAACTCAAAAGAAAAAATTTAAGCTCGACAGACAGCAGCTTTTTATAAACGACAATCCGGATAATGTGTTAAATAAACTTCCGCATGCCGATTGGTAAACCATAAAAAATGAATTTAATCTTTTTAGCCGGACTTACCCCTTTTGGATACGGATTTATAGGAGTACTTCTTTTGTCGTTTATATTGGCCTATTTTTGGCTGAAATCAAACAAAAAAGAGAGTAAACCAGGTTGTATTTCAATTGGTTTTGCTGCAATCATTATTTGGTTTATTTTAATGTTTCCCACTTTTATTACTTTTTCTATTATTGAAAACGGAAACACAGCTGCCAAAACAGGAACCGGCATTTTTTGGTTTTTAGTTTTGCTTTTGGTTCTCTATTTCAAATTCGCAAAAAATACTGCCAGCGTTAAAAATCTTATTTTCACGTTTTTTAAATATTTATTTTATTTAATCGTCTTAGGATTGTTTCTGGTGCTCTTTTTCGGAATGGCTTATTATGTGTACCAGAGACTCTTTACAACAGAAAAAAATGAAGATCCAGTTTGGCCTGCCTTCTTGTGCATCTTCTTTTTAGCCTCACTTATTTTAGCAGGTTTCGGGCTTTTGAATAAAAATAAAGAAGAAACTAAAAAAGTAAAATCGACTTTTTATAATCTAAAAGAAGCAAAACAAAAACCGGAATCAGTTGTAGAGCTGGATTTGTCAAAATCAAAACTGAACCAGTTTCCTTTAGAAATATTAGGATTTAAAAACTTGAAATTTCTTATTTTGAGCCATAATGAAATCAGTGAAATTCCTAATGATATCAATAAACTGCATAATCTTATTGGTCTTGATTTGAGTCATAATCCAATTTCTGATGCTGAAAGAAATAAGATCCGCAGACTGCTTTCAAACGAAGTCGAAATTGTATTTTAGAAATTAATACAATAAAATTAAATGTAACCTTTTTTTAAGATGAATGAATTTTTGGATTTTCTTACTCAAAACGAAATAGACGGAGCGGGCGTTATATTCCTGATGATTTTCAGTTTGGGAATTGCCTTCTTTCAAACGGTTATTTTTTCAGGTTTATTTAATCTAAAATTTCCGGACTGGCTTTTTTTCATTGTGTCTCCTTTGCTTGTCGGAATCAGTTTCCTGATTCATAAAAGTTATCCTTTTGCGGTTATTTTATTCTTATTTGCTTCTGTTTTTTTATTTGCCATTATCGGAATGATTTATTCCGGCATTCGAAGCAGTAAACAAGAAAAAGAAGAAAGAGAAAAATTCAATATTAAACATAATATTCAAAAAACACCTTTAGACAAAAAACTTCTTGGTTTTTTGGTAGGAGCCTGTATTATAGGCGCTTTCTTTTATCTGGCGCAAAGTGGTAATCTGAAACTTCTGTTTTTAATTATTCCCGGTTTTATTATCATTAGTAATATCTTTTTTCCAAGCAAAAAGAGTAAGTTTATGAGGCTTCAATCTATTCTGCCGACTTCAAAAATTGCTTCTGCAGCAATGGGACAGGTTGAAGTTGTAGGAGATTTAGAAGAAATAGAACCTATTATTTCGCCTTATTTCAGCAAGCCATGTATTGGTTATTATTATAAAATTGAAAAAGAAAGCAAGCCGGATGATGATGGAAGAACAACTTACAGCACCATATTTACAGAATGCAAAACGGGTAAGTTTAAAATAAAAGATGAAACCGGATCTGTAATTGTGGATGGGGAAGGACTGGAGTATTATTTTGATCGAATTGACAATCAGCAGGGAGGTAAAACGAGGCATACTGAAACGTATTTGAAAACCAACGATTATATGCTGCTTATTGGTTATGCTTCTTCAGATAATGGAGATGTGTTTATCAAAAAAGGCGATTCAGATTCTGTTTTTGGTATTGCACTTCCCAGAAGTATTTCCTTTAGAAATAAATACAAACCGCTTTTAGATTCTCTTTTAACAACCTTGTTTTTTATAACGCTTATACTCATTTATATCATTTTAAATTAAAGAATTATGACTGTTCAAAATATTGCATTAATTGCCGGAATACTGCTTCTGATTATATTTTTTAATTTATTTATCAGAATTTATAATAAGCTGGTTACGCTGAAAAATAACTACGAAAAAGCCTTTAGAAACATCGATGTTATTTTGATGCAGAGAGCAGATGAAGTACCGGAGCTGGTAAAAATAGTTTCTAAATTTATGGAGCACGAAACAGCAATGCTCACTAGTTTGACTAAATTAAGAACAGATTTTCTAAACTCAAAAACAGTCGATGAAAAAATTGAAAATGCGAATGAGTTTTCAAAAGCAATGAAAAATCTTTTTGCAGTTTCTGAAAATTATCCAACTCTTGCTTCTAACGCTAATTTTTTGGAATTACAAAAAAGAGTTTCGCAGATGGAAGATAAAATTGCAGACAGACGTGAGTTTTTCAACGACAGTGTTAATCTTTACAATGTAGGAATTCAGGAGTTTCCTAATTTTATTCTGGCCAAAATAGCCGGATACAAGACACAAAGTTTATTTGACGTTTCACCAGAGGAAAAAAAATACGATGGGATTCAGCTTTAATACTTTTTTTGGTTACGAAAATCAAATAAACGAACTTAAAGATCAGGTTTTGATTTATGGTTTTGCCGGAATAATTTTTGGTATTCTTGGGTTATTGATTATTGCTGTATTGTTAAGAAAGATTGGTTTAAATACTATAAACAGCTTTTTTATTAATCCGTTAATGCTGGTTTTAGGTTTAACACTTTTAGTATCAATTCTGCCTACGATTATTTTGTATGTTGTGGCTTTGGATATTTCGGGTGTAAAAATTGTGTACAGCTGGATTACCATTTTTCTCGGAATGGTTTTGTATGTAATGTTTAATCTGGAAACTATTAAAAGTTTTTTTAAAGAATTTGGTAAAATGACCGAACAGCAGGAATTTAGAAATAGAAAAAGATAAATGTAATATAGAAAAGGCTTCCATATTATTGGAAGCCTTTTTTTAGAAAATATTCTAATTGCTATTTTTTTACAATTGTCTGGCTGATCGAACCATCTGCAGTAAATATTTTTGCTAGATAAGTTCCTGAAGCTAAACTGCCCAAATCGATAGATTCATTTCCTTTTTGAGATGTTTTAACTAAAACTCCTAAAACATTGTAAATCTGTACCTTTTCAACTTTCTGATTTTGATCAGATAAGTATAACGTTCCAGATGCAGGATTTGGATATAAAAATGGTTTAGAGCTTGTTGTATCCAGAGATTCTGGATGAACTGTTTTAAGCGTTGCAGTATTGTAAGCCGTAACCATGTAGAATAGGTTTGAAGCATCTTTTTTGGCAATTGTATGACTTCCTGCAGCAAGTGATACCGTAACAATTCCATTTGAAGCCGTTTTATCTACATTATCAACTTTTATTGTAGCTGCAGCTTCTACAAAAACTAAAGTCAGTGTGCTGGCCTGAGTCGTTGTAAAAGTAATACTTGTAGCAGATTCTATTTTTAAACATTGTGTAAGAGTCAAACCATTGTAAGTAACAGTTCCTTTAGTGGTAGAAAGATTACCCGTTATGGTATAGAAATCACTTGTTTTACCAGATGTTGTAAAATTGTGTATTTCATCTCCGGCAGGATTGCCGGTAGTTACTGTAATGGTTCCTGAACCTGTTGCTGCAGTTCCTGTTCCGGTTGTTGTAATAGAATAAGAAACCGTTGCTGTAGGTGTTCCGGTAATCGTAATGGTTTTAGCTGAAGTGTTTTTTACAAAGCTGATGCCAGAAGCCGGCAAACCAGTTACAGTAGCATCTGCAGCAGTACCTCCCCAAGTAAATACAATTGAATTTATTGCAGTTCCGCTGGCAACAGTCTGGCTGTTATTGTTAGTCGATGTGAGCGTTTGAGTTCCTGCAGCATTAACCGTAATAGTTCCAGTTCCCGTTGCCGGAGTTCCAGCTGAACCCGTTGTAGCAATAGAATACGTTACTGTGGCAGTTGGAGTTCCTGTAATTGTGATTGTTTTTGCTGTTGTATTTTTTACAAATGATAATCCGGATGCTGGCAGTCCTGTCACTGTTGCATCTGTTGCGTCACCTCCCCATGTAAAAACGATTGTTCCAATTGCTGTACCGCTTGTAACAGTTTGGTTATTATTTGAAGTTGAGGTTAAAGTTTGATTTCCGGCCGGAGGATTTGTTCCGCCTTGTATAGAAACTAAACTTGTCTGGTAAGTATTTAATGCATCTCTTAAACCTATGTTTACACCATCGGCAGTATCATCTACAGCATTGTTAAATGTCCATTGAAAATCACCGCCAGAAACACGACCTGCATATTGCATAACTGTTGTTTTTGCATTTTCAGGACTTTCAGGAGTATAAGCATACATTACACTCGAATTGGTGTCAAAGTTATTATACGTTTTTGCCCCCTTTTTTGATTTAATAGTGCTGCTGATTGTTTCATTTCTTGTTGCTGCAACATAAGCATCAAATTCTACAGGATACGTTGTGGCATTATACCCAACAAAACGGTTTTGTCCGCTCATAGTATTATTGTAGGCTTTAATTGTACCGCCGTCTTCACTTGAAAAAGTTCCTGTTGCGCCATTGTAAACATCAGTTCCCTGCATTGAAGTCAGCATAGGATATTTACAATTTCTAAAAAAGTTTGCTTCTACAAATACCGAAGAACCTAATGTAGATCCTACACCGTATTTAGAGTTACCATCGTAATAATTATTATAAACGTGAGCTGAATAATAACGAATTCTTGGATGACGAGAATCTGAATGGTCATACCAGTTGTGGTGATAAGTTATAAATAAACCTTCGGTAGTTCCTTCGCTTAAGCCCAAAAGATTGCTTTTTCCATTATCCCAAAAGTGATTGTATGAAAAGGTTACATAAGTTGATTTTTTACAGTCTAAAGCTCCGTCACCTTTTATTTGGTCAGCATCGCTTCCAGGTTTTCCGTAAAAGAAATCACAATTGTGAACCCATACATAATCGTTGTCCTGCTGTAATCCAATATTGTCGCCTTCGCCACTGTCTACATTCATAATTCCGATGTTTCGGATTTCTATGTTTGACGCGTTTTTAACCCTAATTCCCCATCCGTCTGCTGTAGCATCGTTTCCAATTCCTTCCATTGTGATATAGCTTGCAGCATTATTGTTGTTCTCAATTACAAGATCACCATTCATCATATACGATAAATCAGTAATTTGACCAACCAGACGAATAATTAAAGGTCTTGTGTCTTTCCCTTTTTTATAGCCGTCAAGTATTGTTTGTAATCCAACACATGGGTTTGCTGATGCGCCAGTCACCGTTAAAGAAACTGTGTTTTTGGTTTGCTGTGTAATGTAAAGAATTACGGCGTTGCTTTTTGGTGTTCCATCTGCATTGTATGCGCCGGGAATGCGTGAATTTGCAAACGCAAATCCAGATCGGTCATGAGCTTTAACCGTTAAAGAACTTGTTGTGGTTCCCGTTCCTTCAACACCAGAAATAACGGGTTTAATTTTTACAGTATAAGATCCGGCTTTTAAACCCGGAATGTCCGCGCGAAAATAAGTTCCGTAACTTCTAATAAGTTCGTTGTCTATTTTTTGATCTACAAGTCCGCCACCGGTGTAATATACATTATAAGTTTGAGCATTGCTTACGGGCTGCCATTTTACAAATACTGATTCAAGCCATCCGCTTGCTTCATTAATCTGTTGTGACCATGTTTGAAAAGCAATTAGAAACATAGTCAGAAAAAGTAGGTTTTTTTTCATAATTGTTTAAGTTAGACATTAATAATAGTTTTTGTGGTTTTTTGTGATTGTCGACACAAATTAATTGTAATCGATTACACAAAGTTATGTAAAATTTACATATTCTCAGTTTAATGTCTATAAAAAAATGTATATGAAAAAAATAATTTATTTATTTTAGTTAAAATGTAATAAATTGCATTAATTGTAATTTATTACATAATTTAGATTTTATTCCGAAGCATCGATTTTACTGACTTTTCTACTTACAAAAAAGTGAACAATTCTTAAATGTTATTTTTATATCTTTTTTTGATGTTTTTGTGAAATTTTCAGTTTATTGAAAAAACAATTCACTTTAGATGATTCAAATTATTGTGCAGTAAAGTTTTGAGCATAAAAAAAGCCTTTTTGAATTTCAAAAAGGCTTTTATATTTTTAGTTGAGAAATAATTAATCTCTGCTTGCAAATTTAGATAGTAATCTTAAAAATTCAATATACAACCAAACTAATGTTACCATTAATCCCATTGCACCGTACCATTCCATGAATTTTGGCATTCTTTGTTCAACTCCTTTTTCGATTTGGTCAAAATCTAAGAATAGATTCAAAGCAGCAATTACGATTACAAAAATGCTGATTCCAATACTCATCATTGAATTTCCGTGATGAACTGGCTGATAGTTTATAAACATAGAAACAATCCATGAAATTAAATAATAAGTAGCGATTGCCAGTGTAGCAGCAATAACAACCGATTTGAATTGTTCTGTAACTTTTACGATTCTAAATTTATATAATCCCAGACATACCAAGAAAGTAACCAAAGTTGCGCCTACGGCATTAATTACAATTCCAGGGTACATAGCTTCAAAAATAGCTGAGATTCCCCCAATAAATAATCCTTCAAATAAGGCATAACCAGGAGCCAGGTATGGTGATAAATGTGGTTTGAATGCAGAAATAAGTACTAAAACAAATCCAACAATTGCACCTCCAATAGCAGGAATCATAATATTCATTCCGTTAAATGCCATCCACCATGTTACCATTGCAGAACCGCATAAAATTAAAAATAAAATAGCTGTTTTATTTATTGTACCTGACAAGGTCATTTCCTGATTGTAGTCAATAATCTTCGCTTCGTGTACTTCTTCAGCTCTCGAAACAGCATTTGATGAAAAACGCTTGTTACTTAAAAATGGATTTTTTGAATTAAAGGCCATAGTTTTTATGCTTTTAGTGAACCCAAATATATGGAGTTTTTTCGAAGTCTAAGGATTAAGCTGAAATTTTTAACATGAAATTTTCTTTTGAAAAAACAGCTTTAAAACAAAAAATCCATCAAAAGAAACTCTTGATGGATTTGTATATTTTTAGTTTGAATTTTTAATTCAATAAGTCTAAAACTAATGAAGGGAATAAACCTAAAGCAATATTTAAACCAATAGAAATTATAGCAACAGCATAAATAAGAAATGGTTTTCCTGTACGCTCTTCGTTAGGTTCTTTAGAATACATTGCCAAAATTAATTTGAAATAGTATCCAACACTAATGATAGAGTTGATTACTGCTGCAATTACGATTGCTACATAACCGGCATGAAGCGCCTGATTAAACAAGAATAATTTTGCAAAGAATCCTGAGAAAATTGGAATACCAGCCATAGATAATAATGAACCAGTCAAAATCGCAGCTAATAATGGATTTGTTTTTCCTAAACCGTGAAAGTTTGTGATATCTTCGTTGTCCTGATTTTTACAAACGTACAAAATAACGCTAAATGCAGCAATTCCGGCTAAAGCATAAGCAGCAGTGTAATATAAAAGAACACCAGCAGAAGTTGCGATAGTTAAGAATGTCATTAACATGAAACCTGCGTGAGAAATTCCAGAAAATGCAAGCATACGTTTTACGTTTACCTGACGTAACGCCATGATATTACCAACTGTCATAGAAGCAATTGAAATAGTTAGGATAACGTTTGTAAATGTGTTTGAAAGATCCTGATTTTCTAAAGAAGGAATTAAGTTCAATCCTGAAACTAATTTAAATAAAGTTGCAATCGCTACTACTTTTGCCAAAGTACTCATCAAAGCAGTGGTTAAAGCTGGAGAACCTTCGTAAACGTCCGGCGCCCAAAAGTGAAATGGTACAGCCGCTATTTTAAAGAACATTCCAATAGTCATTAAAATCATACCGATAGGAAACCAGATTGGCAGCTCAGCAGATAAAGAGCTTTCGTGAATTTCTGCAATATCAAAAGTTCCCATTGCTCCGTAAATCAAACAAATCCCAAATAAGATAATTCCAGATGCGAAAGATCCCATTAAGAAATATTTCATACCAGCCTCATTACTTTTAATGTTCAAACGATCGCTCGCTGCAAGAACATATAATGCGATAGAAAGAATTTCGATTCCAAGGAAAAACATTGCTAAGTTTCCAAAAGAAACCATTGCAACAGCTCCTGCCAATAAAAATACTTTTATGGCAATAAAATCAGAGATTTTTGTCTGGTGATTTTCGTAAAAATTATGGCTTAATGCTACCAGGAAAATAGTCAAAATAATAAATAATGAAGAGAATGCAGTAGAGAACTTGCTTACTGTAATCATATTATTGTAATAACTTGCTGTTGTTCCAAATTCATAGAAATTAAGTGCTAAGACACCCAATAAACCCAAAATGGTAAACGGAACGATGCCTTTTCTAAAATTTAGAATTTCAAACAATAGGCAGAAAATACCCAATCCTGTTATAGCTATTAATGTATTCATTTTTGTTTTTTTGATTTAGGAAATCTAAAACGCCCTAATTTATTTTATTTAAAATATATTTTATTTTGTGTATTACAACTTAAAGTGTACTATATTTTTTTTCAATAACACTTAATATAGTTTCTAAACTTGGTGTGATCAAATCTGTAATTGGTTTTGGATAAAATCCAAAGAATATTAAAACAGCAATAATCGCGGCCATAGAAATTCCTTCGTTTATAGAAACGTCAGCAAATATTTTTGAATTTGTTTCACCTAGCATTACATTCTGGAACATTTTCAACATATAATAAGCTCCTAAAATAATAGTTGTACCTCCTAAAACTGCAAACCAGATATTAATTTGAGAAAGGCTGTATAATACTGTAAATTCTCCAACAAAGTTAAATGTAGTTGGTAAAGCAACAGATGCTAAAACCAAAATTAAAAACATAGAAGTAAACTTTGGAGATTGTGTACGGATACCGCCCAATTCACTAATATTTCTAGTTTCAAATCTTCTGTAGATAATTTCTGCTGCATAGAATAATCCAACAACCACAAAACCGTGAGCGATCATTTGTAATACAGCTCCGCGGAAACCATCAAGAGTTAAAGTGTAAGCTCCAGCTGCAATTAATCCAACGTGAGCAAGAGATGAATACGCTAATAATTTCTTTAAATCTTTTTGTCTTAATGCTACGATTGAACCGTAGATAACTCCGGCAATTCCTAAAGCTATAAAGATATTTTTGAATTCTATTGCCGCATCAGCTGCGATTGGTAACTGCCAGCGGATAACACTGTACAATCCCATTTTTAGCATGATACCAGATAAAAGCATAGTTCCAACAGTTGGTGCTTTTTGGTACACATTTGCCTGCCATGTGTGGAAAGGAATAATTGGGATTTTGATAGCATAAGCAAGAAAGAAAGCCAGGAAAATCCAAAACTGTTCGCAGGCAGATAATTGTACTTTGTATAAATCTTCAATTAAGAAAGAACCTGCTTTTTGGTATAGATAAATAAAAGCAGTTAACATGAACAATGAACCGGCAAGTGTGTAGATAAAGAATTTAACTACTGCTTTTCTGCGTTCTTCAGCATCTCCATTACCCCAGATAAGAGCAATAAAGTAAATAGGAATAAGAGCTAACTCCCAGAAAATATAATATAAAAGACCATCTGCAGCAAGGAAAGTTCCTGTCATTGCAAACGCCATAAATAAAATTAGAGCATAAAAAGCTTTTGCATTTTTATATTCATTTCCAAAAGAAGAGAATATAATAATCGGAGTTAAAGCTGTTGTCAATAAAAGCATGGCAAGAGCTAATCCGTCAGCATTCAGCGCAAAAGAAATTTTAGGCTGAGTGATCCACGCATTAATAAGGCTGATGTTTTCTCCAGCATTAAAATGGTTTAACAATACAACCGAACAGCCTAAAGCTGCCAAACTAAAGAACAAAGCTACTTTTGAAGCGATTTTATCACCAGCGAAATAAGTGACAAATGCACCAACTAAAAGAATAATTAATATAAGAGAAACGTTCATAGTTATAAAATTATTGAGCTAAAAATATATAAGAAACAATGGCGCAAAGACCTAAAACGAAAGCGAAAAGATATAATCCGATACTTCCGGTTTGAAGTTTTTTACCCTGAAACGCTAATTCGTTTGCTGCTTTTCCTAATCCAAAAACAACTGCAGATAATCCCGTTTCAATATAGTCTCTAAAGAATCTTGATAATGCATTTACCGGGCGAACAAAAATCGCATCGTAAGCTTCATCTACATAATATTTGTTATACAACACTTTTGTTAAGCCTGTAATGTTTTCGTCTGCTTCAGGAACATTATCTTGTTTAAAGTATTTAACATAAGCAATTAAGATACCTAACAATCCGCCTAATACAGCTACACCCATTAAAGTATATTCTGTTGCGCCTAAATGATGTTCTTCGCCAGCTGCTTTAGTGAAAAGAGGAGCAAGATATTCATTTAACCAGCTGTTTCCAGGTAAACTGATTAATCCGCCAAAAGCTGCTAAAATAGCTAAGATGATAAGCGGAATAGTAATTAATGAACCGCTTTCGTGTAAATGATGTTTTTGCTCTTCAGTTCCTCTAAATTCTTTGAAGAAAGTTAAGAACATTAATCTAAACATATAGAAAGCCGTCATGATTGAAGCTACAGATCCAACAACGTATAATGGAATACTGTAGTGGAAAGCTGTCAATAAAATTTCATCTTTTGAAAAGAATCCAGAGAAAAACGGAACTCCTGAGATTGCCAATGAAGAAATCAGCATAGTCCAGAACGTAATTGGCATTGCTTTACGCAATCCACCCATGTTACGCATATCCTGCTCTCCGTGTAATCCGTGAATTACAGAACCAGAACCTAAGAATAAACAAGCTTTAAAGAAAGCATGTGTGATTACATGGAAAACCGCTACTTCATAAGCTCCAAATCCTAATGCCAAAAACATTAAACCTAATTGAGAAACTGTAGAGTAAGCTAATACTTTTTTGATATCGTTTTGAACTAATCCAATCGTAGCAGCAACCAATGAAGTGATTGCTCCAATAACTGCAATTACAGTTTGTACATCAACAGCTAAATCAAAAACAAAGTTTAATCTTGTTACCATGAAAATACCAGCTGTAACCATCGTTGCAGCGTGAATCAAAGCTGAAACCGGAGTTGGTCCAGCCATCGCATCTGGCAGCCAAGTGTATAATGGAATTTGAGCAGATTTACCACAAGCTCCAATAAACAAACATAAAGCAGCTAAAGAAAGTAATGAAACATCTAAGTTAGCAGCTCCGGCAATTGCTGTTTTTAAAGTTACATAATCTAAAGTTGAGAACATTGAACCGATGATGAACATTCCGATTAAAAGACCTAAATCTCCAATTCTGTTCATGATGAAAGCCTTTTTTGCCGCATCGTTGTAATCCTGGTTTTTATGCCAGAACCCGATTAATAAATAAGAGCAAAGTCCAACACCTTCCCAACCAATAAATAATACTAATAAGTTGCTTCCAATTACAAGGGTGATCATGAAGAAAACGAACAAATTCAGGTAAGAGAAGAATTTGTGCATGTTTTCGTCATCATGCATGTAACTGATAGAGTATAAGTGAATCAAAGATCCAATTCCGGTTACGAACAATAACCAAAGAACAGATAACTGATCTAATAAAAATCCAAGATTGATTTTTAAGTTACTAATCTGAATCCAGTCAAATAAAGTAACTTCAATTCCTTTTCCGGTAGAAGTTATTTGATTAAAAAGTACAAGAGTAACTATAAAAGAAATCGCTACGGCAGCAGTTCCGATAAATCCAGAAACTGTTTTTCCTAAGCTTTTCCCAAAGAAAACATTGATTAAAAATCCTAAAAAAGGAGTTAATACTAAAAGTAAAGCTAAATTGGTATCCATTTTTTATTTATCCTTTTAAGTTTTTTAAATTATCGATACTAATTGAGCCGATGTTTCTGAAAATAGAAACTAAAATCGCTAAACCTACCGCAACTTCGGCAGCGGCAACAGCCATCGAGAAGAATACAAAAACTTGTCCTTGTGCATCCTGATGATAAGTTGAAAAAGCCACAAATAAAAGGTTTACTGCATTCAGCATAATTTCGATAGACATGAAAACGATAATTGAATTTCGTCTGTACAATACACCAAAAACACCAATACAAAAAAGTACAACACTTAAAAAGATGTAATTTTCAATACCTATTTGATTTAATATATTACCCATTACTTATTTAATTTTTCTTTTTTAGACAATAATACAGTTCCAATCATTGCAACTAAAAGTAAGATTGAAGCAAATTCAAACGGCACCATATATTCGTTCAATAATATTTTACCCAATACTTCAATAGACTGGAAATCCTCTCCTGTTGAATCGTAATCACCTACAATAGGTTTAGAGTTGATGAAAATTGCGATTAAAACAATAACAATTAAACAGAAAGATACAATAGCTCCTAAACGTGTAATTCTAGGCCTGTGAACGTCTTTTTGTTCGTTAAGGTTCATCAACATAATCGTAAACAGGAACAAAATCATGATTGCTCCAGAGTAAACTATAATATGTACGACTGCTAAAAATTGAGAATTCAATAATAAATAATGACCAGCAATAGAGAAGAAACAAATCACTAAGTAAATAGCGGAGTGAATAGGGTTTCTGCTAAAAATAGTCAGGAAAGCGGTGATTACCGTAATTAACGCTAAGATACAAAATATCACTCCTACAGGAGTTGCGTTTGCAAGATCTGGAATGTGTATCATTAGTTAGCGTTATTAAGTTGAGTATTTTTAATTGCCATTTCTAAAGGCATCACTAATTTATCTTTTCCAAAAATGAAATCTTCTCTGTCATAATTAGCAGGAACTAATACTTTAGATGTTGTCAAATAGATCGCATCTTTCGGGCATGCTTCTTCACATAAACCGCAGAAAATACAACGAAGCATGTTGATCTCATAGATTTCAGCATATTTTTCTTCTCTGTATAAATGTTTTTCATCTGCTTTACGTTCAGCTGCTTTCATTGTGATAGCTTCTGCAGGGCATGATAAAGCACATAATCCGCAGGCAGTACAGTTCTCACGTCCTTGTTCATCACGTTTCAACATGTGTTGTCCGCGATAAACAGGGCTCATTTCACGAACCTGCTCTGGGTAATGAATGGTAATTTTTTTTCTAAAAAGGTGTTTAAGCGTAATTGCCAAACCTTTTACAATCGCCACAAGATACAATCGCTCAATAAAAGTCATCTCTTTATTAGAGACCACTTTTTTTCTACCCGATAATGATATAGTTTCTATTGACATTTTTACTATTATAATTATGATTCAAAATTTGATGGCTCAAATTCAAATCTATTTTGTTTTTTATTTGAAGCTGATTACAGTTTTTTAGAATCCTAAAGCTGCTGCGATATCGTGTCTTAATATAACTGCACCTGTAATCATAATGTTAATAATCGAAAGCGGAATTAAAATTCTCCAGCCTAAGTTCATTAACTGGTCATATCTAAATCTTGGAATTGTCCAACGCACCCACATGTAGAAAAATATGAAGAAACATATTTTTACAAACAATACCGCGATTCCTAATAAGTTAGCTGTATTTACACCTACATTATCAACCATCCATTGCATTCCAGGATAGTTATATCCTCCAAAGAACAATACAGAAATAATAGTAGAAGAGATAAACATACTCGCATATTCAGCAAATAAATAGAATCCCATTTTCATAGATGAGTATTCTGTATGGTAACCTCCAATTAATTCGTTTTCACATTCAGCTAAGTCAAACGGAGTTCTGTTTGTTTCTGCAAATGAGCAAATTAAGAAAATTAGGAAAGATAATGGCTGATAGAAAACGTTCCAGTTCATTCCGGCTTGCTGCTCAGAAATAACTTTTAAACTCATTGTTCCTGTCATCATTAATAAAGCGATCATAGATAATCCCATTGCAATTTCGTAAGAAACCATTTGAGAAGCCGCACGAACAGCTCCCATTAATGAGAACTTGTTGTTAGAAGCCCATCCACCAATCATGATGCCGTAAACACCTACAGAAAGAACTCCAAAAATGTATAATAAAGCAATGTTAACATCAGTTGCCTGAAGAATAATATCTTTTCCAAAAAGATGAAGTCTGTCTCCCCACGGAATTACAGCACTTGTCATTAAGGCTGTACTCATGGCAATTGCAGGACCTACAACAAATAAAAATCTATTTGGTGTATTTGGAAAAAACTCTTCTTTAGAGAATAATTTCATACCATCGGCAAGCGGTTGTAATAAACCTCCCCATCCGGCACGGTTTGGACCAACACGATCCTGAAGGAAAGCAGCAACTTTACGTTCTGCCCATGTAGAATACATTGCCATAATCATTGTTACCGCAAAAACGACAACAATAACAACACTTTTTTCTATAATAAATGCACTTTCCATTTCTTACTATTTTTTATCTTTATTAGTTAATGGAATTGATGCCATACTAATTTTTTTACGGTCAATATCACGGCCTAAAAGAATGTTCTTTTCAGTATCGATTTGAACTTTCTCTAATTTCTGAGTATAATTATTTTGGTTGATTACAGAATCTTTTTCAAATTCTCTCGGACCTTCAATTACCCAGTCATTCACATCTTTGTGATCAAAACGACAGCTGTTGCAGATAAATTCTTCTACTTCATGGTACTCGTCTTTACGACCAGTTACACGCTGAATTTCTCCTCCAAACATCCATACGGTAGTTTTACCGCAGCATCCAGGAGTTGTACATTCTCTGTGTGCGTTATAAGGTTTGTTAAACCAAACTCTTGATTTAAAACGGAAAGTTTTGTCTGTTAAAGCTCCAACCGGACAAACGTCAATCATGTTTCCAGAAAACTCATTGTCGATTGCTTTAGAAATTCCGGTTGAAATATTAGCGTGGTCTCCACGATCTAATACTCCGTGAACTCGGTTGTCTGTCAATTGATCTGCCACTTGTACACATCTTTGACATAAAATACAACGGTTCATATGCAGTTGAATATTTGGACCAATATCTTCTGGTTCAAATGTTCTTTTTTCTTCAATATAACGTGATTTTGGGTTTCCGTGCTCAAAACTTAAGTTTTGAAGATCACATTCACCAGCCTGATCACAAATAGGACAGTCTAATGGGTGGTTGATTAATAAAAATTCTGTTACAGACTTACGGGCTTCCATAACTCTGGCAGAAGATTTACTATTTACTTCCATTCCGTCCATACATCCTGTTACACAAGATGCCATTAATTTTGGCATTGGTCTTGGATCAGCTTCGCTTCCTTTCGAAACTTCAACTAAACAGCAACGACATTTTCCACCGCTGCCTTTTAATTTTGAGTAATAGCACATGGCTGGCGGCACCAAATCTCCACCAATCATACGTGCAGCCTGCAGGATTGTTGTTCCTGGCTCTACGTCTATACTTTGACCGTCTATCGTTACTTTCATCTCTATATGATTTGAATGTTGAAAGTCGAAATATTGAAAAGAATTGCTGTCCTTTTTAACATTATGAACTTTATAACTTTCTGCTTTTTATTTTTATACGATTACTTTACCGCCTACTAAATGCTTTACTTGTGAAAAAGGTTCAGCAACAAAGTGATCTCTATTTTTGATTTTTTCAGGGAAACGAACGTGATATTCGAACTCATCTCTAAAGTGACGAATCGCAGCAGCTACTGGCCAAGAAGCGGCGTCTCCCAGAGGACAAATTGTGTTTCCTTCAATTTTGCTTTGAATGCTCCACAATAATTCGATATCTTCTTCACGGCCTTGACCGTTTTCGATTCTCCATAAGATTTTTTCTAACCATCCTGTACCTTCTCGGCAAGGTGTACATTGTCCGCAAGATTCGTGGTGGTAGAAACGAGCAAAGTTCCAAGTGTTTCTTACGACACAAGCTGTATCGTTATAAACAATAAATCCTCCAGAACCTAACATAGATCCGGTAGCAAAACCACCATCACTTAAAGATTCGTAAGTCATTAAACGATCTTCTCCGTTTGCTGTTTTGAAAATTAATTCAGCTGGTAAAATTGGCACAGAAGAACCTCCTGGCACAAATGCTTTTAATGGACGGCTTGAAGACATTCCTCCTAAGTATTCATCTGAATTCATGAATTCGTCAACACTTAAACCTAATTCAATTTCGTAAACCCCAGGGTTTTTAATGTGTCCAGAAGCAGAAATTAATTTAGTTCCTGTAGAACGTCCAATACCAATTTTTGCATAATCGTCACCAGAATTGTTTACAATCCAAGGCACCGTTGCAATTGTTTCAACGTTGTTTACCACTGTAGGATTTGCCCAAAGCCCTGAAACCGCTGGGAAAGGTGGTTTAATACGAGGATTTCCTCTTTTACCTTCCAAAGATTCAATAAGTGCAGTTTCTTCTCCGCAGATATAAGCTCCGGCACCACAGTGTACGTGAAGTTCAAGGTCGTAACCTGAACCTAATATATTTTTTCCTAACCAGCCTGCAGCTTTAGCCTCGGCGATTGCTCTTTCTAAAATTTTGAAAACCCACATATATTCTCCACGAATGTAGATATACGAAAGGTTTGCTCCTAAAGCGTAACTAGACGTAATCATTCCCTCGATCAACAAGTGAGGAATGTATTCCATCAAGAATCGGTCTTTAAAAGTTCCCGGTTCAGATTCGTCGGCGTTACAAACTAAGTGTCTTGGTCTTCCTGATTTTTTATCAATAAAACTCCATTTCATTCCGGCAGGGAAACCTGCACCACCACGACCACGTAATCCTGATTTTTTTACTTCTTCAGTAACTTCGTCCGGCGTAAGTGTTTTTAAAGCTTTTTCTACAGAAGCATAACCACCATTTTGGCGATACACTTCGTAAGTTTTAATTCCAGGAACATTGATTTTATCTAATAATATTTTTTGTGACATCTTATTTATCGTGTAATATTATTTTATCATCTCTACAATCAGCAATGATCTGATCGATTTTCTCTTCTGTTAGTTTTTCTTTGTAGAAATCACCCAGCTGCATCATCGGAGCGTATCCGCATGCACCTAAACATTCTACACCAGCAATGGTAAACATTCCGTCTGGAGTAGTTTCACCCATTTTAATGCCTAGTTTTTCAGAAGTATAATCCATTAAATCCTCAGCACCACGTAAGCAGCAACAAGACGTCTGGCAGAATTCAAACATATATTTTCCAATTGGTTTTTGGTTGAACATGGTATAAAAAGTAACCACTTCATAAACCTCAATTGGTTTTATCTGAAGAATTTCGGCAACCTTGTCCTGCAATTCAATGCTGAGCCAGTTGTTATGCGCATCCTGCACTTCGTGCAAAACAGGCAGTAAAGCCGATTTTTGTTTGCCTTCCGGATAATGACTGATCAATTCATTGATGCGTGCGATCAATGCCTCAGTCATGTTTATTTCTTGTTTGTAATGTTTACGTTCCATTTTTATTTTAGATTTTAGATTTAAGATTTTAGATTTTAATCTGTTGTCTTTAAATCCATATTCTGCAATCTGTATTAATTTAGATTTTTGATTTCAGATTTAGATTTGTTAATCTGAAATCTGCATTCTAAAATCTGCAATCTTTATTACGCGTCTAATTCTCCGGCAATTACATTTAAACTTGATAAAATGATAATCGCATCAGAAAGCAATGCTCCTTTAATCATTTCAGGGAATGCCTGATAGTAAATAAAACAAGGTCTTCTGAAATGTAATCTGTATGGAGTTCTGCTTCCGTCAGTAGATAAATAGAAACCAAGTTCTCCATTTCCTCCTTCAACAGCATGGTAAATCTCTGAAACCGGTACAGGAACTTCTCCCATAACGATTTTAAAGTGATAAATTAAAGATTCCATTGAATTATATACATCTTCTTTTGGAGGAAGGTAATAATCCGGAACTTCTGCATGGTATTCGTTTCCGGCAGGCATTTTTTCTAAAGCCTGGCGAATGATGCTTAAACTTTCCCAAACTTCAGCGTTACGGACACAGAAACGATCATAAGTATCACCTGATTTTCCAACAGGAACAATAAAATCAAAATCTTCGTAAGATGAGTAAGGATGTGCTACACGAACGTCGTAATCAACTCCGGCCGCACGTAAGTTTGGACCTGTAAATCCGTAAGCCATTGCTTTTTCAGCAGTAATTCCACCTACGTTTACAGTTCTGTCAAGGAAAATTCTGTTTCTTTCGAATAAGTTTTCGAATTCTTTCCAGGCAGGCGGGAATTCTTCCAGGAATTTGTCTAGTTTTCTGAAAGCTTCTGGAGACCAGTCTCTTTCAAAACCACCAATTCTTCCCATATTTGTAGTCAAACGAGCTCCACAAATTTCTTCGTAGATTTCGTAGATTTTTTCTCTAAATTGAAAAACGTATAAGAAACCTGTATACGCACCAGTATCTACCCCTAAGATCGAGTTACAGATAATGTGGTCTGTAATACGCGCCAGCTCCATAACGATAACTCTTAAATATTGTGCTCTTTTTGGAACTTCAATACCTAATAGTTTTTCTAATGTCATCCACCATCCCATATTATTAATAGGAGAGGAACAATAGTTCATACGGTCTGTAAGAGGTGTAATTTGATAAAAAGGACGATTTTCGGCAATTTTTTCGAAAGCTCTGTGAATGTAACCAATGGTTGGTTCAGCTTCTAGAATTCTTTCACCATCCATCAATAGGATATTTTGAAAAATACCGTGGGTCGCAGGGTGAGTCGGACCTAAATTCAGAACTGAAAGCTCGCTTCCGTCTTCATTGTGTCGCTCCTTAATTATTTTAGCATAACGATGCTCTGGTGGTAGTAATAGTTCTGACATTTTATAATGTTGAATTATTTAGCAATTTGATACTGTTCTTCCGAAGAATCTGTCGTCTTTATCAGTTCTTCCGCTGTCTTCCATTGGGAATTCTTTTCTCATTGGGAAAGACACCATTTCATCCATATTTAAAATACGTTTTAACTGCGGGTGGCCAACGAAATTGATTCCGTAAAAATCATACGTTTCTCTTTCCATCCAGTTTGAACTTAAGAAAATATTTGAAATAGTTTTGATCTCTGGTTTTTCACCGTTTAGGTAAACTTTGATTCTAATACGTTTGTTTTCGAACCAATTGTGTAAATGATATACAACTGCAAACTGACGTTCTGATTCGTTATCAGGATAGTGAATGCCGCATAAATCTGTTAAAAAGTGAAATTGCAGTTCAGAATCGTTTTTTAAGAATAGAATCAATGCTGTAATTTTATCAGCAGAAGCTTCTAAAGTAAAAATATCTCTTTCTTCGTGAAAGTTGAAAACATCATTATTAAATGTTTCCGTAAGTTTATTTTGAATCTGGGTGTTTTCTAAAGCCATCTTATGAAATGTTATAGGAAGCTAATAATTCCTGGTATTCTGGTGAGCTTCTGCGTCTAACAGATTCGCTTTTTACCAATTCTTGCAGTCTCATTACACCGTCAACAATCTGCTCTGGTCTAGGAGGGCATCCTGGAACGTAAACGTCAACCGGAATAACTTTATCAATTCCTTGTAAAACTGAGTAAGTGTCGAAAACACCACCTGAAGAAGCGCAAGCTCCTACAGCAATTACCCAGCGCGGCTCAGACATTTGTTCGTAAACTTGTCTTAAAATTGGTGCCATTTTTTTAGAAATGGTTCCCATTACCAGCAACATGTCTGCCTGACGAGGAGAGAAACTCACACGTTCAGAACCAAATCGTGCTAAATCGTAGTGTGCTGCCATTGTTGCCATAAACTCAATTCCGCAGCAAGAAGTTGCAAATGGTAAAGGCCAAAGAGAATTCGCGCGTGCCAAACCTACAACATCATTAAGTTTTGTAGCGAAGAATCCTTCACCAGTAAGACCTTCTGGAGGAGACACCATATTTACTTTTGAATCGCTCATTTTATTTTAGATTTCTGATTTTAAATTTTAGATTTTTTTAAAATCGTAAAAAGTAAAATCAATTTTTTTAAATCAGTTTTATTTGGTGAGATTAAATTTTAATTCCGGATTTAATCTAAAATCAGAAATCTAAAATTTAAAATCGAATTTATTCCCACTCTAATGCTTTCTTTTTGATAATGTAAAAGAAACCAACAAGAAGAAGTGACATAAAAACAATCATTTTCAACATTCCTTCTATACCAAGATCTTTAAAGTTTACTGCCCATGGGTAAAGGAAAATAACCTCTACATCAAACAACACAAATAAGATTGCAACAAGGAAATATTTTACAGAAAAAGGAATACGGGCATTACCAACAGATTCGATACCGCACTCGAAGTTTTTATCTTTAACTTCAGAGTTTCTTTTTGGGCCTAATTTTCCAGAAATAATGATTGTTCCTACCACAAAACCAACAGCAAGAATTAACTGCATTAAGATAGGAATGTAACTGTATTGATCAGATTGCATAAGCTTAACTTTTTTACTTAAAGAATAAGCCACAAAGATAACTTTCAACGATGTAAATCACAAACTAAAGGAGGATATAAGTAGGCTATGAAACCGCGTTTATATGTAATTTTTATTGATTATAAATAACATTCGGTTTTTTTAATATTTTTTTAAGAAATGGGCAAAAAAAAACGCCCCGATACTTCGGGACGTTTTTAAAACCATTCAGAGGCAAAAAAAATAAATTGCTATATTTTTCTTAGATTACTGCTACTTTAGCAGCAACTTTCCCTTTTCTTCCTTCTTCTTCTTCATAGCTTACACGGTCTCCTTCGCGTAATTCTTCCGCGTTAATTCCTGAAGCGTGAACGAAGATGTCCTTTCCTGTTTCTTCGTCTGTAATGAATCCATAACCTTTAGATTCATTGAAAAATTTTACTGTACCTGTACGCATTGTAATTGTAATAATAATTTATAATAAAACAAATGTAATATTTAAATTCATACAAAAGACATATACCTGTTAAAATTTTGTAAAAATTATTGATTTACAGTGTTTTTACGTGGTTTATTGCGTCAATTTGTTTATAAAACACCAATATTTGAGAATCATTAATTGTAAGAATATAAAAAAAGGCAAATTGTAGGAATTTGATAAAACCAAAAACGAATGTTCTAGGATTATTTTTACAGTTTTAAACAAAACAGAAAAGCGGCTGATGTTTTCAGCCGCTTTTTTGTATCTAAACTCTACAATATTTATATAGAATCAATTTTAATGTGTAATTCTTTCAATTGAGCATCGTCGATTGCAGCTGGTGCATCAATCATTACATCACGTCCGGAATTGTTTTTAGGGAAGGCAATAAAATCTCTAATAGTTTCCTGACCTCCTAAAATAGCAACTAATCTATCTAAACCAAATGCTAAACCGCCATGAGGCGGTGCTCCAAACTGAAATGCATCCATTAAGAAACCAAATTGCGCTTTTGCTTCTTCTTCGGTAAATCCTAAATATTTGAACATTAATTGCTGCGTTGCTTTATCGTGAATACGAATAGAACCACCGCCAATTTCGTTTCCGTTTAAAACCATATCGTAAGCGTTTGCACGAACTTTTCCTGGTTCTGTTTCTAGCAATGCCATATCTTCTGGCTTTGGAGAAGTAAACGGGTGGTGCATTGCGTGGTAACGGCCGCTTTCTTCGTCAAGTTCTAATAATGGGAAATCTACAACCCATAATGGAGCAAATTCTTCAGGATTACGTAATCCTAAACGAGTTGCCAATTCCATGCGAAGTGCAGATAATTGAGCACGAGTTTTGTTTGCCGGACCAGAAAGTACAAAAATCATGTCGCCGGGATTTGCTTCTGTTACTTTTGCCCATTTTGCTAAATCATCATTATCGTAGAATTTATCTACAGATGATTTGTATGTTCCGTCTTCGTTGCATTTTACATAAACCATTCCAGATGCGCCAACTTGAGGACGTTTTACCCAGTCAATTAATCCGTCGATTTCTTTACGAGTATAATTTCCTGCTCCCGGAACAGCAATTCCGACAACTAATTCAGCTGCATTGAAAACAGGGAATTCTTTATGCTGTGAAAATTCGTTTAACTCACCAAACTTCATCCCAAAACGAATGTCCGGTTTGTCATTTCCGTATGTTTTCATAGCATAGTCGTAAGTAATTCTTGGAAATTTATCTACTTCAATGCCTTTAATTTCTTTTAATAAATGTCTTGTCAAACCTTCAAAAACATTCAAAATGTCTTCTTGCTCCACAAATGCCATTTCGCAGTCGATCTGAGTAAACTCAGGCTGACGGTCTGCACGCAAATCTTCGTCACGGAAACATTTCACGATTTGGAAATATTTATCCATACCACCCACCATCAAAAGCTGTTTGAAAGTTTGCGGCGATTGCGGTAATGCATAAAATTGTCCTTCGTTCATACGGCTTGGTACGACGAAATCTCTTGCTCCTTCTGGAGTTGATTTGATTAAATAAGGTGTTTCAACTTCGCAGAAATCTAAATCAGAAAGATATTTACGAACTTCCATTGCCACTTTGTGACGGAACAATAAACTGTTTTTTACAGGATTTCTACGAATATCCAAATAACGGTATTTCATTCTGATATCTTCACCTCCGTCAGTTTCATCTTCAATTGTAAATGGAGGAGTTAAAGCAGTGTTTAGAATCGTTAATTCAGAAACTAAAATTTCGATTTCACCAGTCGGGATGTTTTTGTTTTTAGCTTCACGCTCAATGACAGTTCCTTTTACCTGAATTACAAATTCACGTCCAAGTGTTTTTGCTAATTCAAAAACAGTTTTATCAGTACGACTTTCGTCGAAAATAAGTTGTGTAATTCCATAACGGTCGCGTAAATCGACCCAATTCATAAATCCTTTATCACGTGATTTTTGAACCCAGCCCGCAAGTGTAACTTCGGTATTAATATTTGAAGCGTTTAATTCGCCGCAATTATGACTTCTATACATAATCTCAATTTTAGACTGCAAAAGTAAATACAAAATTCAAGATAATATAGTAAAGAGGTAAACTTGATACGTATAATTTTAAATATTTTGTTAATTCTGAAATTTCGAAGCTGTTATTTCTTTAGATTTGAATCACTAAAAACAAACTTTAAATAGTATGAAAAAACTTTTTGTTACGGGTCTGTTGATTTTTAGTGCTTTGAATGTTATAGGTCAAGCCAAAAATCAAATAAAATTTACAGCTAAAATCGATAATAGAAACAGCGATACTTTAGTTATTAAAGGAAGAAATAATTTTAAACAAGTTATTCCAATTGACAAAAAGGGAATTTTTGCTGCAACTTTTGAAGCTCCAAAAGGATTCTATATGTTTTCTGACGGAACTGAATCTTCAAACATTTACTTAAAACCAGATTCTGAAGTTAATTTGACCATGAATGCCAAAGAATTTGATGAAACAATTGTTTATAAAGGTAAAGGTGTAAACGAAAGTAATTTCCTTGCGCAGCAATCTTTAAAAGATGAAAAATTTCAAAATGAAGCATTTGCTAAAGAAGCAGCTGAATTTACATCGCTTTTAGAAAACAAGAAAAAAACTGATTTTGAGAATCTGGAAAAAAGTGATCTTGATCCGGAATTTAAAACTGCTTTAAAAATGAGTTTTGAAAGTTTTAATCAATATGCAGTTCAGGAATATGAAAGAACTGCAAATGCAAGAAAAATGGTTGGAAAACCTTCTCCTCAATTTGATTACGAAAATTTTAAAGGAGGAAAAACTAAACTTTCAGATCTAAAAGGAAAATACGTTTACATTGATCTTTGGGCAACCTGGTGCGCACCTTGCAGAGCTGAGATTCCATATTTGCAAAAAATTGAAGAAAAGTATCACGGAAAAAACATCGAGTTCGTGAGTATTTCTATTGATAAAGCAAAAGACAATGAAAAATGGAAAAAGTTTGTGACTGATAAAAAGTTAGGCGGCGTTCAGTTATTTGCTGATAAAGACTGGGAATCTGAATTTGTAGTCAATTATGGTGTAATGGGAATTCCAAGATTTATTCTTTTAGATCCAAATGGAAACATTGTGAGTTCTGATGCCACAAGGCCCTCTGATCCAAAGCTTCAGGATCAGTTAAATACTTTATTGAACTAATTTATTTACGAAATTTATAACGTTATCGTAATTTTAGTTTTTAGCTAAAATACCAGTAAAACCAGTGCCTGAGCGCTGGTTTTTTTGTTTTTGGGAAATTTCCAATGTTAAGTTTTTATTCAATGTTACCAAATTGTTAAGTAAAAGTTTTTTTAATGTAAACAATTAACTATATTTGATAATGATTTCTTAACATTAATACCTAAAGATATGAAAAAGAGTGTAATTTTAGCAGCAGTATTGTTCTCTGGAATATTAGCTGCACAAGAAGTAAAACCTGAATTAGAAGCTGTTGGAAACAAAGTAAAAGCTACCTATTATTATGATAATGGTAAAGTACAACAAGAAGGCTTTTTTAAGGATGGTAAATTAGATGGTGTATGGGTATCTTATGACGAAAAAGGAAATAAAAAAGCTGTTGGAGAATACACAGAAGGAGTGAAAACCGGAAAATGGATTTACTTTAATGAAAACAATTTAAGTGAAGTTGCTTATGTAGATAACAAAGTAAGTTCAGTTAAAAATTTGCAGAAAAATGCTTTAGCAAACAGAAATTAATAAATTTCGACAATTATAAAGAAACCGCTTTTATTAAGGCGGTTTTTTTATTTCTTGTTTTTAGATTTTTTTCTTCTTCCAAACCAAATTACAAAACCGGTTACAGGTAAAGCCGAAGCAATTAAACTTACTGTAAATGCAATTATTTTTCCGGGCAGATCTAAAATTTGTCCTGTGTGAATTCCGTAATTCATTTCGACAACCTGTAAACCGAGAGTTTTTGAATGATACGGATCGTTTTTAATTAATTTTCCATCGTTGGGATGAAAATAATAATTGCTTTGATGATCGTAACGCAATGTATGCGGATATGCTCCAGTACTTATAATATCGCCTTTTTGCTGCGGAATCATTACAAAGAACATTTCGGCTTTTGGCTGTAATTTCATGGTTTGAATAAAAGCACGATCGACTGCGGTAATCGAGTTTGATTCGAATTTTGTTGTGTCAATAACAGGTGTTTTTGTTTCTGCGGCTTTATCTCCTCCAAAATTGAAAGTTTTGTAAATACTGTCGCCAACCCATTCGTAAGTAAAAGTTAAACCTGTTATGGCAAGAATAAGCGCAATAAGCGCAATATAAAATCCTGACGTGTTATGCCAGTCGTAATTTACACGACGCCATTTTGCGGACCATTTTACGCTGAAACTCCTTTTAATGTCACTTTTTCGTTTTGGCCACCATTGAATTATTCCCGAAATCAGTAAAAGAATAAAAATGATAGTAGCTCCGCCAATAATATGTTTTCCTATATAATCCGGCAGAAGCAAATACAGGTGAATATATTCGACAATAATGAAAAAGTCAGTTTCGGGATTTTCTGTTTTTAAATATTGACCGGAATAAGGATTAAAGTACAGATATAAATTCTCAGTATCAGAATAGGTGTAAACAATAGCCGAACGGTTTTTTCCGTAATACGCCGTCATGCTTATTTTATTCTTTGGAACAATTTCTTTTGCCTTTTCCTGCAAAACCGAAGGCATTAAAAAAGGTTTGTTCTGAGGTTCAACCAAACGCCATTCTTTTCGGGTAATGTCTTTTATTTCATCATGAAAGCAAAAGATACAACCCGTAATACAGACTATAAAAACAATAAGCCCGGAAATTAATCCGAGCCATTTATGCAGAAAACGTATTTGCGTTTTGAATCCCATTTTTTGATTAAAGCCGTAAAAGTATAAGCAAAATCAATAGAGGGCAAATTATTTAAGCTAATTTTTCGCGGCTTCTTTTTTAGGCTTTAAATGATAAGCTGTATAAAGTGTTATTGAAGCCAAAACAATCCAGAAAACATCAATAAAGAAAATCTGAATTTTATTTTCCATAAATGAAGTCCAGAACCATTGTCCAGAAACAATTCCGTTTGTAATTGGAATTAAAAAACCTAAAATACTTCCTGATATTAAGCAGAATCTATTTGTAAATGCATCATTCTTTTTGATGATAAAGAATATTGCAAGCAATAACCATCCGCCAAAATATAAACGGAATAAGTTAGACTGGCTTAAAGGATAAAATATTTTTGAACCAATAAATGCTAAAGCGGTAATAGGGTACATACTTAGGCAGATAGCCAGATAAATGCGAACAACAGCTGCGTTGAAACGTCTTTTCTTTTCAGGCAGATTATTTTTTTGTCTTGCTACTAACCAAATCATTACTCCTGAAATGATGACAAAACAAGTTATAATTCCTAAAACGAAACTCACAATTTTTAAGGCATAACCGCCATAGTCGCCAAAATGTATTCTGTATAAAACATTTTTCACAACATCAAGATAGCCGTTTTGGGTAATTGGATTTTTTCGGGCAATTTCCTTTCCGTCAGAAACGCGGTAAACGATTTTTCCAATTCCGGTAAATTTTTTATGGCTCGGCAATTCTCCTTCTACTAAAACGTGCATATTGACATCGCCATAGTTTTGAATAACAACACGTGTAATTTCAAAATCTGCCCAATTGCTTTTGGCTTTGTTAATCAATTGTTCTACATCGAATGGATTGGCTAATTTTTTGTATTCAAATTTATAATCGGTATCTGTGTATTCTAATTCTTTATAAAGTTTATCCTGATCGCCTTTGTATAATGCCATTACAGCCGGGGCAACGATTAAAAGTTTAATCATAAAGAAAGCTCCGGTTACGGCATAAACAAACTGAAACGGAAGTCCTATCATTCCCAGCGCAGTATGAGCATCTGTCCATAATGTTTTTAGTTTTTCCTTTGGACGGAAAACATAAAAATTAGACACGATTTTTTTCCAGTGCAATAAAAGTCCGGTTACAATAGCAAACAAGAAGAATAAGGCGGTAAATCCGGAAAGGTAATAGCCAACCGGATAAGGAATTTGTGCCAGAAAGTGTAAACGGTATAAAAGTTCTCCTAAAGAATAAGATTCTTCGTAAGTATAGGATTTAAAGTTTTTGTTGTCTAAATAAAAGAATGATCCTTCTTTTTGTTTGGCGGGGGCCAAAGTATCTCTGGAGCCTTCCATGTAAACCGCAACTCTATTTTCTATAGATGGTTTTGATATAGTTATCTTTCTCCCGTGTAAAACGTATTTTTTATCAAGATTTTCTAAAGCTTTATTGTAATCTAATTTAATTTCTCTGGTAACTGCAGTCGATTCACTTCTTTCCCAATTGATGATTTCGTCTCTAAAAAAAGAAAAAGATCCTGCAAAGAAAATTACAAAAAGCACAACGCTGATCACAATACCGCTGACAGTATGTGTGTGAAAATAGATATTATAATGACGGTTATTCATAAGGATTACGCAGTAGTGTTATAAGTTTGGCCAAGGTAAATAAGAAGCGAAAAAACTAAGCTGAGCAAAATATAAATGCCCCAGATTTTCCAGCCGCTTTTTGCCAAAAATGCAAAAACCATTAATACAACCCAAAGTATAAATCCAGTAAAGGCTGTTGTCATTAGTACTTCGGGACGGTTAAACCATGAAGCTAAAGCAAGATGAAAAGTTACTGAAACGAAGTATCCGCCTAATATTGCTGCTGTAATTTTAGAAAAACGAGGCCAAAAAGATGGGTTTAAATATTTTGGATTTGCTGGCATTGGTCAGTTATAATTTAGTTGTAATAAAGTTCTAATAAGGCAACGATAACTAGGAGTGCCAAAAGTGCTTTACTGTTTACTTTTTTTAATGGTGCAAGAATGATAATAAGGCTTCCAATGGTCATCAGCTGAATAAAAAACATCAAAGTACCGCAGCCCAAAGACTGTGTAAAAAGCCAGATTGCATAAGCCGAAACAAGAAGTACTAATCCGGTGATTTTGGTTTGTTTCGGATTTTTTTTCATCCATTTTTCAAAACCTAAATCATACGATAAAACTGCTCTTTTTGAGGTGTAATAAAGTGTGTAAAAAGCTAAAAAAACGATAAGGCTTGCTATTGTTATCATGTCTTTGCAGAATTAAATTGATACTATTCTTTTTCTGTAAATAGATTTAGAATAGTTTAAAATTGTTTTCGATTGTGCAAATCTAAGGTATCAGACGAAACAAAGCAAGTTATTCTTATTCATTCTAAATTAATTTTTAAAAATATAAGTGTTCACTTATAAAATAGCTTTAAAATAAAAAAACCTGCTCATTTGAGCAGGTTTAGATATATTGAAAATTATAATGATTACAATTCTAAAGCACGTTTAGCATCACCGTTCATTAATAATTCTACCGGGTTTTCTAATGCTTCTTTCACAGCAACTAAGAAACCAACAGACTCACGTCCGTCAATGATTCTGTGATCGTAAGAAAGTGCAACGTACATCATTGGGTGAATTTCAACTTTTCCGTTTACAGCAATAGGACGCTCGATAATGTTGTGCATTCCTAAAATTCCTGATTGAGGAGGGTTGATGATTGGAGTAGATAACATACTTCCAAAAACACCACCATTTGTAATTGTGAAAGTTCCTCCAGTCATATCGTCAACTGTAATTTGACCATCACGAGCTCTTAAAGCTAATCTTTTGATTTCAGCTTCAATTCCACGGAAAGTTAAAAGTTCAGCATTACGAACAACAGGAACCATTAATCCTTTTGGTCCAGAAACTGCGATAGAGATATCAGCAAAATCGTAAGCGATTTTGTAATCACCATCCATCATTGAGTTAACATCTGGATATAATTGTAAAGCTCTTGTAACTGCTTTTGTAAAGAATGACATAAATCCTAAACCTAAACCACCATGTTTAGCTTTGAAAGCATCTTTGTATTCGTTACGAATTTGGTTGATTGGCGTCATGTTTACTTCGTTGAAAGTAGTAAGCATAGCTGTTTCGTTTTTAGCTGAAACTAATCTTTCTGCTACTTTACGACGTAACATAGATAATTTTGTACGCTCAGTTCCACGGCTTCCTCCAGTTGGAGTTCCCATAGACGGTACTGCATTTACAGCATCATCTTTAGTAATTCTGCCGCCTTTACCAGTTCCAGAAACTGTTGCTGGAGCAATATTTTTTTCGTCTAATATTTTTCTTGCTGCAGGAGATGGAGTTCCAGCTGCATAACTTGTTGCAGCCGGAGCTGCTTTTGGAGCTTCAGCTTTTACTTCTGCCTTTGGAGCCTCAGCTTTAGGTGCCTCTGCTTTTGGAGCTTCAGCTGCTGGAGCTGCAGATCCGCTTCCTGCTGGTTTAGCAGCATCTGTATCAATTAAACAAACTACAGCGCCTACAGCAACTGTATCACCTTCTTCAGCTTTTAATGTAATTACACCGCTCATTTCAGCAGGTAATTCAAGAGTAGCTTTATCTGAATCAACTTCAGCAATAGCCTGATCTTTTTCTACATAATCTCCGTCTTTTACTAACCAAGTTGCAATTTCAACTTCTTTTATTGATTCCCCTGGTGATGGGACTTTCATTTCTAAAATCATCTTGTTTTTGTTTAAAGTTTAGTTAGTTTAAAGTTTCATGTTTCGCATAACTTGAAACTTTAAACTTGAAACAATTTTTTTAATTATCTGAATAAATTTTTATCGAATACCATTCTAATTGCATCTGCGTGACGACGTTTTGCACGTGTGTAACTTCCTGATGCAGGAGCAGAGTATGCTTTTAATGAAGCTAATCTCCATTTTACAAGGTCAAAGTTCATTAACATAAAGCTGTAAGCTCCCATATTTTTAGGCTCTTCCTGTGCCCAAACATAATCATCTGCATTTGGATATTTTGCAATGATTTCTTTGATCTGCTCAACTGGGAAAGGGAATAATTGCTCGATACGAACAACTGCAACGTCTTTTCTTCCGTTGTTTTCTCTTTCTGCCACAATATCGTAGTAGAATTTACCTGTACAGAAAACTAAAGTTTTTACATCTTTTTTGTTTACTGTAGTATCGTCGATAGTTTCCTGGAAACTTCCAGTTGCTAATTCTTCAACAGTTGATACGCATCTTGGATCACGTAATAAACTTTTTGGAGAGAAAACTACCAATGGTTTACGGAAATTCGTTTTCATTTGTCTTCTCAATAAGTGGAAGAAGTTAGCCGGTGTTGTACAATCTGCAACATACATATTATGTCTTGCGCAAAGTTGTAAGTAACGCTCCATTCTTGCAGAAGAGTGCTCAGCACCTTGTCCTTCATATCCGTGAGGTAATAATAAAACAATACCGTTTTGGTTGTTCCATTTGTCTTCTCCACAAGAAATATACTGGTCAATCATGATTTGAGCTCCATTAGAGAAATCTCCAAACTGTGCTTCCCAGATTGTTAAGGCTTTTGGGTTTGCTAATGCATATCCGTAATCAAAACCTAAAACACCATATTCAGATAAAAGTGAATTGAATACGCCGAATTTTCCTTTTTTGTTTTCAATTGCATCTAATAGAATTACTTCTTCTTCTGAGTCTTCTACTTTAACAACAGCATGACGGTGAGAGAATGTACCACGCTCAACATCCTGACCAGAAATACGAACATCAAATCCTTCTGTTAAAAGAGATCCGTAAGCAAGTGCTTCTGCAGTTCCCCAATCAAGAGTATTGTTGTCGTATCCAACTTTTCTATCCGTAACAATTTTAGTTATCTTGTTAATGAATTTTTTGTCTTCTGGTAAAGTTGAGATGGTTTTGATGATAGAATCTAAACCTTCTTTAGCAAAAGTAGTATCAACTTTTTGAAGCATTTGTGTATCAGTTACCTGAACAAATCCTTCCCATTCGTTTTTCATGAATGGGGTAATGATAGTCAAATCTTTTTTACGAGAAGCTTCTAAGTTTTCTTCTAATTGAGATTTGTATTGTTTTTCTAAACCGTTTACATAAGAAGCATCGATTACACCGTCAGATAATAATTTCTCTGCGTAGATGTCTCTTGGGTTTTTGTGTTTAGCAATGATTTTATATAAAACAGGCTGTGTAAAACGAGGCTCATCACCTTCGTTGTGACCGTATTTTCTGTATCCTAATAAATCGATAAATACGTCACGTCCAAACTGCATTCTGTAGTCTAATGCAAAAGATACAGCATGTACAACAGCTTCAGCATCATCAGCATTTACGTGTAATACCGGCGATAAAGTTACTTTAGCAACGTCTGTACAGTAAGTAGAAGAACGGGCGTCTAAGTAGTTAGTTGTAAAACCAACCTGGTTGTTGATTACAATGTGGATTGTTCCTCCAGTTTTGTAACCATCTAATTGAGCCATTTGAATGATTTCGTAAAGAATACCCTGACCTGCAATTGCAGCATCTCCGTGAACGGCGATTGGTAGTACTTTAGAGAAATCGTCATTGTAATATTTATCTTGTTTTGCTCTTGTGATACCTTCAATTACTGCTCCAACAGTCTCTAGGTGAGAAGGGTTTGGCGCTAAATTGATGTTGATGCTTTTTCCAGATCTTGTTTTTTTGTCAGCCGTAAGACCTAAGTGGTATTTTACGTCACCGTCAAAATATTCCTGATCGTAATCTTTTCCGTCAAACTCACCAAAGATATCCTGAGTCGATTTTCCGAAGATGTTTGCTAAAACGTTCAAACGACCACGGTGAGCCATTCCCATTACGAATTGTTCAACACCTTTTTCTGCAGCCTGCTCGATTAAAGCATCAAGAGCCGGAATGATAGATTCCCCGCCTTCTAATGAGAAACGTTTTTGTCCAACATATTTAGTATGAAGGAAGTTTTCAAAAGAAACAGCTTCGTTTAATTTATTTAAGATTGTTTTCTTTTCTTCTGTAGAGAAATTAGGCTGATTAACATTTACAGCTAATTTATCCTGAATCCATTTTACAACGCCAGGATTTCTGATATACATATATTCAATTCCAATATGCTGGCAGTAAATAGCTTTAAGACGGTTTACGATAGCTTCTAAAGAAGAAGGTGTCATTCCAATTGTCTGTGCAGCATCAAAAACAGTTGAAAGGTCAGCTGCTGATAAACCAAAGTTTTCGATATCTAAAGTTGGAGAAGACTGCCTGCGATCGCGAACTGGGTTTGTTTTTGTAAACAAGTGCCCGCGCGTACGGTAACCATCGATTAATTTTAGAACGTTAAATTCTTTTTGCAGTTTGTCTGAAACCTGACTGTAATCTGTGTTTGGGCTAGTCACATACTCAACAATGGTCTGCACTGGATTTTCGTCATTATAAGTAGTTTGTCCAAAGTCAAAACCTTGAAAGAAACTTCTCCAGCTAGGCTCTACGCTGTCTGGGTTAACTAAATATTGATCGTATAATTGTGCAAAAAACTCGGTATGCGCTGCATTTAAAAATGAAAACCTATCCATAATATTAGTGAATATACTTTTTGTTAAATAGAATGGCAAAAGTACAACAATCGCCTTTATTTAAATCTTTTTTTTACGTACTTTTACGTAAAAATTTGTTAAAATAAACGTTAACTATGAATAAAATTCAATTTTCAATCGATTGCAAATATTTTTTTGTGATTTTGGCAGTCTTATTCTCAAGTTATGCACAGGCACAACAAACCTATGTTATTGATAACAAAAACCATTTTTGGGATAAAGTTCAGTTTGGAGGCGGACTTGGTTTAGGAATTGGTTCCGGTTATACCGATATCTCTGTAATGCCAAGTGCGATTTACAATGTTAACGAAATTTTTGCTGTTGGAGTTGGATTACAATTCGGCTATTTGTCTTCAAAAAATTATTACGAATCCTATGTTTACGGCGGAAGTTTAATCACGCTTGTGAACCCAATTCCGGAAGTTCAATTATCGGCCGAATTGGAACAGGTAAGAGTAGATACTAGATATGAATCGAATATCAACAGACCTGCTTTTTCTGATAGTTACTGGAATACGGCTCTATATCTTGGAGCAGGTTACAGAACTGGAAATGTTACAATTGGTGCCCGTTATGACGTATTGTATAATCCTGATAAAAGTCTTTACGGATCTGGTTTTATGCCTTTTGTGAGAGTGTATTTCTAACAGGTTCAAAGATTCATAGGGGCAAAGGTTCAAAGGTTTTATTATTGGGCTTAAAATTACTCGCAAAGTGAGGAAACCTCTGTTGCTTTGTAACTCTGTACCTTTACATCTTTTTACTTGTAATGATTCCTAAACCAAACCTTCTGCCATTCTCTTTTTAAGATTAGAAAAGCAACTTGTTCAGCCAGAATTACTAAATCAGAACCATCTAGTTGTTTGATTTCATTTTCGGGAACATCAATAATGTAAAGCAGATTTAAGTATTCAGCAAATTTGTACTGAATCATGCGGTAGATTTTTTCGTGAAGCTGAATTTTTAATTCTTCAGGAGAAATACTCAGCGGAAAATCAATTCCTTCATTCGCCAGATTAAAGTCTTTATTAATCTGCTCAATCAGACTTAAATATAAATTTTCTTTTTCGGCATCAGCCAATAAAAAATCGGTATTTTCAGGAATCGGAAACATTAATGCTTTTTAAGAATTTGAGCAAAGTTAAAACTAAAAAATCATTTTACAGTCGATTCTCGTTCTATGATTCTTGTTGGAAGTTCTATAATTTGATGTTCGACTTTACGATGTTCTTTTATGTCGGCAATTTCATCAATTAAAATAGAAACGGCGGTGTGTCCCATTTCAAATCCAGGCTGGTCAATTGTCGTTAATTTAGGCGAAATCACGGTACTCATAAACCAGTTGCTAAAGCCAAAAACCGCCACCTGATCCGGTGTTTTTATTCCCGCTTCATTAAAATATTTTATAATCCCGATAGCGACTAAATCTGTAATCGCAAAAATAGCATCGATATCCGGATGTTCAGCCATAATTTTTTGGGCATTTTCGTAACCGTCTTCAAAATCAGTATTGTTATCACAAACATAAACCAGTTTCGAATCGTATTCAATTCCGTGAGCTTCGAGTGCGCGTTTATAACCCAGAAAGCGATCAATGGAATTTTGAGGAACATACGAGCCTCTAAAATGGGCAATTTTTTTATAGCCTTTATTGATAAGATACGTAACGGCATCAAAAGCAGCTTTGGCATCGTTAATAACCACTTTAGAACATTCTACTCTTTTAGCAATTTTATCAAACAAAACAACTGGAGTATTTTTTCGAATGGCGTCATTAATATGAGAGAAATCATCCGTTTCATTCGAGAGTGACATTAAAACGCCGTCAACCCGCTTTTGAATTAACAACGCAAGCTGCTTTTTTTCCATTTCATATTTTTCATTCGATTGCAGAATGATGACCAGATAACCTCTTTTTTCAGCTTCTTCTAAAATGCCGTTTAAAACACTCGAAAAAAAGTGATGAACCGTTGCAGGGATAATAACGCCAATAGTTTTGGTTTCGTTGGTTCTTAAATTAACTGCTACAGAATTAGGCATATAGTTCATCGTTTCGGCCATTTCGATAACTTTGGCGCGTGTCGACTTACTAATGTCTGTATACCCTTTTAATGCCTTTGAAACGGTTGTAACCGATATTCCTAATGCAGAGGCTATATCTATTAATTTTGTATCATTCATGAAATAAATGTACTAAAAAATAAACTGCATTGATAAAAAATTAATTTCCGAAAACGTTTTAGGTGATTTCGAAAACGTTTTCGATTTTTTAATTCTTATATTCCTTATAATTTGTTTTTAAGTTTGACAGTGATAACCATAATTACTAACTAACCGAACAAAAAAATGAAAAAGCTGCACCATTATTTAGGTACATTATTTTTAATGTTTTGCCTATTTTTTTTACCAAATAATCTGTTTGCCCAAAATACAGCTAAAGTTTCAGGAAAAGTACTCGACGATAGCGGCGTAACAATTCCCGGAGCAAACGTAACGCTTAAGGAAACAGGAAAAAGCACCGTTACAGACGAAAACGGAGGATATTCTTTCTCAAACGTCGAAGCAGGAACCTACACTATTATGGCAACAAATGTGGGTTACAAAACTTTCGAGAAAAAAATTGCCTTAAAAGAGGGAGAATCTATAGAGGTAAGCTTACTTCTTGAAGGCGAATCGCAAAGTTTAAAAGAAGTTGTCGTAACAGGTTCATCTGCTCCAAGATCTAAACTTGAATCGAGCGTTGCCATTACTACAATGGGAGCGAAAGCTATTGAAGACCGAGCACCATCGAGCACGGCGGCGTTGCTGCAGACTATTCCGGGATTTGTGGTTGAAGCATCTGGAGGAGAAATTGGAAATAACCTTTTTGCAAGAGGAATTCCGTCTGCGGGAGCGTATGAATATGTACAGATTCAGGAAGACGGATTACCGGTTTTTGAAGATGGAGCTTTGCAATTTGCCAATGCCGATACTTTTTACAGATTGGACGAAACGGTAAGCAAAATGGAAGCTGTTCGTGGAGGTTCTGCTTCAATTTTCGCCAACAATGCTCCGGGGGGAATCATCAACTTTATTTCAAAAACAGGTCAGAATGATTTTCAAGGAAGAGCAAAATTTACAACCTCAGATTACGGAATGTTTAGAACCGACCTTAATTTATCAGGTGCTTTAATTCAGGATAAATTATTTTTCAATGTAGGCGGATTTTACAGAACTGACAATGGAGTAAGAAATACTGGTTTTACTGCCAACAAGGGTGGACAAATAAAAGGAAACATCACTTATAAATTTGATGACAACGATTATTTAAGAATCAATTTCAAACATCTTGATGACAGAAATACATTCTATTTACCAATTCCTTTAAAAAGCAACAACGGAAAAGTGGAAGGAATTCCAGGCTTTAATCCAAATTACGGAACATTGACTTCAGTAAATTTCAGTCATTTAAATGTACCTCAATACGGAGGCGGAACTTTCAGCGCAGATTTAGAAGATGGTTCACATCCAATTATCAACTCAATTGGAGCTGAATTTAAAAAGAAAATTTCTGAAAAAGTTACTTTCAAAAATGCTTTTAAACAAACAAGCATCGATTTAAATTACAATGCTATTTTCCCTAACGGAGGACCTTGGACACAAGATGCTTATGCAGCAGATGTTCAAAATACAACAGCAGGAAACCTTGCTTATACTTATGTAGATAATGGTGCAGCACTTGATCCAAACGCTTTAATTATGAGAGCAGATCTTTGGCACATCGAGAAGAAAATGAGCAATTTTGCGAATAATTTCTCTTTTTCTTTTGATTTAGATCCGGTGAAATTAACAGCTGGTTATTACTATTCTAACTGGAAATCAAATCAATACTGGAACTGGAATTCGTATTTAGTAAGTGTTTCAGACAATCCGAGATTATTAAATGTAAAAGATAATACAACCGGAGTTGACCATACATGGAATGGTGTAGAAAGAATTACGTGGTTAGAAAGAGACGCGCAGACAAAAGGGCTTTTAAATGATATTTATGCTGATGCCGAAATTAAAGCGACAGACAATTTAACCTTTAATGCAGGTTTAAGATACAACAAAGACAAATATTCCGGATACAGAGACAACGCCAGATTTTTTGCTGAGAACTTAGGAATTTTAGATAATAATACGGCCGATGATGCAGTAACAACAGTAAAAGGAAATCCGTATACTTATTGGAGATATGATGTAAGTGAATGGTCGTATACTGCAGCGGGGAATTATAAATTCAACGACAATATGGCTTCATACGTGCGTTACAGCCACGGTTTTAGATCTCCAATTGAAGAATCGTTTTATGATAATGCAGCCAATTTAAGCAAACTGGAAAATACAGAAGTAAATCAGTTTGAGCTGGGTTATAAATATTCAAGTTCTTTCTTCTCTGTAAATGCGAATTTGTTTCACATGAATTTAAAAAATGTGGCGTTCACGGATATTTTATCTGATGGATCTTCAGAAAATAAATTTGCCGATGTAAACAATATTGGTCTTGAAGTAGAAACGAATGCAAGATATAAATTTGCGAAACTGAACTTTACATTCACAGTTCAAAAACCAGAATACGACAACTTTACAGGAACAAATGCTGATGGTTCTACTTTTGATTTTAATGGAAATACTGCGCGAAGAATCCCTAAATTTTTCTGTAACCTAAGACCTGAAGTTGATATTACAAAAGATTTTACAGCTTATGTTCAGTTTTCTTATTACGATAAAAAATTCACGAATCAGGATAACAAACAAGTTTTGCCAGCTTACAAAGAAGTTGGAGCAGGTTTAAATTACATGTATAACAATCTTCGTTTTGCAGTAGATGCTTCAAACTTATTCAACGAAATTGGTTTAACAGAAGGAGATCCAAGACAAACAACATCTGCAGCGAGCGATGTGTTTATGGCAAGACCTATTTTAGGACGTGCTTTTAGATTTTCGGTAGCGATTAATTTCTAAATTTATATAAGAGTAAAAAGAATTAAACACATAGAAACATAGATTTTTATCACTCAAAAAAAGAGCAAAATAAGAAACTAATTTCCACACATAGTTATGTGGATTAATGCAAGTGAAACGCCTTTGAATACACACTAAACTATGTTTCTATGTGTTAAAATTTATATGGTATTGTAGAGGCGCACTGCTGTGTGTCTCTGCACCATAACCACAACGTATTACGTTCCATAACCACAAAATACAAATGAAAAACATAGGAATTAAAATCTCACTTTACCTCAATTATTTTGTCTTTGCTATTTTATTAAACAGCGTAGGAATTGTAATTTTAAAATCGCAGAAAAATTATGGAGTCGACGAGGTTCAGGCGAGTATTTTAGAAGCCTTTAAAGATATGCCAATTGCCATTGTATCCTTTTTTATAGCTTCTTTTCTGCCCCGAATAGGTTATAGAAAGGCGATGTTAACAGGATTGGCTTTGGTTACTTTGGCGTGTATTTCTATGTATTTTGGAAACTCATTTGACAATGCTAAAATCCTTTTTGCAACCGTTGGAGTTTCATTTGCCCTGATTAAAGTTTCTGTTTATTCGTTAATAGGAACCGTAACCGAAACCAAAAAAGAGCACAATGCTTTAATGAGCAGTATCGAAGGTTTTTTTATGGTAGGAATTGCGCTGGCTTATTTTTTATTTCCGGCTTTTAATAACGAAAATGATCCCAATTCATGGCTAAATGTATATTGGTTATTGGCAGGATTATCGTTTTTATCATTTCTGTTTTTACTCTTTATAAAATTCGAAGAAACCGAAGTCGCAGCAGGAGTAAATCTTAAAGATGATTTTTTGCAGATGTTTAAATTAATGGCAAAACTGCTGACCGTTATTTTTGTCATAAGCGTGTTTTTATTTGTAATGATCGAGCAGGGAATACTTTCTTGGCTGCCTACATTTAATACAAAAGTGCTGCATCTGCCTGAAAACATCAGCATTATGATGGCCAGTATTTTGGCAGTTTCATTAGCAATTGGAAGACTTATCGCAGGAATTGTAACTAAAAAAGTAAACTGGATTTGGGTTTTAAGTTTCTGCATTGTTTCCGCCATGCTTTTGGTAACATTTGTGCTTCCAAAAACGGTTGGACTAGAAGTAAAAAATATTGATACACTTTCAGATATTCCGTTAATTGGTTTTGCATTTCCTTTAATCGGATTGTTTATTGCGCCCATTTATCCATTGTTAAATTCAATTGTATTAAGTGCTTTACCAAAAAATCTGCAAAGTTCCATGACCGGATTAATCGTCATTTTTTCTGCTCTTGGCGGCACATTGGGGTCCAGAATTACAGGCTGGCTTTTTAAAAATGAAGGACCAGAAAAGGCTTTTTATTTTACCCTCATTCCAATGACTTTGTTACTAATCTCCTTTTTTATTCTTAAAAAAATAACTGCAAAAGATGAAATTTAAACTACATATAACCCAAACCATCGAAAAATTATTGGCTCAGGAAGATACTGACGGCGATAAAAAAATTACGATAGATGACAACGGTCCAAAAAGGTTTTTACTTTATGATCAAGATGGAAATCCGGCAGTTATTAAAGGAACTTACCAGCTCTCGAATTTATTGCAGGAACTGGCCTTGGCTAAGAAAAACAATGTCGAATCTGCGGAGATAGATTTAAACGAAATCACCGAAGATCCTGTCAAAAGAATTTCAAGAAAAATTAAAGACTTGTATTGGAACGGTCTGACCAGAACAATCGATGCCATTGGCGTAAAGAAAATCCTGGAAGATGATAAAATCGAAAATGAATTTGCTTATTTATATGTGCCTTTTGGCGACGAAATTGTTTTTGATTATTTCAAAAAATTAGAAGCTTCAACACCAAAATTAAAAGTGGTGCAGATGCCTAAAAATATTACTCCTGAATATGTTTTATCACTGAACAAAAAACCGGGAATTCTGGCTTTGGCACTTCAAATTAAAAACAATGAAGTTTCGGGCGTTCCGTTTGTGGTTCCCGGCGGAAGATTCAACGAAATGTACGGCTGGGACAGTTATTTTATTGCTAAAGGACTTTTAATTGATGATAAAATTGATCTTGCTTTGGGCATTGCCGAGAACTTTAAATATCAAATAGATCATTACGGGAAAATTCTAAACGCTAACAGAAGTTATTATTTAACCAGAACACAGCCTCCGTTGTATACATCGTTGATTATAGATGTTTTAGAAAAATCAAATCCGGATATTTTTTGGATAGAAAGACATTTAAAAACGGCTATAAAAGAATATTTAACCGTTTGGATGGAAGAAGGAAAAAGACTTACCGCAAATGGTTTAAATCGTTATAAAGCAGAAGGAATAGGGCTTCCGTTTGAGGTAGAAGAAGGGCATTTTGATGATATTCTGGAACAATATGCGCCAAAATACAACTTGTCTACACGAGAATTCGAAAAGAAATATCTGGAAAGGGAAGTGGTTGATGAAGAACTCGATAAATACTTTATTCACGATCGGAGCATGCGCGAAAGCGGTCATGACACAACCAATAGATTAGTTGGAGTTTGTGCCAATTTAAATACAGTTGCGATCAATAGTCTGCTTTATAAATACGAAACCGATATTGCTTTTTTGATTCAGAAATACTTTAAAAATGAATTTCAATATTTTGAAGACAAATCCTTTTCAAGTGAATATTGGCTGTTAAAAGCATCTTCGAGAAAAGAAAAAATAAACAAATTGTTATGGAATTCTAAAAACGGAATTTATTTCGATTATGATTTTGTGAATGAAAAACAGCATGTTTTTGAAGCAGCCACAACTTTTTATCCGCTTTGGGCAAAAATAAGTACTCCGGAACAAGCTGAAATTTTGGTAAAAAAGACACTACCAAAGTTTAAAATGAAAGGCGGAATTGCCGGAAGTACCAAAGAATCAATTTCTGGCGTTGATGAAAATGCACCAATACGCCAATGGGATTATCCATTTGGCTGGGCGCCGCATCAAATGCTTTTATGGGAAGGACTTTTGAATTATAATTTTAATGAAGAAGCGCAGGAAATGGTGTATCGATGGCTTTGGCTCATTACCAGAAACGCAGTCGATTACAACGGAACTATTCCTGAAAAGTTTGATTTATCGATAAGCTCGCACAAAATTTTCGCTGAATACGGAAACGTAGGAACGGAATTTAATTATATAACAGAAGAAGGTTTTGGATGGATGAACGCTTCGTATCAATTTGGTTTAACGATTTTAAAAGACGATTTAAAACAAAAATTATCAGATTTAGTTGATCCAGATGAACTTTTTTAATACTCATAAAATGAGAAACCCGACAGGTTTTTAAAAACCTGCCGGGTTTTCTATATGTAAATAATAGCCACAGATTTAAGGATTTTAAGGATTAAATCTGTGAAAATCTTTTAATCTGTGGCAAAAGATTATACCTTTCTTCCCATTAAATTTTCGCCAAAAGTTCTTAAAATATTCTTCTTTTCAGCGTTAATATCCATTTTTTCTAAAGTTTCAAAAGCTTTAAAAGTGTACATTTCAATTGCTTCCTGAGTTGATTTTGAAGCTCCTGATTCGTTGAAAATAGCTTTTGCAGTTTCTATTTTCTCTGAATTATCTTCTAGTTGCAAACTGAATAATTTTTCTAATTCTGAAGCTTTTTCCGGAGTCGAAAATTCTAAAGCTTTTAGATATAAATAGGTTTTTTTGTTTTCGATAATATCACCGCCAACCTGTTTTCCAAAAGTTTCCGGATCACCAAAAGCATCTAAATAATCATCTTGTAACTGGAAAGCGAGACCTAAATTCAATCCGAAATCGTAAATTAAATCGCCTTCTTTTTCAGAAGTTTTAGCCACAATTGCACCCATTTTCATGGCAGCAGCAACTAAAACAGCGGTTTTATATTCGATCATTTTTAAATATTCCGGGATCGTAACGTTGTTTCTTTGTTCAAAATCAACATCCCACTGCTGTCCTTCGCATACTTCAAGAGCCGTTTTGCTGAAAAGTTTCGCTAAATCTCTAAAAACCTCTGGCTCGTATTGTTCAAAATACTGGTAAGCCAGGATCAGCATGGCATCTCCAGAAAGAATTCCGGTATTTAAATCCCATTTTTCATGAACCGTAACTTGACCTCTTCTTAAAGGCGCGTCATCCATAATATCATCATGAACAAGCGAAAAATTATGAAAAACTTCAACCGCCATTGCAGCCGGAAGAGCCGTTTTATAGTTAGTATCAAAAACTTCTGCAGCCATTAAGGTAAGTACCGGACGCATACGTTTTCCGCCAAGTCCTAAAATATATTCAATGGGTTCGTAAAGATTTGTGGGTTCTTTGTGTATGTTTTGATTTTTTAGATAATCAATAAAAAAATCCTGGTACTGGCTAATATCGTGCATGATGAAATTCTAATTTACGAGCCTCAAAGATACGATTCATTATGAATTAATTCTTTCCTAAAATTTTAAATGATGAGTTTCCATTCAAAATCTCTGCGAAAACCACTAATTCTTAAGGTGTTAAAATTATTTTGAAAAAACTTGGAAACTTTTTTGGTATTTAGAGTTTCCTGTCTATATTTGCATCGTTATTTGGAAACTTAGAACACTGTAAAAGTTTCCACAAGAGTTTTAATAATTTATAAACTCATTTAAATCAGATATTTATGAAAACAACATGGACCTTAGATTCTACTCAATCAGATGTTTTAATTAAAATGAGACATTCGATAATTGCTTATTTGGGAGGAACAACAAACAAATTTGGCGGTTATGTGAATATTGAAGATAATGAAATTGAAGATGCATCGGTTGAGTTTTCACTGGATATTAACAATAAAACTGAAAGCTTTCAGCAGATTGATACCAATTTACAGCTTCAGGACTTTTTTGATGTAGATGAACATCCGATTATCAGTTTTAAATCGACTTCATTTCAAAAGATAAATAACAATATTAATTTTTTCAAAGGAGATTTAACCATAAAAGATGTTACGAGAGTTGTAGAACTTGATGCAGAGTTTATTGGAGTAAATACATATAACGGAGAGAAAAAAGTTGCTTTTGAAATTAAAGGAGATATTAAACGTCAGGATTTTGGTCTTGACTACAATTCTTTTCATCATAATGGAGGTTTAGCGCTTGGAAAAGACATTAAACTAATCGCTAATTTAGAATTTAGCATATAAATCTTACATGATTATTAATTTAATGTAAAATTATTACAAATAACATGGAAACTATTTTTTTAGATTTTAGTTTCCTAGTTATATTTGTAAGGCAATTGGGAAAATTAAAATGAAAGAGAAAATAATAGCAAAAGCAAGTGAACTTTTTTTGAAGCTTGGTTTTAAGAGTGTTACGATGGATGATATTGCAGGAGAAATGTGTATTTCGAAAAAAACGATTTACAAATATTTCTGTAATAAAGAAGTTTTGATTGAAGAAAGCACTTCAATGGTTCATAGTCAGGTTCACGAAATTATGGATACTATTATAGCTAAGAATTATAATGCTATTCATGAAAATTTTGAGATTAGAGAGATGTTTCGGGATATGTTTAAAAACAATATTGATACTTCTCCAATTTACCAGTTGAAAAAACATTATCCGGAGATTTACCAAAATATCCTTTCAATCGAAATTGATCAATGCACACAGTGTTTTAAAGATAATATTGATAAAGGAATTCGAGAAGGGCTTTACAGAAGTGATTTGAATGTTGAGGTTTATGTGAAGTTTTATTACACACTAATTTTTCATATTAATGAAAATACGGTTTCAGAAAGTGAAGCACAAAGAATAGAATTAGAAGCATTAGAATACCATACTCGAGCAATGGCTACTGAAAAAGGAGTCGAGGAATTAGAAAAGCAATTAAAACGAATTAAAAATTAACCATTCCAAAAATTGATCGTCATTTTTCTGTGAGGGTAAAGAAGAAATGACGGTCCCATCTCAAATTTAAAAATAAATAGTAACACTTATGAAAAGAATCTTTCTTATAGTTTTGTGTACAATAGGCTTGTCTGCCGCCGCACAAACCACTACTTTAACTCTGAAAGACGCCGTTAACTACGCGCTTCAAAATAAAGCCGATGCAAAAAAGGCAAAACTTCAGGTTGAAAACAGCGAATATAAAATTCAGGAAGTACGTTCAAGAGCATTGCCTCAAATTTCTGCAAACGGAAATTTAACGTATAACCCAATTATTCAGACTACGGTTATTGATGGAGCAGCATTTGGTGCGCCGGGAACTGCAATTCAGGCAGCATTTGGACAAAAATGGACATCAACTGCAGGGGTTTCTTTAACTCAGGCAATCTTTGATCAATCGGTTTTTACAGGATTAAGAGCAGCAAAATCTACTCGTGAATTTTATCAAATAAACAATCAGTTAACAGAAGAGCAGGTTATTGAAAGAGTGGCAAATAACTACTATTCGGTTTATGTGCAAAAAGAAAGATTAGTTTTATTAGACAGCAATTATGTAAACACAACAAAAGTTCGTGATATCGTAAAAGGCCAGTTTGACAACGGTTTGGCTAAAAAAATTGACTTAGACCGTATTATTGTAAAAATGTCAAATATCGATACAGAGCGCCAGCAGATTAAAAACCAAATTGCTTTACAGGAAAATGCTTTGAAGTTTTATATGGGTATGCCTATTGAAACTCAAATCGATATGCCAAAAGAAGAATTTGAAGTTGTTCCTGCAGCCTTAACTCAAGAACCAAATATTGAAAACAGAACAGAGTACCAGCTTTTGAAAAAACAAGAAGAGCTTTTGGTTCTTAACAAAAAAGCTGTTCAGGCTGGATATTATCCAACGCTTTCATTAACTGCGGGTTACAATTATATTGGTCAGGGACCTGAATTTCCTTGGTTTGCAAAACCAGAAAAAGGAGTTTACTGGTCAGACTTCTCTGCAATTGGATTAAACTTACACGTGCCAATCTTTACAGGTTTTGGAACTCGTGCAAAAGTAAGACAAGCTGATGTTGAAATCAGATCGCTTCAGGAAGATATCAAAGACACAAAACTTTCTCTTGATTTAGATTACAGAAACGCGATGACTGAAATCGAGAATAACTTGGTAACGATCGAAAATCAAAAAGAAAATATGCGTTTAGCAACTGAAATTTTAAGTAATACTAAAAACAATTATCTTCAGGGTTTAGCATCTTTAACCGATTTGCTTGACGCAGAAAATGCATCACTTGAAGCTCAAAATAATTATACAAGAGCAGTTTTAAATTACAAAATTGCCGAAATATCTCTAATCAAATCAAAAGGCGAACTTAAATCTCTTACTAAATAACAAATTACAATGAAGAAAATAATTATAACAATCGTGATCATAGCCGTAGCTTTTTTCGGGATAAGCTATATCTTAAATAAAAATAAAGCAGAAAACGAAGGTAAAACTGCTATCGTAGCCGAAAAAAATGCTGCAGTATCTGTAAAAGTAGCCACTGTTAAAACAGAAGATGTTAATCTTGGTTTTACTGCAAATGGAAACTTTGTGCCAATTCAGGAATTAACTTTCTCTGCTGAAAAATCTGGAAAAGTAATCAGTGTTTTAGCTAAAGAAGGTGATTATGTAAGAGTAGGACAGACATTACTAACAGTAAGAGGTGATGTTATTAATGTAAATGCTCAGCAGGCTCAGGCTGTTTATCAAAATGCAAAATCTGATTACGAAAGATATGAAAATGCTTTTAAAACAGGCGGTGTAACAAAACAACAATTAGATCAGGCAAAATTAGCTTTGACAAATGCACAATCTAACTTAACACAAGCTAACATCAACGTTGGAGATACTAAAGTAAAAGCTCCAATTAACGGATACATCAATAAAAAATATATTGAACCAGGATCTATTTTAGCAGGAATGCCTGCAACAGCTTTGTTTGATATTGTAAACGTTTCTAAATTAAAATTAACTGTTACAGTAAACGAAAGCCAGGTTGCAAGCTTAAAATTAGGAAACACAGTAAACATTACTGCTAGTGTTTATCCTGATAAAACATTCTCTGGAAAAATTACTTTCATTGCTGCAAAAGCAGATGCTTCATTGAACTTCCCGGTAGAAATCGAAATTACAAACAATGCTAATAATGACTTAAAAGCAGGTATGTACGGAACAGCAAACTTTGGTTCAAACAACCAAAAACAAAACTTAAAAGTGGTTCCTAGAAATGCATTTGTTGGAAGTGTAAGCAGTAACGAAATTTTCGTAGTTGAAAATAATGTAGCAAAATTGAAAAAAGTTGTTGCAGGAAGAATCTTAGGAGACAAAGTTGAAATCATCGATGGTTTAAATGACGGAGACGTAGTAATTACTACAGGACAAATCAACTTACAAGACGGAAATACAGTAGAAATTATTAAATAATTGTACCGCTTTAAGCCGTAAGCAATAAGCTTTAAGCCTTTTAAAAAAGCCTAAAGCCTACAGCGTATAGCCTACAGCCTAAAACAAAATATATGAAATTAGCCGAAATATCCATAAAACGTCCGTCGTTAGTAATTGTATTGTTTACAATTCTAACTCTAGGTGGATTGTTCAGTTACAGCCAGTTAGGCTATGAGCTGATCCCAAAATTCGAAACCAACGTTATTACGGTTTCAACTGTTTATCCGGGAGCTTCTCCAAGTGAGGTTGAAAATACTGTTACAAAGAAAATTGAGGATGCGATTGCATCTCTTGAAAATATCAAGAAAATTGACTCTAAATCTTATGAGAGTTTATCTGTAGTATCGATTACATTAACTTCAAATGCGAATGTTGATATTTCGATGAACGATGCTCAGCGTAAAATTAATGCGATTTTGAGTGATTTGCCAGATGATGCTGATCCGCCTTCGTTAACTAAATTCTCTTTGAGTGATTTACCAATTATGACACTTGGTGCGAATGGTAAAATGGACGAAGCAGCGTTTTACGATTTGATCGATAAAAAGATTGCGCCAGTTTTATCTCGTGTACAAGGGGTTGCGCAGGTAAACATTATTGGTGGTCAGGAACGTGAGATTCAGGTAAATCTTGATGCTGTAAAAATGCAGGGTTACGGACTTTCTGTTCCTCAGGTACAGCAGACAATTTTAACTTCAAATCTGGATTTCCCAACGGGTAATATCCAGACTCGAAATCAAAAAATATTAATTCGTTTAGCGGGTAAATATAAAAATGTTGAAGAATTAAGAAACTTAGTAGTCTCTTCTCAAAACGGAATCCAGGTTCGTTTAGGAGATATTGCTGATGTTCAGGATACACAAAAAATCGCAGAGAAAATTGCGCGTGTAGATCAAAAAAGTGCGATTGTACTTCAAATTGTAAAACAATCAGATGCAAATGCCGTTGCGGTAAGTGAACAGTTGGTTAAAACAATTAAGACATTAGAGAGCGATTATAAATCGGCTCAATTAAAATTAGAAATTGCAAAAGACAGTACTGTATTTACGCTTGAAGCAGCAGATTCTGTTGTACATGACTTATTAATTGCGGTTATTCTGGTAGCATTTGTAATGTTGTTCTTCCTGCACAGTATTAGAAACTCATTGATTGTAATGGTATCTATTCCTGCCTCTTTGATCGCTACATTTATTGGAATTTATTTATTAGGTTATACACTTAACTTAATGTCTTTACTTGGTTTATCTCTTGTGGTTGGTATTCTTGTGGATGACGCGATCGTTGTACTGGAGAATATTTACCGACACATGGAGATGGGTAAAAGCCGAATTCGTGCCGCTTATGACGGAACTGCTGAAATTGGAGGTACTGTAACTTCGATTACTTTAGTAATTGTGGTAGTGTTCCTGCCAATTGCAATGAGTACAGGATTGGTATCAAACATTATTACACAATTCTGTGTTACGGTAATTATTTCAACAATGTTCTCATTATTGGCTTCATTTACTATTATTCCATGGTTGTCTTCACGTTTTGGAAAATTAGAGCATATTGAAGGTAAAAATCTTTTTGGAAAAGTTATTCTTGGATTCGAAAGCTATTTAACTCGTTTTACTGACTGGGTATCAAACTTACTAAACTGGTGTTTAGATCACTATATTAAAACTATGGCGATTGTACTGGTAATGTTCTTTGGATCAATCTTCTGGTTAATGGGAGGCGGTTATATTGGAGGTGAATTCTTCGCAGCATCTGATAGTGGTGAATTCTTAGTGCAGATTGAGATGCCAAAAGATGCTTCTTTAGAGCAGACAAACTTTATGACTCAAAAAGCAGAAGCTTTCTTAAAAGGGGAGAAATATGTTTTAAGCCAGATTACAACAGTAGGACAAACCAGTGAAGGATTAGGAGCTGCTCAGGCAACTGCTTACAAAGCTGAGATTGACGTTAAGATGATCGATCAAAAAGATCGTACAGATGATGCCAACGTTTATGCTGCTAAAACAAAACGTAAACTTGAAAAAGTATTAGTGGGTGCCAAAGTTAAAACGGTTCCTGTAGGTATCTTAGGAACGGCAGAAGATGCAACTTTAGGTTTGATCGTAACAGGTCCAAACGTAGAAAGTGCTATGAAATTTGCTAAAATGGCAGAAGCTGAATTACGTACTATTCCTGGAACAACTGAGATTAAATTAACAGTTGAAGATGGAAACCCAGAGATTAACGTTCAGGTTGACAGAGATAAAATGGCTGCTTTAGGATTGACTCTTCAAACAGTTGGTTTAACCATGCAGACAGCTTACAGTGGTAATACTGACGGTAAATTTAGAGCTGGTGAATACGAATATGACATCAACATCAAATACAACGAATTTGATAGAAAAAACATCACAGACGTTAGTAATTTGATTTTCATCAACAATGCAGGCCAGCAGATTAAATTAAACCAATTCGCTACTATTACAGAAGGTTCTGGACCAAGTAAATTAGAGCGTAGAGATAAAACAGCTTCTGTAACCGTACAAGGTCAGAATGTTGGGGTGCCGGCAGGAACAATTGTTCAGCAGTGGCAGGCAAAATTAGATAAGCTGCAAAAACCAACAGGAGTTAACTACATCTGGGGTGGTGACCAAGAGAACCAGTCTGAAGGATTTGGTACTTTAGGAATCGCATTATTAGCCGCTATTATTTTGGTTTACCTTGTAATGGTTGGATTATATGACAGTTTCGTTCACCCGTTTGTTGTATTATTTGCTATTCCGCTTTCGTTCATTGGAGTTTTATTTGCACTGGCATTAACAAACAATACATTAAATATCTTTACCATTTTAGGGGTAATCATGTTGATTGGTTTGGTGTGTAAGAATGCGATCATGCTTGTCGATTATACCAATCAGCGAAGAGCGGCCGGAGAATCGATTAGAAGAGCATTAATCCAGGCAAACCACGCTCGTTTACGTCCAATCTTGATGACAACAATTGCGATGGTATTTGGTATGTTCCCAATTGCATTAGCAGCAGGAGCAGGAGCAGAATGGAAAAACGGACTAGCATGGGTAATCATTGGAGGTTTGATTTCATCATTATTCCTTACTTTGATTGTAGTACCGGTTATTTATGATATTATGGAGAAAATTATTAGAAGATTCTCTAAAGGAGAAAAAATTGACTACGAAGCTGAAATGGTTGCCGATTATGAGCATACAGAATTAAGCGAAGACGGTTTTAATCCTAAACATACCCATTAATTGATTTAATTTTAGACGAAAAATCCCAAATTCCGAAAGGAGTTTGGGATTTTTTATTAGAATCAATTCTGATAATTTTCAAAATTGATTTGTATGCTAACTGGAATTTGGAATTTCTTTATTGAGATTTAGTTCCCGTTATTTTTTCACAATCTTAATGGTTTTAGTCTGCCCTTCTGATTTTACTTTTAAGAAATAAAGACCGGAAGAAACATTTGATAAATCAATTTCAGAATGTGTATTGTTAATTTGTTTTACCAAAATAGATTTTCCTGAAACCGAAATTACCTCAACTTCATCAATATTAGATGCATTGCTGATATTTAAAACATGCTGAACAGGATTTGGATAATATCTAAAATTCGGCAGAACAAAATCATCTGTAGAAAGAGAACCACTTATTTTTGCTGTTACAGCAAGGCGTTCTCTGCTTTCAACTCCGTCTACAGTCTGCGAAGCATAATACGTTACACCATCTACCAGAACAGTTGTCAGCGGTAAGGTTGGCTCAATTGCTTTTTTACCTGTTTTATTAGTTGAAAAACCTTTACTGCTGTACCATTTGATATTTTGACCATTAACGATAATATCTCCTAAAGTCTGTCCCGGTTTAAATTCGAAAACAATTTCTTTTTTTCCGTCTATTAATGGAGCAGGAGCTTCAATTACTACTTCTGATAAGTTAAAGCAGCCATTTACATCCTGTGCAATAATTTGATAATTCCCAGGTGCTAAATTCGTAAAAATGTTATTAGTAGAAAATTCAGCAAAATTTGGAGAGATACTGTATACGATTTGTCCAGTCCCGCCATGAGATTCAATTTTAATAGTTTGCTCTTCAACTATTACGTTTGTTACTAAAGGAGCAGCAGGTTCAGATATTGTAACAACTATCATTGCCTCACAGCCAGCAATATCTCTTCCTATTATGTTATATGTGCCAGCACTCAGATCATAAAAAGTATCAACTGCTGCAAATGGTCCGCCATTAATAGAATATTTATAAGAAGGCTGTCCTCCCAATGCATTAACTTTAATAAATCCACTATTATCTCCTTTACATTGTATGTTTTGCTGTTCAGATACAATTACCAGAGAAGGTGTTTGCTGTACTTCTACAGAAGTATTCGCTGTATTATTTTGAGAATCCTTAACTATGATAACATATATGCCAATAGATGCAACAAAATAAACATTCGAATTAGTAAATGTCTGTCCATTGTTAAATGAATATTGGTAAGAACCACTACCTCCGCTTGCAGTAACTGTAATTATTCCCGGCATATTACAGCTTATCGCAGTTGCTGTAGCTTGTACTGTAAGCGGTGATATTGGATTTATATCGATGTCTGATTTTGAAACCACACAGCCGTTAGAATCTTTAACATATACGGAATAAGTTCCTTTAGGCAGATTTTCAAAAACGTTACTATCCTGATAGTTTATCAAATCAACAGAATATTTATAAGTACCAGTTCCGCCGCCTGCCGTAACAGTTATAGTTTGATTGTTTACTGCGACAGTTGACGTAAGCATTTCTGGCTCTGTTATTGTGAAATTTAACGGATATGATGTACATCCGTAGTTATCCTTAACAACCGCCGTGTAAGTCCCGGCTCCTAAGTTGTAGAAAGTATTATCAACCTGAAAATTTACTGAATCCAGAGAATAGAAATATTGGCTTCCAACTCCAGATGCTAATAATGTTATTGATCCATCATTAGATCCTTTGCAAACAGCATTTTTTAGCAGTTCAGCCGTAACCGTTGGCGGATTTATAGTAGAAACTACTACAGGTATAGTTATTTCATTATTTTTTACATCACGAACTTTTATTACATAGTTTCCCGCTGGTAAATCATGAAATACATTTATAGAAGAAAAATCACTTCCATTAATAGAATAAACATAAGAAGGGTTTCCTCCAGCAGCTATAACTGTAATCATACCTAAATGATTACAAGTAACAGGTTCTGACTGGGCTGCAGCTGTAAGCGGAGGATAAATTACAATAGGATTAGTTTGAAATATACAGCGGTTAGCATCTCTCACAGTCACATTATATGTTCCTGGCAGCAGGTTCGTAAAATATTGACTTTTTTGATAGTCTAAACCATTTAATGAATATTCATATTCTGGTTTTCCTCCTGAGGCATTAACAATAATTACATTTTGATTATCAACTATTACATTGGCATTCAAAAGGGCAGGCTGTTCTATTTGTACTGGATAAACTGCAGTAGAACAATTTAATGCATCTTTTGCCTGAATAACGTAAATTCCCGGAGATAAATTATCTAATTGCAGAGGATTTAAGCCGCCGTTATAAACAGTAAAGGGACCTCCATTTACTTGATACGCATAAGGAGCTTTACCGCCAGATGGAATAACAGTTATATGACCATTGTTCATTCCGTTACAATTAACAGGCGTTGTAAGAGGTGTAATGCTTAACTGTCCATATATTTTTAAATCAAAATAATTTGTGGTAACAGTTCCGTTATTATCAATTCTGGCATAAATTGTTTTAGATGGTGCAGAGCTGTTATATTGCGCAGGCTGCGAAATAGGATTTAAATTATTATTCGCATCATCCTGACTTAAATGAAAACTAATAGTGGTTTCTGTGGGATTTAAATTACCAAGTAAAAGAGAATTATTGACCGTTAAATCAAAGTAATTATCTCCAAAGCAATGCTCAATATTATTGACTTGAGCATAAAATAGATTGGTAAACAGAAAAAGAAAACAGAGTAGAGTTTTTTTCATACGTATAGGTTTGTTAATTGGAGTAACAAATATATACGAAAAAACTTAATCCTACTTTAAATACAAATAATGATTAAAATAATCTATAATCGCCTTGCCTTCAAGCAGAACGTCGGCGCCAATAATGCCGTGAACAGGTTTAGCTTTGTACGATTCTAAAGCCTCATTTACATGCGAAAGATCAAAAATTACGATGCTGAAATCTTTGTTTTTCCAGCTTCCTAACTGTAATTTATTTTGAGATGAAATTTGGGTTGCCATTCCAGTTCCGCCCGCGCCAGAAGCTTTTGTTTTTGATTTTTTGGCAGACAATTCAAAACGTTCAATGCTTTCAAAACCAATGCAGGTGTTTGAAGCGCCCGTATCTAAAATGAAATTTCCTGAAATGCCGTTAATTTTGGCTTTTATCTGCAGATGTTGTGTTTTGGTAACTTTAAACTTTATTTTTTTGTAATTCTCTTTTTTGAGAATCTCGTGAAGATTTTCCATTTTCGATAATGATTGAAACCCAAAAATAAGCCAATTACAATCAAAAAGCTAATCACGTAATAGATATAATTTCCTGATTTTTCTTCTGCCGAAATTGAGCCGTAATACACAAAAGAACTCCAATAATAAGGCGATTTCTTAGCATTCGGAATCGATTTATCGTTCAAATATTCCCGTTTTGCATTAGTGTTGGCTTCAAAATAAGAAACATCATTTTTGACATTTTTATAAAAATCAGACATAAAAACCGAAGTCGTAAAATCATTTACTTTCCATAAAGAAAACAACAAATTCTGTGCTCCGGCAAACTGAAAACCTCTTGCAATACTCATCGCGCCTTCGGCTTTGTACAATTTTCCAATTCCGGTTTCGCAGGCACTTAAAACAACTAAATCAGGATTTATATGCAGATTATACAATTCTGAATACAGGATTTCCTGATCGTAAAATTTAATACTTGCCGGAGTTTCAATATCGCCAGAAGAAGCGTGCGTACTCAAATGAAGAATAGAATAATTTGAAGCATTATTTTTAAAATCAGCAAAACCTGCATTCGAATTTTCTAAATATTTCCCTTTAAAATTACGGCGAATAGATTCTAGTTCTTTTTTCGAATAACTAAGCTCGAAAGAAGTGCCTTCAAACACCGGAAAAACGCCCAAAACTGTTTTTTTAGATTTTGAAACAGGTTTAGCATTCAGATAAATATTTGCCGAAGTAGTATAAGCAATCCTGAAATCATTAAGTAAATAATGCATTTTAGCAAAATTCGTTGTATTAGATTCCTGAGTAATTAAAGCTTCAAAAGGGAGAAAATTTAAAATTCCGTCAGGAACAATGACAAGGTTTTTGTAAACAGAATTATTAGGAAGTTTTAATAAATCATAAACATCTTTTCCATAATGATTATAACCCGAAATATCATTTGTAATAGCATCCGGACTGTTAAAATAATCTATAAACTGGGCAATTCTTGGAATACCAAGATGAGTAATATTAATATGATTTAGATCAATTTGATCGTTTTGTAAAACAAAAAAATACAGCTTTTCAGATCCCATAAAATAATAAACCATCATCGCTTTATCTTTCTTTAATTTTGAAAGCAGCGCTTTGACATCGCATTTTTCAGGAATATAATCTGTATTTTCAGACTGCACTTTTTTCAGCGAAATCATCACTTCATTTTGCTGTTTTATTAGTGTATTGATTTTTGAAATATTGGCCGAATCTCCTTTTTGCTGTTCTTTTAAAATCGCATTATTTAAGTCTTGCAGTTCTTGCAAAAGCTGTTTTTCTTCTGCAGAAGCATTTTTAATATTCGAACGATAACCTTTTAAAATACCCGATTTTGTTTTTTCTGATAATTGAAAAGCTTCTTCCAGATATTTCGTTTTTCCTTCTTTACTGAACAGTTCATCATAAACAGAAATACATTTTTCGGTACGATTTCGGGATCGCAATTGCATCAGGATTTTTGAGTTTTCATAAACCAGACTATTCATCAATAAATCTTCAATGTAGAACGAAAGTCCAAAAGCCTTTAATGCATTTTTAGGATCTTTGATTTTTAGAATTTCTGCCTGTAAATCGAGCGCATCAACCAAAACAGTTTCAGCATACAATTGATTTTTATTCGGAAGAATATCTTTTGAATTATAATTTGGAATCAGGGTTTTAAAAACGATTGAAATCTGTTTGGCGCTTTCCTCATATTTTTGTTCATCAAAAAGCAGCAAAGCTTTTTCATAATAGAGTTTGGCCCGTTTTCTAGGTTGTTGATTTTTTGTTTCTAAAAGAAGTTTTTCTGCCTTCTGCATATAAGAATCAGCAATGTCAAATTGCTGCCATTGCCGGTTCATTGAAGCTAAATTGCGATAAGAATTGGATAAAGTTTCAAATTGGCCTTTTTCGTTTTTCAAATATTCTATTGAAGACAGGAATGCTTTTTCTGCATTTTGAGGAGCATTTTTAATGAATTGTTTAGAATTTAACCAATAATTATTTCCCAGATTATTGAGTAAAATTCCTTTTTGAGAATTCGATAATTTTTCTGTTTTCAGCGTATTTTCTAAAACTTCAATTGCCGAAGAAATTTTCCCAGAACTTTGATAAACATTAGATAAATTTAAAATTGCAGCAAATTTTTGGTTTTGTGCATCGGGATAATTTTTAGAAGTATTTACAATAAAATAATATTGTTTTATAGTGTTTTCGGCGCTGTCATAATCGCCCAGAACCGTATATAAGTTTCCTAAAGGTTTTAAGCAGAATTCTATAATATCGTAATTGCTGAGCTTTTGTTTCTGGTAAATCTGCCACGCTTTTTCATAACTTGAAATGGCATTTTGTGTCTGCCCAAATTGGTTTTCATAATAGGCTTTATTGCAGTTTAAAACCACGACAGCTAGTAATTCATCCTTGGTTTTTGGTTTTGGATTTCTCCAAAAATCAGCCTCGGTATTTGATAAATCCTGTATTGCTTTTGCAGAAGGATGAGCAGTAAAAACATCAATTGCATGGTAAATTTTATCTTCCTGATTCTGCCCGAAAGCATTCAGAGTTAGGAAAATAAAGATTAAACCATATAAGTTATATAAGTTCATATTATTTTTTTGCCACGAATTTCACGGATTTCCACAAATTATTTCAGCATTGATTCGTGGAAAATCTCTCCGAAAATCTTCGTGTAATAACTTTAAAACTTCCATATTCCATAAACCTGAAAATAATTGAAATTCTGTTCAAAATTAATTACATAACGCGCTCCCAAACTTGGACCAATTCTGGCGAAACCTGCAGTTAAATCAAATAAAAGCCCGGTTTTAAAATCGGCAAAAGAAGTTTTTGTTTGATTGCTTGTTGTAGTCGAATTAATTAAAAAGTTCTCTTTATCGCCTTCATACGTATCAACTTTTATATTTTGATTCTGCTCTTGCGAAACATTTATATTAGCCTGAATTCCGGCACCAATGCCAATATAATTATTAAGGTTATACCGAATTAAAACAGGAACTTCCCAATTGATGTTTTTGTTTTCAGTTGAGGTTGTCGTGCGTACCAATTGTCTTGTTCCGTTTGCATTCGTATTCAATTGGTCTGTAACTGTTACAGCACTATTGTACTGATTTAAGGCATTTGTCCATTCTACCTGCCAGTAAAAGCGATAAGATTTAAAAGGCGAAAGCGTTGCGCCCACAAAATAACTTGTTGATTTGTCTAAATCAGGATAAAAATTATATCCGGCTTTTACGCCAATAGAAATTCCGGGCAGAAATTGGGTAGTGGCGTAGTTCGTAATTATAGGTTCGTTTTTGTCGAATATAATCGAAGTCCGGCTTTTGGTTTTTACTTTATGAAAGTCCTCGCCAAACTTCATAGAATATTTTACAAAACCTTTTGTACTGTCTTTTTCTTTTACATTTTTCTGTTCTGTTCCCGGCAGATAAATGTTCTTAAAGGTAAAAATGATCTGTTTTTGTTTGATAATCGTATCGAGACAACTCACGGTTGGTTCTTCGCCTTTTGGGCAGATCGGACATTCTGGATACATACTTTCTATCTGGAAAGTTTTCTTGTCGAACATATCCGGAATATCAGTTTCTAAACGAATTTTTCGGGCCGGTCCTTCACCATTATTTTGAAAACGGGTTTTAAAATTAACCCTTTTAAAACGTACCAGTCTATAATTCATAAAACGTCCGTTCGACCCCATTTTATTTGGATCGTGAGACGTTACAATTTCCATCTCAAGGTTTTTAATCTTATGGTTTTTATAGCTTCGATTAGGAACAAAAATCCCGCGCATGGTAACCGTTGCGCTGGTATCTTTTATCATTTCGGGAGTGGTTTTAAATGTGTAAAAAACATTTCGTGTTTCTCCCGGATCAGCATTATCAAATTCTAAAACAGAAACATTATGGTAGATTTTATGAGCATCTAAAAGTGAAGCATCAAGATCTTCCTCAGTAGTTGTATTTCGGTATTTTTTAAGTTTGAAACTGTTTTCAGCAGAAGCCAGATAATTATTAGAATCGTCAAGATCGTTTACAGATGCCGTTAAGTTTTCTTTAATTTCACGTTCGTCAGCATAAGTTCTAAAATCACTTAATTCAAAGTTATTGTGTTTGAATTGTTTTTCATTATAAAATAAATAAAGCTTGCCGCTGGAAACATAATTCTCCAGATTTTGATAACTCACAACGACTACCATTTCCTGCTCCGGAATAGGATCGCAGTTTTTTAAAATTGCAAAACCGTTTTGATCTGCTATAGAAGCAATGTCTTTATAATTGGTATCGGTAATATCATTTACAGCGACTTTTTTCGGACGTGTTGCCGGCGGTTTTCCGTTGTCGTAATTATTTGTTACGGCAAGTCTTGTCGTGTAAGTTCCTTTCTTTTTATAAACATGCTTAGGTTCTGCTTCTTTGCTGTAATGACCGTCGCCCAGTTCCCATAAATACGAATAACTTGGTTTTGGAGCACCCGCAATTGGAATCAATGGCGGTGTTTCGGGTTTAAAATTTACAGCATTTCCATTTTGGATAAAACCAATAACAGCTCTTCGGGTTATGGTGTCTTTTACTTTGGTTTGCCCTATTGAAAAAATCGAGAATAGAATAAAGAAAATAGACAGTTGTGGTTTCATAACTAGATAGTTTTGGGTTCTAAAATCTTAAAAATCAATTTTAAAACAAGATTAAATGTAAAAAAAAGTGATGAGCAAATCATCACTTTTTCTTAAAAAAGCATTTGTTAGTTACTGAATGGCATTAATTGCAGCAACAAGCTGGGCTTCTGTACCGACTGTTGTTTCGGCTTGTGTAAAGGTATATGTAGTATTTGCAGTTGTTGTTACTCCCTTAATTGCATATCGCCAGCTGCCATTATCTTCTGTGGCAAAAATGATGTGGCAGGCTAATCCAACAGGAATTTGTCCGTAATGTTCACTAAACAATCCTTCGGCAGTATAAGTGTCCAGTTTTGCAAGAGCATTTGTTCCTTCGCCGTCATAAGAAAGATAAACAGCGCTGTTTGTGTTATTGTATCCGTCTGGAACATCTACTAAAATAGTTGTTTTTGGTCTTGGATCGCTGTAAAAACGGTCAACATTAGTCCATCCAAAGTTTCCAAAAGTTACATAATAATTGTTTCCTTCGCCTTGAACGCCGCCTTTTCCGCCGGTTCCGTCTGCATTTGCTTTTGCTTCTCTCCAGGCCAATTCTCCTTTATCATCAATTACTCCAGTCCATAAAGTCATTAAATTATCATAGCCGTCTGTTAAAGCAGTTGGAACAATCATGTTCATGGTGCAGGAAGTTTGAAGTTCTACACCGCCTTGAGTTGCTTTGATAAAAAATTCTCCACCAGAAATTAAAAGGTTTTTCTTTCCGTCGGCAGTAATTCCCATTGTTGGTTTATTGGTTACCAGCATATTTCCTTTATCAAAAAGTTCGATGTATTCAATATCAACTTGTCCGGTTACAGGATTTCCGTTTTTAGTTAAACAGTCTCCGTTGATATATAATTTTACTCCTTTTGCCGAAGTTAAAGTTACCACACCATTTCCTGCTGTCATGGTAAAATTTTGAGTATTTCTTTTTACACCTTTTTCGTTAATACTTTTAAATGCTGCCGAAGTTGGAGGTAAAATAAGATCACTGCCATTTTCTACGTCACTGTTATCACAGCTTATAAAAGAGATTAGTAAAAGGAATAAAAGTCCGATTGTTTTAAAATTTGTATTCATAATTTCTGGTTTTTAATGATTATTATATTGATAGATGTTCGAGGTAAATATTTTGTTACCCCTGTTTTTATTTTTTATTTATGCCGAAAGACATTTGTCTTCAAAAAGATTTCCATCTTCGTCAACAGCCACAAGAATGCTCTGCTTTCGCGAAAGCGTAATGATTAAATAAATCCATACAACAGACCAAAGTCCGAAAGTGAGACAGGTAAGCAGTAAATGAAAGGTATGTTTAACTGCTTTTTTTTCTTTAGACAAAACAACATACGGCAGTTTCTCGTTGTGTTCTACGATTACAAAACCATTTCGTGTTTTAGCCGAAATCATTTTGTAAAATTTATCTAAAGTCTTTTCGTCTGTAAATTGATACGTTTCCATTTTCTCTTAATTTTAACTGTTTTAAAAGATTTCTGTCTGCTTATATCAATTGAAATTGTTAATTGTTACCCATTTGATTGAAATTTATTTGAGATTCTTTTTAACTTTATCTGATTAAAAGTTTTTTTATGGATAAAAACAAAATACATCCTGACCAAAAATATATTGATGGTCTTGCCGAAAATAATTCGCTGGTAATTCAATCTATATATAAAAAGTTTGTTCCTAAAGTCGTTATGTTTATTATGAACAATTCCGGCGATAGAGACCAGGCACAGGATGTAGTTCAGGAAATATTGATTTTGCTTTTTAATCAGGCCAAAGCCAATTCGTTAAAACTAACCTGCCCTTTTGATGCTTATTTCTTTTTATTGTGTAAAAGAAAATGGCTCAATGAACTGAAAAAAACATCTAATAAAGGGGTAACAATTATTGAAGACGTTTTATCTATCAATGAATCTGCGCATGAGTTAATTGGTCAAACCGAACAATTTGATGAAAAACAAGAGCTTTTTGACACCATGTTTGAGAAACTGGGAGATAAATGCAAAGAGCTTTTAAAACTGAGTTTTGAAATTAAATCGATGGAAGAAGTGGCCGAAAAACTAAACGTAACGTATGGTTATGTCCGCAAGAAAAAATCATTATGCGTTGGTCAGTTAACACAGTGGATTCAGGAAGCAAAAAACTTTAAATCTTTAAAAAACAATTAGTCATGAACGAAGAACGTTACATATTATTTGATCAATATCTTCAGGGCGAATTAACTGCTGATGCTAAAAATGATTTTGAAAAACAATTGTTGGAAGATCCTGAATTTGCATCAGAATTTGAAACTTTTAAAGAAGTACAATTTCAATTAGGCAATAAATTTGGAATTGAACAGGAACGAGAAGCTTTTAAACAAAATCTGACTCAGATATCAGAGAAACATTTCAATAACAAAACAAAAGTAATTGGTTTAAAACCATGGTATTTAGCAGTTGCAGCTTCGGTTGCAGTTCTATTTGGGTTATTCTTTTTCAACTATAATCAAAATCCGGCTTTTGCTGATTATAACGATCCGGAACAAGCCTCATTTACAGTAAGAGGAACAGTCAATGAGTCTTTAAAACAAGCAGAAGAAGCTTATAACGCAAAAAGATATAACAAAGCCATTCCGCTTTTTGAAACCGTTTTACAGAAACAAAAAACAGCAGAGATTCAGTTTTTTTACGGCGTTTCTTTATTAGAAGAAAGCCATTATTTAAAAGCCGAAGCTGTTTTTAATGAAATACATGCAGGAACTTCTGTTTACAAAGAAAAAGCACTTTGGTATTTGGCTTTATCTAAGTTGAAACAAAAAGATTATGAAGCTTGTAAACAAATTCTTGAAAGCATATCTGAAGATTACGAAGGCTATGATCAGGTAGAAGAACTTTTACATCAGCTGGATTAGATTATTCTTAATAAAATATTTCTCCTTTACGGAAAACCTCAATCGAATTTGGAATTTTAATTCTAAATTCGATTTTCTATTTTACAGCATAACCAAAAACAATCAAAACCTAACCAGTCTCAATTAATGAAAAAAATTACTTTATTTCTTTTTATTACACTTTCACAAATTACATTCTGCGCTCCTAAAATTACTGAAACCGAAAAACTCTTTGCAACCTGCAAAGTCTGGGGTTTCTTAAAATATTATCATCCAAAAGCTGCCAGTGGAGAAATCAATTGGGATAAGCAGCTTTTAGAAAAACTTCCTAAAATTGAAAAAGCACAAACCAAAGAAGAGTTTTCACTGCTTCTTGAAAACTGGATTGACGATCTTGGACCAGTAAAAGAAATTGCGCCAATTCCTGCACCAAAAGATGTGGAGCTTTTTGATAAGAATTTCGACTTATCCTGGTTTAATAATAATTTGTTTTCTAAAAAACTTTCGAAGAAATTAAAATTTATTGAAGAAAACAGGTTTCAAAGCAATGAAGATTTTGAACATGGTTTTGATGGTTTAAAAATGACAAAAAACTATTTTGATCTTGATTATAACAATAAAGATTCCAGAATATTGATGCTTTTTGCCTATTGGAATTTAATTGAATATTATTTTCCATATAAATATGTTATGGATCAAAAATGGGATTTGAGTTTAGAACAGTCACTGCCATCTATCGCTGATGCTAAAAATGAAGCTGATTTTTATCTCGCACTTAAAAAACTAACTTCAAAACTTAATGACAGCCATGTCGAAACTCCAATTTATGGTCCAACTGTTTATCGCTCATTAAATCATTTCCCTGCAGCAGGCAAAATAATCGATGATAAATTGGTTATTACCGAGATTTTAGGAGATAGTCTTGCCGAAGCAGATAATATTAAAATAGGAACTGTAATTACTAAAATAAATGGTAAAACCATAAAAGAATTAATCGAGCAAAACAGAGATTTAGTATGTGCATCAAACGAAGCTAAACTTTTAGATAAAGTAGTTTATAGAATTTTGAGTACTGATCAGGATAATGTTTCGGTAGAATTTTTAAAAGATGGGAAGTACGAAATAAAAAATATGATTTGGCATGATTATCATGATTCTCATCGAAATGAATTTAAAAAAGGCGCTGTAAAACCAAAGGAAAAGTTTAAGCTTTTGGATAATAATGTCGGTTACGTAAATATGGGAGCTATAAAACCTAAAAATATTCCAGACATGATCGATGCCTTAAAATCTACAAAGGCAATTGTTTTTGATATGAGAAATTATCCAAACGGAACCTGGAAAGAGATCTCTGATTTTTTAAATGCTGAGGAAAAGAAATTTTGCGATTATACAGAACCTTATTTAAACTACCCGGGAAAATACAAATGGGTAGATGGACGAAAATGCGGATTTAATAATAAAGATAATTATAAAGGGAAAGCGATTGTACTGCTAAATGAAAAGTCACTAAGCCAGTCAGAATGGACAGCAATGTGTTTTCAAACAGCAGGAAATACAACAATTATAGGCAGTCAGACAGCAGGAACAGACGGGAATGCAGTAGATCTTGATTTTAAAGGTTTTCATACCAGATATACAGGACTTGGGGTTTATTATCCAGACCGCAGAGAAACACAGCGTATAGGAATTGTACCAGATATTGAAGTAAAACCAACCATAAAAGGGATTCAGGAAGGTAGAGATGAAGTTTTAGATCGTGCTTTGCTGTTTATTGAAACCGGAAAGTAAACATTGGTCTGTCTTCAGGAGAAAAGTCGAAGCATTGCATTTTGAATCGACTAAGATAAGCGATAATCTGTATTTGACTTCGACTTCGCTCAGTCTGACAAAAAGCATAAAAAAATCCGTTGAACTCAGCGTTTTTACAAAGTGAATCAGTTTCATCCGTGTGCCATTTCACACGAAATTGCTATTCTTTTAATATTGTCGTAATTTTGGCATTTTAAAATTAGAGCCTTGAATTCAACACCCATTATTACCGATACACATACCCATTTATATTCTGAAGAATTTGATCAGGATCGTAACGAAATGATTCAACGCGCCATTGATGCCGGAGTTACCCGTTTTTTTATTCCAGCAATCGATGCGGCGGCGACACAATCGATGTACGATTTAGAGAAAAATTATCCTGATAACATTTTCCTCATGATGGGGTTGCATCCAACCTACGTAAAGGATAATTATGAAACCGAATTAGCCCATGTTGAAACCGAATTATCAAAGCGAAAATTCTATGCAGTAGGTGAAATAGGAATCGATTTGTATTGGGATAAAACACATTTAAAAGAACAGCAAATTGCTTTTAAAAGACAAATTCAACTGGCAAAACAATACAAATTGCCAATCGTAATTCACTGTCGTGAAGCTTTTGATGAAATATTCGAAATTTTAGAAGAAGAAAAATCTGAAGATTTATTTGGGATTTTTCATTGTTTTTCCGGAACTTTAGAACAAGCATTGCAGGCCATTTCTTATAATATGAAATTAGGAATTGGCGGTGTTGTGACTTTTAAGAACGGAAAAATTGATCAGTTTTTAAATCAAATCAATTTAAAACACATCGTTCTTGAAACAGATTCTCCATATTTAGCACCAATTCCGTATAGAGGAAAAAGAAACGAAAGCAGCTATCTAGTCAACGTAATAGCTAAATTAAGCGAAGTATATGGCGTTTCTGCAGAAGAAATAGCAGTAATCACAACACAAAACTCAAAAGACGTTTTTGGGATTTAACCTGTGCCTTACAAAACTTTAATTTTTTTTTTGTTCTTTTGCCCACTTAAAACCTATATAAATAATGCAGAAATTTGATGCCATTCGACCTTTTTATGATACCGAAATAAATGAAGCCCTTCATGATGTTGTAAATCACCCAATGATGAAAACCATGATGAACTTTACTTTTCCGGATGTAGAAGATGAGGTTTGGAAGGAACAGTTAAAGAAAACACATTCTATTCGTGATTTTCAATGCAATTTTATTTATAACACCATCCAAAAAGTTCTTGAAAAAAGCTCAGAAGGTTTAACTACTTCAGGCTTTGAAAAATTAGAACCAAATACTTCTTATTTGTTTATCTCAAATCATAGAGATATTCTTTTAGATACTACATTATTAAATGTTTGTTTATTCGAACATGGTTTAGTAATGACAGCTTCGGCAATTGGAGATAATTTAGTAAAGAAAGCTTTCTTGGCAACTTTAGCAAAATTAAACCGAAACTTTTTGGTTTTAAGAGGTTTATCGCCTCGTGAAATGCTGCAAAGTTCTAAATTGCTTTCTGAATATATGGGACAGTTACTGCTTCGCGAAAACCGTTCGGTTTGGATTGCTCAAAGAGAAGGAAGAACAAAAGACGGGAATGACGAAACCAATCCGGGAGTTTTAAAAATGATTGGAATGGGGTCTGACGAACAAAACTTAATGGATTATTTTAAGAAACTAAAAATCGTTCCGGTTTCTATTTCTTATGAATATGATCCGACTGATGTATTGAAAATGCCGCAATTAATGGCAGAAGCAAACAACGAAGTTTACGTAAAAGACAAAAATGAAGATTTCATGACCATTTTGAGTGGAATCATGGGAACTAAAAAAAGAATACATATTTCTGTTGGTGATGTTTTAGATACAGAAATCGATCAGATTGTAGCCGAAAACGACAATGTAAACAAACAAGTTCAGGCTTTGGCACAGACTATTGACGATGTTGTTTTGAAAAATTATCAATTATGGCCGACTAATTTTATTGCTTACGATATTTTAAACGACACCAGCCGATTTGCAGACAAATACAAAGAAAGCGAAAAACAGCTTTTTGAACGTCGTTTAGAAATGAGAATTGGAAGCGATAATCCTGTTACCAGACAAGGATTTTTGGCTATGTATGCCAATCCTGTTGTCAATAAATTAAAATACCAAGATGTCATCTAAAGCAAAAATATTATTGATTTATACCGGAGGAACCATCGGTATGAGCAAAGACTTTGAAACTGGAGCGCTTAAAGCCTTCAATTTTGGTAAATTAATTCAGAAAATTCCAGAAATTAAACAATTGGATTGCGAAATCGAATCGATTTCATTTGAACATCCAATTGATTCTTCGAATATGAATCCTCAAATGTGGACCAAAATTGCCACAATTATTGAGGAAAATTACGCTTCATACGACGGATTTGTTGTTCTTCACGGATCAGATACGATGTCGTATTCGGCTTCAGCATTGAGTTTTATGCTCGAGAATTTAGCAAAACCAGTTGTATTTACAGGTTCGCAATTGCCAATTGGAGACTTGCGTACCGATGCAAAAGAAAACCTGATTACAGCCATTCAGATTGCATCACTTTTAGAAGACGGAAAACCGGTTATTACCGAAGTCTGTTTGTATTTTGAATACAAATTGTACCGTGGAAACCGAACTTCAAAAGTAAATGCTGAACATTTCAGGGCTTTTACAGCACCAAATTATCCGGAATTGGTAGAATCTGGAGTTCATCTAAAATTGAACAAACATTTATTTCTTCCTGTAAATAAAGATGCAAAATTAATCGTTCATAAAAACTTAGACAACCACGTAGCCATTATTAAAATGTTTCCGGGAATGAGCGAAATTGTTTTGGCTTCAATTCTGGCAACTAAAGGTTTAAGAGGAATTATTCTGGAAACTTACGGTTCAGGAAATGCTCCAACCGAAGATTGGTTTTTAAATTTAATTGAAAAAGCCATTAAATCCGGAATGCATATCGTAAACGTAACACAATGTTCTGGCGGAAGCGTGAATATGGGACAGTATGAAACCAGTACTGCTTTAAAATCTTTAGGTGTTATTTCCGGAAAAGACATTACTACAGAAGCCGCAATTACAAAATTGATGTATTTACTGGGTCATAATATTCCTCAAAACGAGTTTAAAGATATTTTTGAAACGGCACTTCGCGGGGAAATATCTTAAATTTAAATTACAATCTATTTTGAAATAAAGAACTTTGACAAAGTTGAAGATTCATCACGACGAGAATATTCCATAGGAATATCTCATTGGTAGAAAAAAAATAATAATATCGTTTTGTATTGTGTCCCATAGGGACACTTGTGTTTTTAACGAAAATAATGCATCTGCCACGTTAATCAAACGTTCCTACGGAACGTATAACCGTAATTCAAATTTAATTCTACCAAGCAGACATTCCTACGGAATGTTTTCTTTTGAATTAAAATTTCGAATTTCTATACTCAACGCGACAAGTCTTCAATTCATCAGAAGCTTTATGTTTTTTGTAATACACATAAACAATAACGGAAAGAATACAGATAATTCCCTGAATAGCAACGGTAGCTCTTACGCCAAGCGAGTGAGAAACATAACCAATAATTAGACTTCCAACAGGAATCATTCCCTGATACGCCATCATAAAATAACTGATGCTTCTGGAGCGCATGCTAACAATACTGTGTGTCTGAATATAAATATTGATAGATGAGGTTTGTCCCATCATTCCAATTCCGCTTAACGTCATACAGATCAAAGCGACGGTAATGCTGTTTGAAACAGCTAAAATAATAACACTTAAACCCAAAAGTAAACTTGCCGCGATTAGTAATTTGCTCATATTTTCAGCAGATTTTAGATTGGCAAGATAAATAGCAGATAAAACAGAACCAATTCCGGCAGCACTTTCAAACCAGCTGAATGTTTCGGCATTTCCGTGGAAGATGTCTTTTGCAAAAACCGGCATAAGAGTATTAAACGAAATCACAAATAGACTGCTGCATGTAAGCATTAAAAGCATTCTTGCCATTTCAGTTTCTTTCTTTACATAATCAAGACCTTCAATAAGATCGTCAATCATATTTAGTTTGTTTTCGGCTTTAATATGCGGTGTGATTTTCATTAACATTAAAGAAATCAAAACGGGAACATAGCTCACAAAGTTTCCAATGAAACAAATGTCTTCGCCATATTCATGCAGAATAATTCCCGCAAGTGCAGGACCTGCAATACGGGCAAAGTTGTTCATTGTTGAGTTAAGTGCAACCGCATTTGGAAGATCCTCTTTATTGTCAACAATATCAATCATCATGGTTTGACGGCAGGTCATATCAAAGGCATTGATAATTCCCTGAATTAAACTTAATGCTAAAATAAAGTTGATATTGTATATTTTAAAATAAATCAGCAAGGCCAAGGTTCCTGCTTGCAGCATGGCAAGAGACTGAAGAAAAACTAATGTTTTGTGTCTGTCGTAACGGCCAATAATACTTCCGGCCAGCGGGGCTAAAAATAAGGACGGAATCATGCTTAAAAACGTTGCCAATCCTAATAAAAATACAGATCCTGTTATGCTGTAAACCATCCAGCTTACGGCTGTTTTCTGCATCCAGGTTCCAATAACCGAAACGGATTGTCCGTAAAAGAATAACTTGAAGTTTTTTGATTTTAACGCTTTAAACATAACCTGAAATATTTTTTTACAAAGTTCGGGATTATGATTTCATTAGAAAAATTAATAATTTTACTGATAATAAGTAGTAAAACTTATCAATATGGAAATCTATCAACTCGAATATTTTATTAAAACAGCTGAGGTATTGCATTTTACAAAAGCCGCTGAATTGTGTTTTGTAACGCAATCCGGACTTTCGCAGCAAATAAAAAAACTAGAAGAAGAACTCGGTATGCCTTTGTTTAAGCGAATTGGAAAGAAAGTGCAGCTTACAGAAGCAGGTTCGGTTTTTTTAATTCATGCCAAAAAAGTGGTAGAAAATGTAGAAAATGGAAAGCAGGCCATTGAAGATTTAAACGAAATGATTGGCGGTGAACTTAGAATAGGAGTTACTTATATCTTTGGTTTATTAGTTCTCCCTGTTGTTAATGCATTTGCTAAAAGATATCAGAATTTAAAAATTATAGTAGATTACGGTACAACTGAAGCCTTAGAGCAAAAACTGATTAATAACGAACTAGATTTAGTATTAGTAATTTCATCACATGAAATTGGACCTCCAATTCAAAAAGTACCTTTGTTTACATCAAATATGGTAATGGCGGTTGCTAAAACGCACCCTTTGGCTTCCTTAGAAAAAATGCCATTTAAAAAAATAGAAGAAGTACCGCTGATTCTTCCCGGAAAAGGGTCGAATTCCAGAGAATATGTAGAAATATTGTTTGTAAAACATCATATGAAACCAAAGATTTCTATAGAGTTAAATTCGATTAATGCTTTATTGCAAATGGTAGAAAACAGCGACTGGGCAACCATTGTGGCAGAAAAAGCACTAAAAGGCTGGGAACATAGCCTTAAAGCCATTCAAATTACAGGAGTAGTAACCAAACGAGAATCTTTTATGCTCACGATTGGAAGCTACCAAAAGAAAGCCGTAAAATTGTTTATGGAAGCATTTAGCAAGAGCATAAACGAATCTTAAAAATTTACGTTGTGAAACTCGATTTTTTTTGTGTTCTTTGCAGACCAAAATAGAGAGGTGTCCGAGTGGTTGAAGGAGCTAGCCTGGAAAGCTAGTATATGGGTAACTATATCGAGGGTTCGAATCCCTTCCTCTCTGCAAAATTTAACTTAATAAAAACCCCGAAATACAGATTTCGGGGTTTTTTATTAACTTTCTTTTATCATTAAATCCATTAGTTGTAATTGTTTAGTGTGAAATGTTTTTATTAAAAAAATGGAAAAAGGAAAAAGTATAAATGTTGAAGGTAAAACCCCAGCGGGGTAAAATATTTATAGAACCACAATAAGACAAATAAAAAAACTCCGGAGGAGTGACATATATCTAGGCTGTAGAAAATCATTTCACTCCTCCGGAGCTTTATGTTGTAAACATTTATTCTTTGCTATAAATATTTCGCTTCTCTGAAGCTTACAAAAAAGCTATCCTTTGAGACAGTCTGTTTTTGGTTTTTAAATCTTAATCTCAAACAAACTAAAAGAACCTTCTTTATAATGTTCCGGTAATTCGTTTGTCCACTCAATTGTGCTTATTCCTTTGTACTCAAAACCACAGCTGGTGTAATATTTATTTATTCTTTCGTTACCGCTGTGCGTATCAAGCCGAATGTATTCTTTTCCATTTTCTTTGGCATATTCTTTAACCCATTCTACAATTTTTTTGACATAAGATTGTCCTCTGAATTTTGGATTAGTAGCAATACGATGTAAATAAACTGCAGGATCTTTGCTGGCTTCTTTCCAGATAATTAAATCATTAAAAGTAAGTACAAAAGTACAGGCAGCTTCGTTTCCTTCTTTGATTATAAAATGACGATTCTCAGCAATTTCTTTTTCTATTAATGCTCTTTCAAAACCTCTCCAGCTTTTATTATTTACTGTTTTCTGGTAAGATGTAGCTTCGTTATAAATATCGAAAACAGCATCGATATCCTGAGTTGTAGTTTTAAAAAATTCCATTATTGGGGTTTTGTTCTGTAAATTAATGAATCTTCAAAGATAAATCTTTCAACAGCTTTAAATAGGCGAAACGGTTAATTTATGCTTTTTTTATCAGAGTTCAGCCAGACAACATTTTGCTCTGATTGGTGATTTTGACCAATAATATCTCTATATAATTCTGGTCTTCTAGCTTTTATATAGCGATTTCCTCCAGCCAGATTGCATTTTTCTGGCGTAAGTACAGCTGTCGCAAAAGAATCATCAAAAGTGCGGCATTCTGCCAGAATATCTCCAAAAGGATCAATAATCATAGAACAGCCGTTTTTTAACTGGTCGTCGTCCATACCAATTGGGTTCGAAAATATCGCATAAATGGCATTGTCATAAGCCCTTGCCGGAAGCCATTTCATTAACCAGTCACGGCCTTTCATTCCGTCAAATTCTAATCGTAACGAAGTTGGATCTGTTTCACGGTTTTGCCAAAGCTGCGGGGCTACAAAGCCGGCGCCAGGTCGGGTAGAAGGCGTACACATCGTTACGTGTGGCATAAAAATAATATCGGCACCCAAAAGTTTTGTGGCACGTACGTTTTCGATAATATTATTGTCGTAACAAATTAAAATACCGCATTTCCAGCCTTCAATTTCAAAAATACAATAACGATCTCCAGCTGTTAAATACGAATTTATAAACGGATGCAGTTTTCGGTATTTGGCGACTAAACCATTTTTATCCACACAAATATAAGCTTTGAATAAATTGTCGTTTTCGTCTTTTTCAAAAAGTCCTGCTAAAATTACAATATCATTTTTTTTAGCAATTTCAGTCAGTTTTAAAATGCTTTCTCCACTTGGAATTAATTCTGCAAGATCCAGCATTTGTTCTTTTGATAAACTTCTTGCAAACGTATATCCGGTTATAGAACATTCATGAAATGAAATTACATCACAGCCTTCAATTGATGCTTTTTGAGAAAGTTTTTCGATAACGGATAAGTTGTAGTTTTTATCGCCGCTTTTGTTTTCAAACTGAGCTGTGGCTATTTTAAGATTTTTCATATTGTATGCTATTAATTTTAGTCAAAAATAGCGGTATCAATATTTTAGAAATTGTATAAAACCGACATTTTAAAATCGCGAAACAGAAAACCTTTTGATAAGATTGTTGGTTAATTTTCCAGTACTGTGTACATATTCAGTCGGAGTTATTCCAGTATGTTTTTTAAAATCTTTTATTAAATGCGATTGGTCTGAAAATCCTGCATCGTAGCAAATTGTTGTTAGATTAGTGTCGTCTGGTTTGTCTTTTAATAATTTCAGGAAATGATGCAGTCTCACAACGTTTCCAAATTTCTTCGGATTCAATCCAATGCATTCTTTAAATTTTCTTTCCAGATGCCTTTCTGTGTAACCTGTATATTCAACTAATTGTTTTATAGAGAATTGCCCTTTATTTTTGATAATAAAGCTTAGAGAATGATCTATTAAAAATTGATTTGAAGCTGTTTTTGAGCCGATTAACGAATTAAAAAAAGAATTAAGCAGTTCTGTCCGTATTTGATTATTTTGGTCAAACAGGCTTTCCTGTAGTGCTATAATTTTTTTATCAAATACATCTTCAACAGGAATAATAGAATCGTGAAATTCATGGGCAGGGATTCCTAATAATTGGTGAATTCCGTTGGGTTGAAAAACGACAATAATTAAGGTTATTTCATTTTCAGAATAAAGATCTTTAAAACCATTAAGCTGTCCGTATAAAAATGAAGCAGGCAGATATTCTTTTATTTCATATTTATTAATTCCGGAAATGAGTTTGCTTTTTACCGAAAATACAAGTCCCGTATTGCCATCAGAAAACAGACGAAATTTTTGTACAGCCGTTTCGGTATTATCTAAAAACAGATAATGTTTAATATAAGGAGATAACTCTTTTGAAGGTGAAACTTGCATGAATTTAACTGATTTTCAAGATAATCTGCTTTAGCAAAATTAGCTATATTTTTTCTTAAAACCATTTAATCCTGCAGTGCGGTTTTTACCTTTGGCAGCATACGTTCTACAAACATTTTATAAGCAGTTTCTGAAGGATGAAGACCATCTGAAGCAACCAGATTTTTATTTGTAAGTCCCTGACGTGAAATATCAGTAATCGAAACAAATGCTATTTCTTTGTTTATACAGTAGTTTTGAGCAAAAGCATTGTACTTGTCTATTTCTTCTGAAATTTTCTTTTGATTTTCAGTTCCATACATCATTCCAAAAGAAGTGTAGGCATAATCAGGAATAGAAACTACGACAACATTTTTTTTATCGCCTTTGGCTAAAGTAATTGCTTTGGTGACTAATTCAGGGAATTCTTTTTCATATACTGAAAAATCCCGCCCTCTGTATTGATTGTTTACGCCTATTAAAAGTGTTACCAGATCATAATTTGAATCCGGATTCTGCTCTTTTATGGCCGAAATTAAGTTAGAGGTTGTCCAGCCTGTAGTGGCAATTATTTTTAAAGAAAAACTGGTTTGGGGATAGAGTGCTTTTAAACTGGTTTTGAGCTGTTCCGGAAATCGGCAGGTTTCGCAAACACTTTGTCCAATAGTGTAACTGTCGCCTAAAGCGAGATAATTGACAGATTTTGAAATAGAATTATCTGGATTTGGTGTTACCGGCGACAGAACAACTGGTGGCGTTACGGCAATTTCTGGCTTTGATTCGTCAGTATTGCAGCTTAATAAGAATATGGAAAGAATAACAGTAACTATTTGTTTAAATTGAGGCTTCATAATTTGTTTAAATTTTGGCTTGTTTAAACAAATAGTTACGTTAAATGTATTGTTTTGGTTTTTTAAACCATTTCTGTTTTCATTATAATTTCTTCTTCAATGGCATTCCAAAGTCCGATTCTTTTTTCTAAAGCCAAGATCGAAACTTCTTCTACTTCTTTCCATTTTTGTGCATCATTTTCACATAAATCTGTAATCATCTGCATAGCCATTGGTCCGTGTTCGTCGGCGTCTAATTCAATGTGTCTGTCGAAATAGTAAACCAATTTGCTTAAATCAGTATCCGGAAGATTTTTTTGAAAGTTTTTAAGGATTTCAGAAAACATACTCGGAATCAAATCTTCTCTTCCAAAGGTAAAGGCTGCCGCGATTTGATGTGGTTTTCCTTCTTCAATCACTCTAAAAGTAAAGTCTAAGAAAGCTTTAATTTCAGGATGAAGTGAACTTTGCTTGATGGCAACAAAAATATTGTGAAGAGAATTTACAGAGTCTAAAAACTTGTTGATTTCTGTTGTGTCTGCACCACAGTCTTCCATTGCTTCAAGATACATTTCATAATGACTTTGTCTTCTTCCATCGATGCTCAAATCTGTTTCTTCGGCAAGAACAATTTCATTGATTAAATATCTTGTTTCCGGGTTTTTAGTAGCAAACCAAGGAGTTGTTGTGCAGGTAAGTTTGGCTTGTAGTGCTTTTAAAAGAGACATAAAATCCCAAACGGCAAAAACGTGATTTTGTACAAAACTGTGTAAATCATCAATAGTTTGGATTTTGTTGTATAAAGAGTGTTTTAAAAGCTGTTCTTTTTGAGGTTGAATGCTATTGTTTATAGTTTCAATATTCATTTATGTAAATTTTGGTGCAAAGATAAAAAGCTTCTCGGTTAGAAGAAGCTTTTTAAATTGTTTTTATATATAATTTAATAGATGTTTATGATTTAAATGCTGGAATTCCAGTTACATCCATTCCGGTAATCAACAAATGAATGTCATGAGTTCCTTCATAAGTTATTACACTTTCAAGGTTCATCATGTGGCGCATAATAGAGTATTCTCCGGTAATTCCCATTCCGCCTAACATTTGTCTGGCTTCGCGGGCAATTTCAATTGCCATGTTAACATTATTACGTTTTGCCATCGAAATTTGAGCCGTTGTTGCTTTTCCTTCGTTTCTTAAAACGCCTAAACGCCAGGTTAATAATTGCGCTTTTGTGATTTCTGTAATCATTTCGGCCAATTTTTTCTGTTGCAGCTGAGTTCCTCCAATTGGTTTTCCAAACTGAATTCTTTCTTTAGCATAGCGCAAAGCCGTGTCATAACAATCCATTGCAGCGCCAATTGCTCCCCACGCAATTCCGTATCTTGCTGAATCTAAACAGCCAAGCGGAGCGCCTAATCCTGATTTATTTGGTAAAAGGTTTTCTTTTGGAACTTTTACATTATCAAAAATTAATTCTCCGGTTGCAGAAGCACGAAGCGACCATTTATTGTGAGTTTCTGGAGTTGTAAAACCTTCCATACCGCGTTCTACGATTAAACCGTGAATTCGTCCTTCTTCATTTTTTGCCCAAACAACAGCAATATCTGCAAATGGAGCGTTTGAAATCCACATTTTAGCACCATTTAAAAGGTAATGATCTCCCATATCTTTAAAATTGGTAATCATGCTTCCAGGATCAGAGCCGTGATCGGGTTCTGTTAAACCAAAACATCCTATATATTCACCAGTGGCTAATTTTGGTAAATATTTCATTCGTTGTTCTTCGTTTCCGTATTTCCAAATAGGATACATTACTAAAGACGATTGTACAGATGAAGTAGATCTTACACCTGAGTCGCCTCTTTCGATTTCCTGCATAATCAATCCATAAGAAATCTGGTCTAAACCTGCACCGCCATATTCTACCGGAATATAAGGTCCAAAACCGCCTATTTCGCCAAGACCTTTTATAATTTGTTTTGGAAATTCTGCTTTTTGAGCATATTCTTCTATGATAGGAGAAACTTCTCTTTTAACCCACGCACGCGCAGATTCGCGGACTAATTTATGTTCATCTGTTAATAAATCGTCAAGGTTATAATAATCTGGAGCTTGAAATAAGTCTGGTTTCATTTTTGATAGTTTTTTGCAAAACAAATTTACGCAATAAAAATATAACAAAACAAAGCATTATTGTTATATTTTTACATCTCAGTTAGAAAATAATCACAAATAAGGTGAATTAATTTTAGTTTATTGATAATATATAAACTAATTTTGAGATTCCAAAAAAACATATATTGAATGAGGCTAATCATTTCTTTTTTACTTTTTTTTGTTGTGAATGTCTCTTTTTCTCAACAAACTAAAGAATTAACAGAACAAGAATATTTACTCTTGCAGGATAAGATTCGATTAAATTTGAATGCAAACAGAGATAGTGCTGCAGTATATGCTAATGAAATGGCAAAATCCGGTAATTATAAACACTTAGCTTTTGCAAATGTCGCACAAGCTTATTTACTTCAGTTAAAAGATAATACCGCAAAATCTAAAGAAAAATACGATCAGGCATTTAAATACTTAGAGAAAATGCCGGACTCAAAAGATAAAGATCAGCTCAAAGCTTATTTGTATAATTATGGAGGATTAATAGAAGGGGCAAGAGGAAACTATAGTAAAGCCCTTGAAAATTATCAAACAGGAATGAAGATCTCTACTAACATTGGAGACATTATTCAAATTGTAAAATTTAAAAGCAATATTGCTTTTATAAACGAGGCCATAGGAAATTATCAGTTAGCTATTAAAAATTTAAAACAGTTAAATACTTTTATAGATAATAATGAAAGCTATTTTACCAAACAGCAGTTTAATACAGTTAAAAGCAGTAATAATTTAACTTTGGCGGCATCTTATGAAGGCTGGTATATGAAAAACCAGTCTCCAATGTATCTGCTGGATTCTGCAGCATATTTTTATAAAAAGACGGTTTCGTATTCTCAAAACTTACCCATAAATAATATTAAGGCAAAAATTAGTCTGGGGAATGTTTACTATATGAAAAATGATTATGAGAATGCTGAAAAGACGTATTATAATATTGTTTTTTATGCCAAACAAAATAATCTGAAAAGAGAATATAAGATTGCCAATTACAATTTGGGGAATTTATATTATGAAACCAAAAAATATGATAAAGCGCTTGTATTTTTTAAGAAAGTAGATTCGATTTCAGAAATAGATAATTTAAGAGACGAAAGCTTTTTAAAATCAAATTACTATCAGGCCAAAATATACAATATATATAAAGAACCTCAGGAAGCCTTTAAGCACTCAAAGATATACTTAGATAATTATGAAAAATCTGAAGCAAAATTAAATAATGAAGCTTTAGAAGTAAATTATAAACTTGGTACCGACGATTTGAGTGACGAAATGGTTACCATTCAAAAGAAATACGAAAATGATGTTTTGTTAAATAAGGCATTAAAGGTATTTTATGTACTGCTGGTAGTAGGGATTGTATTTTTGCTTATTAAAAATATAATAGACAAAAATAAGGCACATAAAAAAATGAATGCCTTGATTGAAGAGTTTAAAGCAAATCTTGAGAAAAAAAGTATTGCCGAAGCTTCTGAAATTGAAGAAATAGAGCAAGTTCCGGATTTAGAAGAGATTAGTCTTAAGAAAGAGAATGTTGCTTTAAGTATTGATGAAGCAAAAGAGAATAAAATTGTCGAAAAGTTATTAGCTCTGGAAAGTAAATTAGAGTACTTAAATGCCGATTTCACCCTGCCTTATGTGGCCAAAAAAATCAAAACCAATACAACTTATTTGTCATACGTTGTAAATAAACGATTTGGTAAATCTTTTGGTGAATACTCTAATGAGCTTAAGATTAATTATGTAATCAATGAAATGATTACGAATCATATGTATCGAAAATATTCAACACAGGCTATAGCAGAAAGCGTAGGTTTTAAAAATGCTGTGTCGTTTGCTAAATCATTTCGCAAAAGAACTGGAGTTTCTCCAGCTCAATTTGCGAATAATATTTAAGTTTTTTTATCCAAGTGTTCCTCCGCCTCCTTTAATAGGATCTTTGTTACCGTCAATTGGAGGAGTTGTCGGGTCATCGCCTCCACGAATTGCTTTCTGTTGGTTTCTATCTATTTTTTCAGCTTTAAAATTTTCTATATTTAATTTTTTACTTGTCATGATTTAATATTTTAAATTGTTTGTATGAGTTTAAAATTTTAATTGATTTATTTTCTTATCCAACTGTACCTCCTCCAGTTCTAATAGGGTCTTTATCAGGTCCTGGTTCCTCACCTCCTCGAATCATTTTTTTCTCGTTTTTTGATAATTTTTCTGATTCAAAATCCTCAAATTTTAATTTCATATTTCCCATCTTTTTATGTGTTAAGGTTACTGATATGTCAAAACTAAATAAAATGAGAAGTCTTTGATCGAGAATTGGGTTTTTGAGGTTTTTGAGATTTTTTTTTAAATATAAAAAACTGAAAATCAATAAATTAAATAACTAATACAGACTGCTATAATTTATAAATTGTATGTAGTATAATTAATAAAATGTCTGTGTTGAGCATCATATTTTGAATAAAAACAACAATATTTGTACTGGAAATACGATTTAAAACAGTCCCAAAAATGTTAAAACTTATTCAAAAATTTCTTCAAATAAATAGATACTCGGAAGTGAAAAATGAGTTCAAAGATTTATTTCTTTCTCATCCAAATTTTCCAAGTCTATTTGCGATAACAGATTCGTTGGATTTGTTGTCAATTGAGAATGCTGCAATAAGAGTTCCAAAAGAACAAATTGTAGATTTACCGTCAAACTTTCTTGCTTATTTTAAAGATGAATTGATATTGGTAGAAAGAGCAAAAGATTTTGTTCGAATTAATACAATTAAAAAAGGTTCGCAAAAAATATCATACGAAAAGTTTCTTTTAGACTGGAATGGTGTTATTGTTGCTATTGAACCAAACAATGTTGTAGCGAGAGAAAATTTAAAGGTAGAATTGAGCTGGTTAAAATACCTTGTCCCGTTTTTACTTTTAGGAGGTTTATCTTTTTTCTATAACTCTTTTGACCTTTTTAGTTTTACATTTTTACTAACATCTTCTTTAGGGTTAGTTGTGAGCATTTTAATTGCTCAGGAAAAACTTGGTTTTAAAAACAGCATAATTTCAAAATTTTGCAGTCTAAGCACTAATTCTTCATGTAACTCAGTAATTAATTTTAATGAGAATTATGAAAACAAATGGGTTAGTTTCTCTGATTTGCCGCTGTTGTTTTTTGGAGCAAGTTTTATTTCAGTTCTAGTTCAGCCATTAAGTTCTTCTGTTTTTGTTGGGTTTTTGAGTTTATTGGCGATACCTATTATTGTGTCTTCAATATGGATTCAAAAATTTGAACTTCAAAAATGGTGTGTTATGTGTTTAATGGTTTCGTTTTTGATTTTTACCCAAAGTTTAATATGGTTTTCATCAGACTTATTTACACTAAGTTTTAGTTTCAATACGATGTTTCCATTTTTATTTTCATTAGTGCTTCTTGTACCAATATGGTATGTAATAAAATCTGTGGCAAAAAATGTATTAGAAAATGAATACTCATTAAAAGAACTTAAAAAATTTAAAAGAAATTACTCATTACTTAACTTTTTATCTAAAAAAGTGCCAGTTACGAATGGGTTTGAAGATTTAAGAGGATTAAATTTTGGAAACAGAAACGCAGTAGTTAAACTGTCAATAATTATAAGTCCAAGCTGTGAACATTGTCATAAAACATTTCAGGAAGCTTTTGATTTGGTTTTAAAATTTCCTGACAAAATATTTTTAAGCGTTTTATTTAATATTAATCCAGAAAATGCAGACAATCCTTATAAAGCAGTTGTAGAACGTCTGTTAATAATAAACAGATCAACTCCGGGAAAAACTGTTGAAGCAATTTCAGATTGGCATATTAAAAAAATGAGTTTGAAAAAATGGCTTAAAAAATGGTCAATTGATTCTGTCAGCATTATGATTAATCAGGAAATAAATAAACAATACGAATGGTGCTCTAAAAATGATTTTAATTACACACCAGTAAAAATTGTAAATGAAAAATTATTTCCAAATGAATATGAGTTAAGTGAATTGAAATATTTCTTGAATGATTTTGTTGAAGAAAAAGAAACAACAGTTCTAGAAAAGACGGCCTAATACTTACATAATTTAAAGTAAGTATTTCAGAAAAAGGAATACCCCAAAATTAAAAACAATGGTTATGTTAAAAAATATTTTAAATCTAGAAGGATCACAAGAAATAAGTGCAAGTGAACAAAAAACAATTCTTAGCAGTAATGTCAAAGAAATAACATCAAAATGTGATTCGTGGAACTCTATGCTATATGAAGATTGTACAGAATATTATCCAGAGTTAACCTATGCTAATGCAAATTAAAACTTGCGTTAATATACAGATTTTGATCGAGTTAATTTAAAGAGATCAAGAAGAATTATAATAATTATGATAAAAGAGATTTTAAATCTAGAACACGCACAGCATATTAGCAAGAGCGAGCAAAAAAACATAAAAGGAGGAATTCCTGAATGTTGGATTTATGCAATAGAAGCAGGATGTGTGTTAATACCAGCCGGAGGAGTTTGTCCGGTTAATACAGAAGCAGGCATCTGCGATACGAATCGTCTTTGCTGCTAGTTTAATTTGAAAATTATTTAAAGTAATATACAATAAAGCCTTTTTAAAATTTAGTCATGTTTTTTTTAATTTGTAGGCGCTCGATCGTGGAACATTGAGCAATTTATCCCAACATTGATGATTGGTGTCGGGATTCTCAGGATAATTGGTCACTTGGATCGGTTTTATTTGGTTAGGGCTGATCAAGTGCCATCTCCTAGAGAAATTGGTATTACTAAAATATATTGAATATAAGAGAGGATTAAATTTCTCTCTTTTTTTTTCTCAAAACAAAAGGGTAGTAAAAATACTATAAATGAATTTCTACTAATTTAATGCACGTTCTTAAATATTAACATCAAACAAAATCAAATTATGAAAAAATTAAAAAACCTTGCAGGAGTTGAAGTTTTAAGCGTTAATGAGAGAAAAAATATAATTGGCGGAGGACCTGGTATCGAAGCATGTTATTGTCCGGGAACTGGAATTTTTGCTGGTGTAATACATCCTGGTGAAGGAGAAACTTGTGCCACAGTTATTGAAGAAAACTGCCCATTAGAATCTTAAAAAAAATTATTAAATAATAGTTGAAAGCTTTGTTATTTACTTAACAAGGCTTTTTTCTTTTTATAAACCTGAAATACTAAAAAGTGTATAAAACAAAAGGTTTGACAAAAACTAAAACATTTAATTATAACAAAGTTGAATTGATATAATTTAAGCCTATTTTTTATTTTTTTAAGAATTTTTGTATAATATTGCTATAAACAAACCCAAATAACAGAATTGAAAAAATTCACAAATTACAAGCAGGCAGATTTTAAAGATTGCGGCCCGACATGTTTAAAAATTATTGCCAAACATTACGGCAAAACAATCAGTATTCAGGAGTTGCGAGACAACAGCGAAACAACTCGTGAAGGAAGCAATTTGCTTTTTTTAAGTGATGCTGCAGAGAAAGTTGGTTTTAGGACTCTGGGTGTAAAATTAAATTTAGAAAGATTAGAAGAAGCTCCTCTGCCTTGTATTCTGCATTGGAATAAAAACCATTACGTTGTACTTTATAAAATCAAAAAAGGTATTTATTATATTTCTGACCCTGCTTTTGGTTTAATTGAATATAATAAGCAAGATTTTTTAAAATTCTGGATAGGAAACAATGCAGACGATTTTACTCAGGAAGGAGTTGCTTTATTAATTGAAGCTACACCAAAATTTTATCAGACCGATTTTGATAAAGAAGATAACAAAGGATTTGGTTTTGGCATATTATCGCAATATGTACTTCGTTATAAATCATATCTTTTTCAGTTAAGTATCGGGTTATTGGCGAGCAGTTTATTACAGCTGATATTTCCGTTTTTAACCCAAAGTATTGTTGATGTTGGAATCCAAAATCAAAATATTCATTTTATTTATCTGATTCTTTTTGCCCAGTTGTTCCTTTTCGCAGGAAGAACCGGTTTAGAGCTTATAAGAAGCTGGATTCTGCTCCATCTTTCAACACGTATCAACATTTCATTAATTTCAGATTTCTTTATCAAATTAATGAATCTGCCTATTTCTTTCTTTGATGTAAGAATGACAGGTGATATCATGCAGCGAATAAATGATCATCACAGAATCGAAAAAATACTAACCACGTCCTCTTTAAATGTTTTGTTCTCGGTTATTAATATGTTTGTGATGGGAGCTGTGCTGGCTTATTTCAATCTCAAAATATTTTTAGTGTTTTTTGCCGGAAGCCTCCTTTACTTTGGATGGATTACATTGTTCTTGAAACGCAGAGAAACTTTAGATTATAAACGTTTTGCAGAAGTTTCTAATGAGCAGGGAAAAGTTATGGAGCTTATTAACGGAATGCAGGAAATAAAGCTTCATAATGCCGAAAAACAAAAACGCTGGGGCTGGGAATATGTTCAGGCAAGACTTTTTAGAGTTTCGATAAAAGGATTGGTTTTAGAACAGTCACAAACCATTGGCTCATCAGTAATTAATGAGTTGAAGAATATTTTTATTACGTTTTTGTCTGCAAAACTAGTAATCGATGGTTCAATAACATTAGGGATGATGCTTGCCATTAATTCAATTGTAGGGAGCTTAAATGGCCCAATTACCCAGCTTATTCAGTTTGTGAGAGAACTTCAGGACGCTAAAATTTCATTGGCCAGATTGTCTGAAATTCATGAAAAGGAAGATGAAACACAACAAGAAGAACATCAGTCACATGATGTTCCGTATGATTCAGATATTGAATTAAAAAATGTCTCTTATAGGTATTTAGGTTCAGATATTCCTGTTTTAGATAATTTGAGTTTACAAATTCCGGCCAATAAAGTCACGGCAATCGTAGGTGTAAGCGGCAGCGGAAAAACAACACTCATGAAACTGCTTCTTAAGTTTTATGAACCCGAAAAAGGAGAGATTATTATTGGAAATTCTCAGCTTAAAAATATTTCACAAAAGGCCTGGCGTTCTTCTATTGGATCTGTAATGCAGGAAGGATTTATTTTTAGCGACACGATTGCTAATAATATTGCTTTTGGAGTAGATAAAGTTGACAAAGAACGATTGGTTTATGCATCGGATGTAGCGAATATCAAACAATATATCAGCGAACTTCCATTAGGATATAATACCAAAATTGGAGCAGAAGGATTAGGAATGAGCACCGGACAAAAACAACGTTTGTTAATTGCCAGAGCAGTATATAAAAATCCTGAAATTTTATTTTTTGATGAAGCAACTTCGGCTCTTGATGCAAACAATGAAAAAGAAATTATGCAGAAACTTGATATTTTCTTTAAAAATAAAACCGTAATCGTAATTGCACACCGACTAAGCACAGTGATAAATGCAGATCAGATTGTGGTTTTAGACAAAGGGAAAATTATCGAAATAGGAAATCATACCGCTTTAGTAGAGCAAAAAGGAAATTACTTTGAATTGGTTAAAAATCAGTTACAGTTAGGAAATTAATTATGGCAGAAAATAACGATACGTTTGAATTAAGAAGTGAAGAAGTTCAGGACATTCTCACCAAAGTGCCTCATTGGATGATACGCTGGGGAACAGTTATGATTTTTGCGATTATTGTCATACTCTTTTTTGTTTCATGGTTTATTAAATATCCCGATGTTGTAAATACTGAAATTATAATTACAACCAATATTCCGCCAGAGAAAATCGTATCAAAATCATCTGGAAGAATTGAAGCAATTTTGGTGAAAAATAAAGCAATAGTGTCTAAAAATAAAACACTTGCAGTTATAGAAAATACAGCAAATTATAAAGATGTTTTTTTGCTGAAAAGTATAACCGACAGTTACAATATTAACGATCCGCAAGCCCAATTTCCGTTTTCGAAGTTAAAAAACACGCAGTTAGGCGAAATAGAAAGTGCTTATGCTGTTTTTCAGAAAGATTACCAGGCGCAGCAATTGAATCATGATCTGCAGCCTTTTGCTATAGAAAACAGAGCTCAGGTTTCAGAGAAAATTCAAATCAAAGAAAGGCTGGAAATTTTAGAACAGCAAAAAGTAATTAATGAAAGCGAATTACAGCTTCAGAAAAACGAGATTGCCCGTTTTGAAGTTTTGTTCAACAAAGGAATTATTTCGGCTCAGGAAATGGAAGCAAAGAAATTAGGTTTTCTTCAGGCGCAAAAGAGTTATAGAGGGCTTTTGTCGTCTATTTCCCAATTAAAGTCCTCACTTATTGATAATACAAAATCAAGTCAGAATTCGCATATAAACAGCACTAAAGAGGAAGTTAACTTAGGAAGGAATATGGCACAGTCCTTTTTTCAGCTTAAAAAAGTTATAAAAGACTGGGAACTGGCTTATGCTTTAAAATCTTCAATCAGCGGAAAAGTCACCTTTTTGCAGATCTGGACAGAAAACCAAACTATAAATTCCGGAGATAATGTTTTTTCGATTATTCCCGATGCTAAAAATGGTTTTATAGGAAAAGTAAAAGCGCCTGCATTAAACTCAGGAAAAATAAAAATAGGGCAGAGGGTTAATATACGTCTGGCTAATTTTCCTGATAAGGAATTTGGTGTTTTAAAAGGAAAAATTCAAAATATTTCTCTGGTTCCGGATAAAGATGGAAATCTTCTTATAGATGTAGCTCTTCCAAACGGTTTAAAAACATCATACAATAGACAAATTACTTTTCAGCAGGAAATGAAAGGAAGTGCAGAAATTGTAACAGAAGATCTTCGATTAATAGAAAGAATTTTATATCAGTTTAAAAGTATTTTTGAGCAGGTTTAGAATTTCAAAATAAATATTTTATATATGAAAGATTTACCTTCAATTGCAATAATGACCTGTTGGTATGGAGATTATCCATGGTACTTTCCTTATTTCGTAAAATCCTGTAAATACAATCCTTCGATTGATTTTATTATCGTTACAGACAATACGAATGTAATACCTGAAAAACCGGATAATATTAAAGTCGTATATAAAACACTAGAAGATTTTAAAATCAATGCCTCACAAAAGCTGGGATTTGAAGTTGTTATAAATAAGCCGTATAAATTATGTGATTTTAAACCTGCTTACAGATTTTTATTTCCTGAGATTCTTGGTTCTTATGATTTTTGGGGCCACGGAGATATTGATATGGTTTATGGAGATATTAGAGGATTTATGACCAATGAACTATTGGCAGATTTTGATATTTTAAATAGCCGGGTAGATTTTATAACAGGGACATTTTGTTTATATCGAAATATAGAGAAATTGAATACGCTTTTTATGCAAAGCAGAGATTATAAACATGTTTTTACAAACGAAGAATATTTTTCTTTTGATGAATGCAGCTTTTTGTTTAATGACTTAGCTTTAGGTAATTCTATTTTGGATTATCCGGATAGTATTCAAAGTATGACGTATTTAGCTGTAAAAGGAGAACTTGAAGGTAATTTTAAAGTCTTTTTTGATCATATAATAGCACAAGGCGTTTCAGATGAAATAAAATGGCAGAATGGTTTAATACTATTTAAGAACCAATTCGAATGCATGTTTTATGATATGATTGAGTATAAAGTAAAATGCGAAAATAAAAAAGCAGTTTATCCAATTCCTGATGTTTTTTACTTTAACATAAAAGGGATAAATAAAAACAGTTTTTTTAGACTGCTGTATTCAAAAATTCTTGATAACTGGGAAAAGTTAAAAGATTTCATTCAAAAAAAAGAGCCTCAAACTGCTGAATAAATATCTCAGACAAAATCGGATTAAGAATTTACATTTTCAGATAAAATTCTTTAGTCAGGTCAATATATTCTGGTGTATAAACATGCCTGTCGATTTCGATAACTAATTCGTCAATTTCAATTTCAGAAACTTCGTTTCGGCTGAAAGCTAATAAACTGCGTTTAATTTCTGATTTTGGAGTGCCTTTGACGTGTGTAATTTTTATTGGATACAATTCAAAATCTTTAGCCAAAGCAGTAAATTTTGCTTCTTCTCTAAAAGGAATAATGACAGCTAAAATTCCGTTTTCAGAAAGCAGTAAATCAGCAGCTTCAACAATCTCTTCAAAAGGCATTGCATCCTGAAATCTTGCTAAATCCCGTTGTTCGTCATTCGTTTTATAATCTTCGGCATAAAAAGGCGGATTCGAAACAATCAAATCATATTCGTCTTCAGGTTCTTCTATAAATTCATCCAAACCAGCATGAAAACAAAATAATCTATCACCCCACGGAGAAGCTTCAAAATTTTCTACAGCTTGTTCATAAGCATCTTCGTCAATTTCCAGAGCATCAATTTGTTCTGCGTGAGTTCTTTGCGCCAGCATTAAAGCAATAATTCCAGTTCCTGCACCAATATCTAAAATGCTGAAAGGATTATGAGAAACAGGAGCCCAAGAACCAAGCAAAACACCATCTGTGCCAACTTTCATAGCGGTTTTGTCTTGTTTAACAGAAAATTGCTTAAACTGAAACATAGTAAATTCTAATTTATTATTAAGATTTTGAATTCAGATAAGAAACTGAACACTTAAAACTGAGACTGAACACTAAATTAAAGGTACATCTCAACAAGACCTACAGGAAGGTCCATGATTACTTTTTTGTTTTCACGATCGATTTTTACAAGAAAATGATCGATCATTGGTACTAGAATTTCTACTTCGCCGTTTAAAACTTCAAAAAGAGGCTGAGCAGAAGAATCATTAATAGAAGTTATTTTTCCGAAAACACCTAAACGTTTGTCTTCGATTTCAAAACCAATAACTTCGTGGAAATAAAATTTGTTGCCGGTAAGTTTCGGCAGCATAGTTAGAGGAAGATAGATAGAATTACCAACAATAGCGTCGGCATCTTCTTCAGTATTTACATCTTCAAAGCGAACTCTTAAGAAATCACCTTTGTGTAAAGAACTTGTTTCAATAAAAAAAGGAACCAAGTGTTTGTTGTGCTCAACAAACACTGATTCCAGGTTTTCGTATAACTCAGGTTCGTCTGTATCTAAATAGATCAGAACTTCACCCTTGAAACTAAATTTTTTAGCGATTTTACCTAAATAAAAACATTCTTCTTTACGCATTATCGCTAAGTAAAATTATGCTTCAGTTGTTTCGTTATTCTCTTCAGCAACAGGTGCTTCTTCAGCAGCTTCAGCAACTTCTTCAGTCGCAGCTTCTTCAGTTGCAGATGCAGCAGCGATAGCATCAGCTTCAGCTTTTGCAGCAGCAGCGATACGCTTATCGTTAACTTCTTTTTCAGCTTTTAAAGCTTTAGCTTTAGCATCAGCTTGTGCTTTTGATAAACCATCTTTTTTAGCATCAACTTTTCCAGCTTTAGCTTCTAACCATGCAGTTAATTTAGCATCAGCTTGTTCTTGAGTTAAAGCTCCTTTACGAACTCCTCCATCAAGGTGGTGTTTCAATAAAGCACCTTTGTAAGAAAGGATAGCTCTTGCAGTATCAGTTGGCTGAGCACCATTGTGTAACCATTTAACTGCGCTGTCAAGGTTTAACTCAACAGTTGCTGGGTTTGTGTTTGGATTGTAAGTACCTATTTTTTCTAAGTATTTACCATCTCTTTTTGAGCGTGCATCTGCAGCTACTACCCAGTAAAAAGGTTTTCCTTTTTTACCGTGTCTTTGTAATCTAATTTTTACTGACATAATCTAGTGATTAAATTTTGAGGTACTCGACCTCCGTTAATTAAGGGCGCAAAGATATAATTTTTTTGTCAAAAATTCGTTTTAAAGTCATTAAATATATTTGAGAATCATTTTTTAGCATTTTTTTGACTTTTATTTTTTAGCACCCTATGTTTTTATGCAATATTTTTGTGTCAAATTTCTTTTATGAAAAAAATCTTTTATTTTTTATCGCTTCTATTTGTTTTGGGGTCTTGTACAGAAGATGTAAAATTTAATAATCCAGCTTTTCAAACTTTAAAAAATAATGTTTTTTGGAGAGCTCAAACTTATAAAGCTTATTCAGGTATAAATGGAACCATTATAATTGAAGGTTCTTTAGGATACGAAAAAGTTGCTTTGCAGGCAGCTTCTAAAGAAAAAAAAACTTTTGCTCTGGGTGTTAATGATGTTTCTAAAGCTGTTTACGAAAATACACTTCCTTCTGAAGCGGCTTCATTTTCTACCGGAACTAATATTGGTAACGGACAGATAACAATTACAGACTACAATGCAGTCAATAATACAATATCAGGGACATTTAAATTTACTGCACTAAATAATGATGAAACAGATATAGAAAATCCTAATATTAATTTTACAGAAGGGGTTTTTTATAAAGTTCCAATTCAAGAGAACGATTATGTTCTTCATTTATAATTTTTTATCAGCCCCTTTATTTTACTGATCAGTGCTTTTAAATCTAAATAAAAACTTAAATAAACTAATATATAGTAGATTACAGAAAAATAAGACTACATTTGTCGTTATTATAAAAAAGTATCTATGAATATTTTCGTTGGAAGCCTTCCATTCAGTATTGAGGAAGCAGATTTAAGAGAGTCTTTTGAGGCTTATGGAACAGTTGACTCTGTTAAAATTATTACTGATAAATTTACTGGAAGAAGTAAAGGCTTTGGTTTTGTTGAAATGCCAAATGATAGCGAAGCTCAGAAAGCTATCGACGAATTGAACGGTGCTGTTGTTTCAGGTCGTACAATCGTTGTAAATAAATCTGAGCCAAAACCAGAAGGCGAAAGAAGAAGTTTTAATAACAACCGCGGAGGAAACGATCGTGGTGGTTACGGAAACAACCGTGGCGGAGATCGCGGAAACAGAAGAGAATATTAATGTTTTTTTTCTAAAATATAAAAGGGATCAACGAAAGTTGATCCCTTTTTTTGTTTCAGGTTTTATTTGTTTCAAGTTTCACGTTCCAGCAACCTGAAACTTGAAACCTGACCCAAGGCTTTAGCCGAACCAGCGAAGCAAACAAAATAAACTGTTATACATTCGCAGCTAACCAGTCACCAACTTCTTTAGTACCGTGTGCTTTACCTCCGTTAGCTAAATCTTCAGTAACTACTCCAGCTTCTAAAGCTTTGTTTACAGCATCTCTCATTGCTTTCCCTTCTTCCATCAATCCGAAGTTTTCGAACATCATAGCAGCAGATAAAATAGTAGCCATTGGGTTTGCTATGTTTAATCCTGTAGCTTGTGGATAAGAACCGTGAATAGGTTCGAACAAAGATACTTCAGCTCCCATAGAAGCAGAAGGCATTAATCCCATTGAACCAGAAATTACAGAAGCTTCGTCTGTTAAGATATCTCCAAATAAGTTTTCAGTAATTAATACGTCATAAGAATTTGGCCATTGAACCAAACGCATAGCAACCGCATCAACAAATTCGTAGCTGACTTCAACCTCTGGATAATCTTTTTCCATTGCCTGAACCGTTTCTCTCCACAAACGAGAAGTTTCCAAAACGTTTGCTTTATCAACGCAGCATAATTTTTTAGAACGAGTCATTGCTAATTCAAAACCTTTTTTAGCTAAACGCTGTACTTCGGCTCTAGTGTAAACACAGTTGTCGTAAGCTGTATCTCCGTTATCTTTTCTTCCTTTTTCACCAAAGTAAATACCTCCAGTTAATTCTCTTAAGAAAACTAAATCAGTTCCTTCAATTCTTTCTCTTTTTAGCGGCGATTTATCTAATAAAGATGGGAATGTAAAAGTTGGTCTTACGTTTGCGAACAAACCTAATGCTTTACGCATTTTTAATAAACCTTGCTCTGGACGTACTGGTGCAGAAGGATCGTTATCGTATTTTGGGTGTCCGATTGCTCCAAAAAGAACGGCATCAGCATTTTTACAAATTTCGTGTGTTGCGTCTGGATAAGGTTCACCTACTGCATCAATTGCAGCCGCACCGGTTAAAGCTGGTTTCCAAGTAATTTCATGTCCGAATTTTTTTGCAACAGCATCAGATACTTTTACAGCTTCATTTATTACTTCTGGTCCGATTCCGTCGCCGGCTAAAAGGGCTATGTTTAATTTCATTCTATATGTTTTATTAAGGTTCAAAGTGACAAAGTTGCAAAGGTTCAAAGTTTAAAAGCAGGTGTAGACCTTTGTCACTTTGAACCTTTGTACCTATATTAAGTTATAATGTTAAGCATTTTTTGTGTTGCAATAATCGCTGCAACGGTTTGATCTGAATCTAATCCGCGGGTTTTGAATTCTTTTTCGTTGTTTGTCCATGTAATAATGGTTTCACACAATGCATCAGAACTACTTCCTGGTGGGATTCTAACTGCGTAATCAATTAATTTTGGAAGCGTAAGTTTCTTGCTTTTGTAAATCTTTGATAAAGCATTCATAAAAGCATCAAACTGACCGTCTCCCTGTGCATTTTCTTCGATTATTTCTCCGTTTAAATTCAAAGATAAAGTCGTAGATGGGCGCATTCCTTTTGAATGAACCAGCATATAAGAGTTTATTGTGATTCTTTCTTCGTAAGTATGGCTGTCCAAAACATCCGAAATAATGTATGGAAGATCTTCCTTAGTTACGGTTTCTTTTTTGTCGCCTAGTTCGATAATTCTTTGGGTAACCAATTTCAAATCTTCGTTGTTAAGTTTTAAACCTAATTCCTGAAGATTTTTTTCAATATTGGCTTTTCCAGAAGTTTTTCCTAAAGCGTATTTTCTTTTTCTTCCAAAACGTTCCGGAAGAAGATCGTTAAAATACAAGTTGTTTTTGTTGTCTCCGTCAGCATGAATTCCAGCAGTCTGTGTAAAAACATTGTCACCTACAATAGGTTTGTTGGCAGGAATTCTGTAGCCTGTAAAAGTCTCAACCAATTTGCTTACAGAATACAAAGAAGTTTCTTTTACATTGATTTTTACTTGTGGTAAATAATCGTTGATTACAGCAACAGTGCTTTCAAGCGGAGCGTTTCCGGCACGTTCTCCCATTCCGTTTACCGTAACGTGAAGTCCGTTGATTCCCGCTTTTATCGCTTCCATAACATTGGCAACGCTTAAATCGTAGTCGTTGTGAGCATGGAAATCAAAATGAATGTTTGGGTATTTTGCTCTGATTTTCGAAATAAACTCAAAAGTTAAAGATGGAATTAAAACACCTAAAGTATCAGGGAGTAAAACTCTTTTGATTGGCTGTGTTGCTAAGAAATCTAGAAATTGAAAAACATAATCTGGAGAATTTCGCATTCCGTTGCTCCAGTCTTCCAGATAAACATTGGTTTCTATATTGTTTTCTTTAGCTAAAGCAATGATTTGAGCGATTTCAGAAAAATGCTGTTCCGGAGTTTTCTTTAATTGATGTGTTAAGTGATTCATTGAACCTTTGGTCAATAAATTCTGTACTTTGGCACCGGCTTTTTTCATCCAGTCAATTGAAACGCCTCCGTCAACAAACGTCAAAACTTCAATTCTGTCAATGTATCCTTTTTCTTCGGCCCATGAAGTAATGCCTTTTACGGCCTGAAATTCTCCTTCGCTCACGCGGGCAGAAGCAATTTCGATTCTATCAATATTTAATTCCTCCAACAACAATTGCGCAATGGTTAATTTTTCTGCAGCAGAAAAAGATACTCCTGAGGTTTGTTCGCCATCACGGAGTGTCGTATCCATTATTTCAATTTTTCTTTTTTCCATATTGATATTTCTAATTTCTAACTGTTTGAATGCAACAGATAAACGTATTCTAATTTTTGACGCTGATTTTACGGATTCGCTTTGCGAAGACGCTGATAAAAACGGATTTTTTATTATTAAATGAAATAAAATCTGCGTTAATCCGTGCTTTTGCGATAGTAAATCTGTTTTATCCGCGTTCTATATTCTAGAAAGACCCGACTGGTTTTTAAAGCCTGCCGGGTCTAATAGACTGAATGATATTTCTATTAGTACGGAAGTTTATCGGCGAAAGCCTTAATATCTTCCTTCATGTTTTGTAAATAATCAATATCGTCAAAACCATTAATCATGTTATTTTTTTTGTAACCGTTAATAGCGAATGATTCTTGCTCACCAGTTGACAATAAAGTAATCGTTTGGTTTGGAAGGTTGATTTCTAATTCAGTATTTGGATCAGCTTCGATAGCTTCGAAAATATTTGCTAAAAATTCTGGGCTGATTTGTACTGGTAAAACACCAATATTTAAACAGTTTCCTTTGAAGATATCAGCAAAGAAACTAGAAACTACAGCTCTAAATCCGTAATCGTAAACTGCCCATGCAGCGTGCTCTCTTGAAGATCCAGAACCGAAGTTTTTTCCTCCAACTAAAATTTTTCCGCTGTAAGTTGGATTGTTTAAAACGAAATCTGCTTTTGGAGTATCATCTCCATTATATCTCCAGTCTCTAAAAAGATTATCTCCAAAGCCTTCACGTTTTGTAGCTTTTAAGAAACGAGCTGGAATGATTTGATCTGTATCTACGTTCTCAATTGGCAGTGGCACTGCACTGCTCGTAAGTATATTAAATTTATCGTATGCCATTTGATTTTTGATTTTTGATTAACGATTTCTGATTTTAGATTTGTTGTTGTGTCTTAAAATTGTAATCGTTAATGTTTTTTGTAAAATGTAAATTGAAATTTTAGAAGATTTTTTAATGAAGCGTATCGAAATCTGAAATCAAAAATCGTTAATCTTCATTCCTAAATCTTTAAAAAAGCTCTCTTGGGTCTGTTAGTTTTCCTGTAACAGCAGCAGCAGCAGCCATAATTGGACTTGCTAAAAGCGTTCTTGAACCAGGACCTTGACGACCTTCAAAGTTTCTGTTTGAAGTACTTACTGCATATTTTCCTGCAGGAACTTTATCATCGTTCATTGCTAAACAAGCTGAACAACCCGGCTGACGTAATACAAAACCAGCTTCAGTCAAAATATCTAAAATACCTTCTTCTTTAATCTGCGCTTCAACAACGTGAGAACCCGGAACTAACCAAGCGGTAACATTCTCTGCTTTTTTTCTTCCTTTTACAATTTCAGCAAAAGCTCTAAAATCTTCAATACGTCCATTTGTACAGCTTCCTAAGAAAACGTAATCGATTTGTTTTCCAATCATTACATCGTCTTCGTTGAAGCCCATGTAAGCCAAAGATTTTTTGTAAGTTTCCTCGCCGCCTTCAACCTCTTTTGCACTTGGGATATGTTTTGTGATACCAATTCCCATTCCAGGGTTAGTACCATAAGTAATCATTGGTTCGATGTCTTCCGCTTTGATGTTTAATTCAGCATCAAACACAGCATCAGCATCAGTTTTAAGAGTCTTCCAGTATTCAACAGCTTTTGTCCAAGCTTCTCCTTTTGGAGCGTAAAGTCTTCCTTCAAGAAAATCAAAAGTAGTTTGGTCAGGAGCAATCATTCCTCCGCGAGCACCCATTTCGATACTTAAATTACAAACTGTCATACGACCTTCCATAGTCATGTTTTCGAAAACATCACCAGCATATTCAACAAAATATCCTGTTCCTCCAGAAGTAGTTAACTGAGCAATAATATAAAGCGCAACGTCTTTTGGACCAACACCTTTGCTTAATTTACCGTTTACGTTAATACGCATTTTCTTTGGCTTAGGCTGCATAATACATTGAGTAGAAAGCACCATCTCAACCTCAGATGTACCGATACCAAAAGCGATAGCTCCAAAAGCACCGTGAGTAGACGTATGCGAATCCCCGCATACAATAGTAGCACCTGGCAAAGTAATTCCGTTTTCAGGACCTACTACGTGTACAATTCCATTTTTTTGGTGACCTAATCCCCAGTGCGAAATTCCGTATTCGTTAGCATTGTCTTCAAGAGCTTGAAGCTGGTTAGCAGAAAGTGGATCCTGAACTGGTAAATGTTGGTTTATGGTTGGTGTATTGTGGTCGGCAGTTGCAAAAGTACGTTCCGGATATAATACGTTAACGCCTCTTGATTTTAATCCTAAAAAAGCAACAGGACTCGTAACTTCATGAATGAAATGGCGGTCAATAAAAAACACATCTGGTCCATCTTCAATTTTACGCACAACATGTGAATCCCATACTTTGTCAAATAATGTCTTACTCATTTTTTATTTTTTTTAATTGTAATTTCTATAACCACAGCAATTTCCTGTTCATTATAATAGCAAAACAAAAGTAAAAAAAGATAGAAAAGCGTCAATTTCGATATTTCATTATATACGATACCCAAACTAAATTACAAATTGCCAAACGGCTTTTGCAGACTAAAATTTGAAAGAAAAATGATTAAGAAACTGATTTGCTTTTTCTTTTTCGGCTTTAATTTTTCTTGTTTGTTTTTTGTTTTAATAGTTTGCAAATTTATCTCATAATCACTATAAAATATAAGAATTTGATTGAAAAAATCTAACAAAATGTATAAAAATAGTAATAATTGTTAGTTTTAAAATTTTTGCAAAAAGAATGCTTTTTGGGTTTTTTAAAGCTTTTAAAGTAGTTTTCAAGACGTTATTTAGATTCAATAAAACATCAAAATACTACGACATCCAAGAAGTGTATTTTTATCAAATTTTATGATTTTTTGAGGCAGAAACTGATTTTTTGAAGACAATAATTTTGAAAATTAATTCAATGAGTTTTTAAATTCTAATGGGGTAAGACTGGTTTTCTTTTTGAATAATTTACTAAATGACTGCGGATATTCAAAACCCAATTGATAAGCAATTTCGGCTACTGAAAGATTGGTAGTAATCAGGAAATCTTTTGATTTTTCGATTAATTTCGAATGAATGTGCTGTTGCGCATTTAATCCGGTTAAATTACGAAGCATATCGCTGAGATAATGACTAGAAACATTAATCTGTGAAGCCAGAAATTCTACTGTAGGCAATCCTCTTTTTAAGGTTTCTGCATTGCTGATGTAGTTGTCTAAAGTTTCTTCGACTTTTAATAACAAATCGTGACTGATGGTTTTTCTGGTAATAAATTGGCGTTTGTAAAAACGATTGCTGTAATTCAGCAAAACATCAATATAAGAAACAATCACATCCTGGCTCATTTCGTCAATTGCCGTATTGAGTTCATTGTCGATGCTTTGTAATAATCCTATAATAATTGTTTTTTCACCGTCTGAAAGATGCAGAGCTTCATTGGTGTCATAAGAAAAGAAACCATATTTTTTGATGCTTTTTCCCAAAGGATAATTTCGAATGAAATCAGGATGAAATAGAAGTGTATAACCACAGTATGCAGCACCTTCCTCATTTTCAGTAAAGATCAACTGATTTGGAGAAGCAAACATAAGTCCGCCTTCGTTAAAATCATAATAACCTTGTCCATAACCCATTTTGCCATTAGTGGAAAATTTATAAGACACCTTGTAAAAATCAAGCAAAAAAGCATGATTTGCCAAATCTTCATTGATAACCAATAGCGTATTGTCTACCAAACTGACCATCGGATGAAGCGGTTTTGGCAGTCGAAGCAGGTCATGAAACTGTGATATAGAAGAGATTTTTTCCGGATTATTGTTTTTCTTTTCCATGATATAAAAGTATGAAAATTTGAGAGACTAAAATCAGCTTCGGAGAAGCGAAATATTTATAGAAATCATGTTTATTATTGAGAACAAAGCTCCAGCGGAGCGACATATTCATTGCGATAAATATTTTGCTCCGCTGGAGCTCTTTTGTGTCTGGATTATTGAATTTCTATACATAATTTCGCTCCGCTGGAGCTTAAAAAAAGAATATTGAAAGCTTTTTGGACAGTCTTATTAGGAGTTATTATGCTCCAAGAAACTGTTTTCCAAATTCAGTACGGAAAGTCTCTGCGCCTAATTCTAACCTTTGTTTGTAAAGTGCTTTTGCATCTTCTCCAGCAACATATCTTAGCTGATTTTTTCCGTCAGTTGCAGCTTCATAAACCACATCGGCAATTTGTTCTGGAGTTGATGCCATTTCAAACATCGTGTCAACACTGGCAAACATACTGTTGGTCATAGCTTCATATTCAGGTTTTGCTCCTGTGTCAAGAGAACCGTGTAAAAATTCTGTTTTAATACCGCCCGGAGAAACCGTTTTAATATGTACTCCAAACGGATTTAATTCGTAAGCCATACTTTCGCTCCAGCCTTCCAATCCCCATTTTGTTGCGTGGTAAACAGATCCTAAAGGAAAAGCGATCAATCCGCCAATAGAAGTTGTTGAGATAAATAAACCGCTTTTTCTTTCTCTGAAATACGGAATAAAAGCATTGGTAACTCGAATTACACCCAATAAGTTAGTGTTTAATTGTTTTGTAATTTGATCGTCAGAAAGGCTTTCCAAAGGTCCAATTAAACCATAGCCAGCATTATTAAAAACAATGTCGATATCGCTTAGTTCCAATGCCTTTTTTACTGTGTTTTGAATTTGATCGTAATTGGTGACGTCTAATGGTAAAAGCGTTACATTTTTTAATTGAGAAAGTTCTGTTTCTTTTTCAGGAGTTCTCATTGTGGCAATTACATTCCATCCTTTTTCGTGGAATAATTTTGCTGTTGCTTTTCCTAAACCTGATGATGCGCCTGTGATAAAAATTGTTTTCATGATTATTGTTTTTTTTAATTGTTGTAATTTGATGAAGCAAAGTTCAGGATACACTACAGCTTAAAAGTGTTCATTTTGGTGCAATGAGTATCCAAAATGAATAATCGAAGTTTTTTGGATTATAAAACTTTGAGTGTAATTTGTTTTAAACACATAGAGACATAGTTTTTCTTTGTCTACAAAGACGTTTCACTTATATAGCTATGTGTTAAAAATCTAGATTTTTTTTAGGCTTCTTTTTATAAAATTGAAATCTATGTTTCTATGTGTTTAAAATTTTAAGTATTGCAATCGAGGAGTTTTAATTAACGTTTTTGTTAACAACTTTCGCTTCTTTATTTCTCTAAAAAAAGCGTAAATTTGAATTCCTCCGATTTTTCATTTCGCATTTTGTTATGTTTCATGTTGTCAATGTTTTGCAATGTGTAGAATTTGGGATTTGGAGCTTTAAAATTTGACTTTTACAACTCTATGTATTTAATATTCGATACCGAAACAACCGGATTACCAAAACGCTGGGATGCCCCGATAACCGATTCTGATAACTGGCCTCGCTGTATACAGATTGCGTGGCAGCTACATGACGAAATGGGACAGCTTATTGAGCATCAGGACTATTTGGTAAAACCAGAAGGATTTAATATTCCGTATGACGCCGAGCGTATTCACGGAATTTCAACTGAATTGGCTGAAGCCGATGGAATCACTTTGGCCGAAGTTTTAGAAAAATTCAATATTGCTTTAAGCAAAACTAAATTTATCGTTGGACAAAATTTAGGTTTCGACGTTAATATTATGGGAGCTGAATTCCATAGAATGGGAGTGGAGTCTCAAATGGCTTCAATGCCTGTTTTGGATACTTGTACCGAAGTTACGGCTTCGTTATTACAGCTTCCTGGAGGTCGTGGAGGAAAATTCAAATTGCCGACTCTGACCGAATTACACAGCTATCTTTTCGATCAGCCTTTCGCGGAAGCGCACAATGCAACTGCCGACGTTGAGGCAACTACGCGTTGTTTCTTGGAATTGGTTAGAAGAGAGGTTTTTACAAAAGAAGAATTAGACGTTTCTAAGGAATATTTCAAAGAATTTCAAGAAAGAAATGCTGAGCCATTTAAGTTAATTGGTTTAAAACACATTAATTTAAAAGCTGCTTCAGATAAAATCAGGGAACAGCTTAAAGCTTTAGCTGGAGAAGGGCAGCAGACCGTTGTTTCAGAAGAAGATAAAGCTGATTTCAAAGCAGCAAAATTTGCGCATTTACACAATCATACGCAGTTTTCGGTACTTCAATCTACTATCGGAATTGGAAACATTGTCGCAGCAACAGCTAAAAACGGAATGCCTGCGGTTGCAATGACCGATACCGGAAACATGATGGGAGCTTTCCATTTTGTGAGTGCCGTAATGAATCATAACAAAGCAGCATCTGGTAAAAATAAAGCTTTGGTTGAAGCAGGAGAAGAACCAACAGAAACCGAAATAAAACCAATTGTAGGCTGTGAATTTAATATCTGCGAAAATCATTTAGATAAAAGTAAAAAAGACAACGGTTATCAGGTTGTGTTACTGGCCAAAAACAAAGCGGGTTACCACAACTTAGCCAAAATGGCTTCGATTGCTTATACTGAAGGATTTTATTATGTTCCGAGGATTGACCGCACGATTGTGGAACAATACAAAGGCGATATCATGGTTTTGTCTGGAAATTTATACGGAGAGATTCCGAGTAAAATCCTGAATATTGGTGAAAACCAAGCCGAAGAAGCATTGATTTGGTGGAAAGAACAATTTGGCGAAGACTTCTATCTGGAAGTTATGCGTCATAATCAGGAAGATGAAAATCGTGTCAACAAAACCCTGATTGAATTTTCGCAAAAACACAATGTCAAATTAATTGCGACAAACAATACGTATTACTTAAATAAAGAAGATGCAAATGCGCATGATATTTTACTTTGTGTAAAAGACGGTGAAAAGCAGGCAACGCCTATTGGACGTGGACGCGGTTACCGCTACGGACTTCCAAATCAGGAGTATTATTATAAGTCAGAAGAAGAGATGAAAAAACTCTTCGCCGATTTGCCCGAAGCCATTATCAATATTCAGGAAGTTATAGATAAGGTTGAAGGATATTCACTTTATCGTGATGTATTGCTTCCTAAATTTGAAATCCCTGACGAATTTATGGTTCCCGAAGATGAAGAAGACGGAGGTGTAAGAGGGGAAAATAAATACTTGCGACACCTTACGATGGAAGGTGCCAAAAGACGTTACGGCGAGATTACCGAATCGATTCAGGAGCGTTTGGATTTTGAGTTAATGACGATTTCGAACTCTGGATATCCGGGTTATTTCTTGATTGTACAGGATTTCATCGCCGAAGCAAGAAAAATGGATGTCTCGGTAGGACCAGGCCGTGGTTCTGCAGCGGGTTCTGCCGTTGCATACTGTCTCGGGATTACGAATATTGACCCTATTAAGTACGATTTGCTTTTTGAGCGTTTCCTAAATCCTGACCGTGTATCGATGCCCGATATTGATATCGACTTTGATGACGAGGGTCGTGGACGTGTAATGGACTATGTAATCAACAAATACGGTCAAAAACAGGTAGCACAGATTATCACGTATGGTAAAATGGCGACCAAATCGGCGATTCGTGATACGGCACGTGTACTGGATTTACCATTATTCGAAGCCGATAGAATTGCAAAACTGATTCCGGGAATGATGCCATCAAAATGGAATTTGGCGCGTTTTATTTCAGAGAGTGAAGATGAGGTTAAAAAAGCACTTCGTTCTGACGAATTTGATAACGTAAAAGAATTAATCGCGATTGCCAATGAAGATGATTTGGCAGGAGAAACCATTCAGCAGGCAAAAATCCTTGAAGGATCGATGCGTAACACGGGAATTCACGCCTGCGGGGTAATCATTACGCCGTCGGATATTACGAATTACGTTCCCGTAACAACAGCAAAAGACTCCGATTTATATGTAACACAGTTTGATAACTCGGTTGCAGAAAGTGCTGGATTGCTTAAAATGGACTTCTTGGGTCTGAAGACCCTTACGCTGATAAAAGATACCGTAAAACTGGTAAAATACAGAACAGGAATTGATCTCGATCCAGATAATTTCCCGATTGATGATGAAGAAACGTATGCGCTTTTCCAAAGAGGAGAAACGGTTGGAATCTTCCAATACGAGTCACCCGGGATGCAGAAATACATGAAAGATCTGAAGCCGACGGTTTTTGGAGATTTAATTGCCATGAACGCATTGTATCGTCCGGGACCTTTAGAGTATATTCCATCTTTCGTTCGAAGAAAAAACGGTGACGAAGAAATCAAATACGATTTAGATGCCTGTGCCGAATATTTATCTGAAACCTATGGAATTACAGTTTACCAAGAGCAGGTAATGCTTTTGTCTCAGTCTTTGGCAGGATTTACAAAGGGTGAGGCCGACGTCTTACGTAAAGCGATGGGTAAGAAACAAAAAGACGTACTGGATAAAATGAAGCCGAAGTTTGTTGAACAAGCGGCACAAAAAGGACATGATGCCAAAATTTTGGAAAAAATCTGGAAAGACTGGGAAGCCTTTGCAAGTTACGCCTTCAACAAATCGCACTCGACTTGTTATGCCTGGATTGCGTACCAAACCGCTTATTTGAAAGCACATTATCCTGCCGAATATATGGCAGCGGTACTTTCGAATAACATGAACGATATCAAACAAGTTTCGTTCTTTATGGAAGAATGTAAACGTATGGGATTACAAGTTCTTGGGCCAGACGTAAACGAATCGTACTATAAATTTACGGTAAACGATGATTATGCAGTTCGTTTCGGAATGGGAGCGATTAAAGGTGTAGGTTCTGGAGCTGTAGAAACAATTGTAGAAAATAGAAAAGACGGAAGATATAAATCGATTTTTGATTTGGCGAAACGAATTGATTTGCGTGCTGCCAATAAAAAAGCGATTGAAAACTTAGCATTGGCTGGAGGTTTCGATTCATTTGAAGGAACAACCAGAGCGCAGTATTTCCACGACGATGGTGACGGAATTACATTCTATGAAAAAGCAATGCGTTATGGATCGAAGTTTCAGGAAAATGAAAACTCATCCCAAGTAAGTTTATTTGGAGAAGCCAGCGAAGTACAAATCGCAGAACCAGTTGTGCCTCCATGTGAAGACTGGAGTACGATGGAAAAACTGGCAAAAGAAAAAGAGGTTGTTGGAATTTATATTTCTGGACATCCGCTGGATGATTTTAGATTTGAGATGAAATACTTCTGTAATGCTCGTTTAGAAGCATTAAAAAGCATGAATGAATATGTAGGTAAAAATCTAAATTTTGCCGGAATTATCAACAACGTACAGCATCGTGTGGCTAAGAATGGAAAAGGCTGGGCCGCTTTCAACTTAGAAGGATATGATGAAAGTTATGAGTTTAAGATTTTTGGTGAAGAATACCTGAAATTCCGCCATTTCTTAATTCAGAACAATTTTGCCTTTTTGAAAATATTAATCAAAGACGGCTGGGTAAATCATGATACCGGTAAAAAAACAGATCCGAGAATGCAGTTTGTTGAGATTCGACAATTGCAGGACATTTTAGAAGCTTTTGCTAAAAAGCTGATTGTTTTATTGAATATTAAAGATCTTCATCCGGAGTTTATTCATAAACTGAGTCATTTGTTTAATGAAAACAAAGGAGATAATTCTGTGACTTTTGAAATCATGGAATTAGAAAAAATAAAAAAACTGGTTGAGGTAGAGACTCCAACTGATTTTGAAGATGCTGATGATGCGGTTTTTGATGATGAAAATGAAGATGCCGCAATTGAAGATACCAAAATACAAGAAGTAAATGAGGTAGAAGAAATAAAAGTGGTTACAAAGCTTACGATGCCAAGCAGAAGATTGAAAGTAAGAATTTCCACCGAGCTGCTGCAGGAATTGGAAAAAATGCAGATAAATTTTAAGTTGAACTAAATTTTAACAGTTAAAATTTAGAAGAATGCATTTTTTTAGTGTTAAAATTATGCATGCATAATAGTTTTTTAGTAATATTGCTTGAAATTACAACGATTTCGTACCAAGTCTAACTAATCCAAATTACAGAATATGTTAAGATATTCTAAATTTGTATAAATCAATTAAATCAGAATTATGAAAAAGAACCTATTTTTATTAGGACTATTAGTTTGCTCAATGACAGCTGTGGCGCAGACAGAAAAAGCAGAAAAACCAGAAAGCTGGTATTTCAAATTAGGAGGATCATATTTCAACCAAACTGCTTCAACTGAGTTTCCAGAAGTGGGAGGTCAAGCGCCAAACAGAGACGTATATTCAGGTACTTTAACGAACAATAAATTAGTTTCAAGAGAAAGCATAACAGGTTCTTTTGGACAAGGATTTAGAAGTGGTATCACTGCTGGTTACCGTTTTTCTACTCGTTTAGGAGTTGAAATGTCTGCAAACTATTATATCAGTAATAGCAAGACTATGGCTCAGACAACAGATAGACTTTATGGATACGATCCAGCTACTACTGCTGCTACATACATTAGTTTTACAGCTGATGGACAAATCAAAGCATTTGATTTAGCGCCTTCTATTGTAATGTTTTTAGGTGATGCTCATGGTTTTGAACCATATACTAAAGTTGGAGTTATTGTGCCAATTCACGGTACATTAGATATTAAAACAGATAGAGAGCTTTTGACTTATGTAGGTGCTAATCAGGTAGCTAAAAATAGTATCTATTCTAAAGATGTTGTGAAACCAAATCCAACAATTGGATTTATGGCAGCATTAGGAACATCTTATAAATTAGGAAAAAACATTTCTGCTTTCGCAGAGTTGGAATACCGTAACTTTACTGTTCATGGTAAGACTAAAGAAACTACAGAATATACAGTGAATGGACAAGATGCATTAGCAACTAGAACTACATCACAGAGATATACAAACTATCATAAGAAATTAGATGTAAATTCTAATAATCCATTATTTAATCCAAACACAGCTACATCAGATACATCAGATACAACTAGACCAAATGATAAAATGGATGAGTTAAGCTCTTATGTAGGTATTTCAGGTTTAGGATTAACACTTGGAATTAAATACAGCCTTTAAATTTTATAGAAGTTTTTTAGTTTTTAGAAAAGAGGATATTCGTTAAGAATATCCTCTTTTTTTATGTGAGATTTCTTCTTTTTGGCGAAATACTGTTGCTACGATTTGGATTCTCTAAATTCCTTTAAAACTTCATCAATAACCCAGCTTGTTCTGGCTCCGGAAATCCCTTTTGATGGAGAAGCACCTTCTTTACCTAAAAGCTCAGTAATAACAGTTTCTATAAAAGGCTGTTGAATATGAAGCGGATTTTCGATAGCCAGACTTTCTTTTTCTCCATTTGCATATTGAATATGAATTGGATCATTTCCAAAAGTAGAGAAAGAAATTTTTCCTTTATCGCCTACAATTTCAGTATTGTCATAACGTTCAAAACTGGCAAAATTCCAAATTCCAGATCCGTGGATTCCATTTTCAAATAAAAATGACATTGAAACCGCATCTTCAGCCGGATATGCTTTTAACTGCGAAGTGGCATGCCCGCGAACTGATTTTATTGGACCTAAAACAAAATCAAGGAAATCTAAAGTATGACAGGCTAAATCAACAAAAATTCCGCCGCCTGAAATATGAAGCAGAACCGTCCAAGGAAGATTGATTTCATCGTCATAACGCTCTTCAAAAGGATGATATAAAACACAGTTTACATGTCGAATATTTCCTAATTTTCCCTGATCGATTATTTCTTTTATCTTTAAAAAACGGGTCAGAGCTCTTCTGTAATATGCAACAAATAAAGGAACATTATGTTCTTTGCAAACGCTGATCATTTCATTGCATTCTTCAAAAGTCAATGCCATAGGTTTTTCTACATAAACCGGTTTTCCGGCTTTGGCACATAAAATAGTATATTCTTTATGAGAAGAAGGAGGAGTAGCAATATAAACCGCATCAACTTCGGGATCGTTTATTAAATCGGCTGCGTTCGAATACCATTTCGGAACATTGTGGCGTTTAGCATAATCTTCGGCAAGTTTCGCATCTCTTCGCATCACAGCAACTAAAGCCGAGTTTGGTGCTTTCTGAAAAGCCGGTCCGCTTTTTACTTCGGTTACATTACCACAGCCTATAATTCCCCATTTTATAATTTTCATGGTTTAAGTTTTAAGTTTCTCAAATTTAAAAAAGGTTTGCCACGAATTACACGAATTTCCACGAATTTATTTTTTGAAGTTTTGCCACAGATTAAAGGATTTTCACAGATTAAAAAGTAAAAGCACAGTGGATAAATCATTTTAATCCTTTTAATCTGTGGCAAAAAAATTAGGATGCAGCTTTTAAAAATTTGAATTCGTGGAAATTCGTGTAATTCGTGGCAAAACAAAAAGCCACAAATTCACAAAAATAATTCGTGAATTCGTGGCTGAAAAAAACTTAGTTTAAAGTCTTACTTTTTAGGCAAAGCTTTAAAACCCATATTGTAAAGCGTGAAAGCCTGAATGTCTACATTTTCCTGAATTGTAGCTGCAACAGATTTTCCTGCACCATGACCTGCTTTTACATCAATTCTAATTAAAACCGGATTTTCTCCTGCTTGTTTGTCTTGTAATTCAGCAGCAAATTTAAAACTGTGAGCCGGAACAACACGATCATCATGATCTCCGGTTGTTACCATCGTTGCCGGATATTTTGTTCCCTTTTTAACGTTTTGAACAGGAGAATAACCTTTTAAGTATTCAAACATTTCCTTACTGTCCTGAGCAGTTCCGTAATCGTATGCCCAGCCCGCGCCAGCTGTAAAAGTATGGTAACGAAGCATATCCATAACACCAACTGCAGGCAGTGCTACCTTCATTAAGTCTGGACGCTGTGTCATAGTTGCACCAACCAATAAACCTCCGTTAGATCCTCCGCGAATAGCCAAATAATCAGATGAAGTATATTTTTGAGCAATTAAATATTCTGCAGCAGCGATAAAATCATCAAATACATTTTGTTTTTGAAGTTTTGTTCCTGCATCATGCCATTTCTTTCCATATTCACCGCCTCCTCTTAAATTGGCAACAGCATAAACTCCGCCGTTTTCCATCCAAACTGCATTAGCAATACTAAAACTTGGTGTTAAACTAATATTGAATCCACCGTAGCCATAAAGAATAGTTGGATTTTTACCGTCTAATTTTGTTCCTTTTTTATACGTAATAATCATAGGAACTTTTGTACCATCTTTTGAAGTATAGAAAACTTGTTTAGACTCGTAATCTTCACTTTTAAAATCAACTTTTGGTTTTTGATAAATTTCTGATTTTCCAGATTTTGGTTCAAAAGAAAAAATAGATCCCGGAGTTGTATAATTTGTAAAGCTGTAGTACAAAATCTTTTCTTCTTTTTTAGCACCAAATCCGCCGGCAGTTCCAACCGCAGGAAGTTTGATTTCGCGGACTAATTTACCGTTGTAATCATATTGTAAAACCAATGAAACGGCATCTTTTGTATAATTAGCAAAGAAATATCCGCCCCCTGTTGATGGAGATAAAACATTCTCTGTTTCTTTAATAAAATCTTTCCAGTTTTCCTGTTTTGGATTGCTGAAATCTACAGTAACCACTCTGCCGTTAGGAGCATTATAATCAGTGTGAATGAATAATTTTGTTCCTTCGTTTTCGATAATCGAATTGTCAGTATTAAAATTATCTACAATCGTAATAATTGGACTGTTTGGTGTTTTTAAATCTTTAATATACAGTTCGTTTCCGTAAGTAGAGTTAGCAGCTGTAATTACTAAATAATGATTGTCTTCGGTAACATAACCGCCAACATATCTTCTTTTTTGATCAGCTCCAAAAATTACTTTATCTTCTTTTTGAGAAGTTCCTAACTTATGGAAATACAATTTATGCTGATCTGTTTTGGCAGATAATTCACTTCCTTTTGGCTTATCATAACTAGAATAGTAGAAACCTTCATTTCCAAGCCACGAAATACCGCTGAATTTAACATCAACTAAAGTATCTTCTATAACTTTTTTAGACAATGCATCAATAATAATCACTTTTCTCCAGTCGCTTCCGCCTTCAGAAATTGCATAAGCAGCCTTGCTTCCGTCTTTAGAAAAATCTAAACCGCCAAGAGAAGTAGTTCCGTCTTTAGAAAAAGTATTCGGGTCAAGAAAAACCTCTTCTTTACCGCTTTGATCTTTTCTGTAAACAACAGATTGATTTTGAAGACCGTTATTTTTATAGTAATACGTAAATTTTCCTTCTTTGAACGGAGCGCCTATTTTTTCATAGTTCCAAAGTTTTTCCATTCGTTTTTTAAGTTCCTCACGAAACGGAATTTTATCTAAATAACCATACGTTACTTCATTTTCAGCTTTTACCCAAGCACCTGTTTCAGCAGATTTATCATCTTCAAGCCAACGGTACGGATCGCTTACTTTAGTGTCAAAATATACATCGACAGTTTCACCTTTTTTGGTTTCGGGATATTTAATTTGTGCAAACGAAATTCCTGCGGTTGTAAGTGCCATTAATAAAAATGTTTTTTTCATAGTTAGTTTTTATCTGTTGTAACAAAAATAGCGCTTTTTGTGAGATTGTTGTGTTACTAACCGCAAAGAACGCAAAGAGTTTACGCAAAGCACGCAAAATTAATCTCGCAAAGACGCGGAGGCGCAAAGTTTTAAAATTTCTTTGCGGCTTGGCGTCTTTGCGAGAATCTTTTAATCGTCATTTTATAAAATAAAACTTAGCGAACCTTGCGTAATACTTTGCGCTCTTTGCGGTTAAATTTAAAATTATAAATTAAAATTAACTCCCAAAACGATGTTTCTTCCAATGTTTGGAATACCGTCAGTTTTTAATCTTGAAAGGTGTGCAATATATTTTTTGTCGAATAAATTGTTTCCGTTTAAGTTAATGTCAAACGCAGTTTTTCCTAGTTTTACCGTTCCTCCAAAACCTAAATTTACCAAAGTATACCCTTTAGAAGCTGTTTCAAAACCGCTTACATTATCCTGGCTGAAAGTCGAAGAAACATTCAAAGAAGCAAAACCTTCGCTTAACCAGTCTTTGATGTTAAATTCAGTTCTAAGTGTATTGTTCCAGTTGTTAGCCGGAATTAACGGCAGATAATCATCATTGTCTTTTTTACCTGTAACCGTTTCAAAACTGGTCTCAAAATGTAACCAGTCTAAAGGATGCGGGTGAAAATGTAAACCAACTTCACCGCCATATAATTTTGCATTATCCTGAACATAAGCAAAAACATCATTATCATCACGAACTTCTCCAGTTGGCGAAGTATAGATATAATTGTTTACGTGATTGTAAAATCCGTTTACAAAGAATTCGAAATGTGTGTTTTTATATTCTAAGTTCAAATCAGTCTGAACGTTTTGTTCAGTTTTCAAATTAGCATTCCCAATTTCATAACGATTTGTTCCTTCGTGAACACCGTTTGAAGTTAATTCGGCTAAGTTTGGTGCTCTAAAACCAGTAGCAACATTTAAACGAAGCGTTAACGGTTCAGCTAATTTTGTTTTATATCCTAAAGAAGCATTAAAGCTGTCAAAAGATCTGTCAAGAGGAAGGAAATATCCTTCTTCGCCTTCAGTTCCATGTGCAATTGAAGTAATATTTCGGTTGTCAAAACGCAATCCAGCCTGAATAACGCTGTTGTCCCATTCGTAATTTGCAGTTCCAAAAACTCCAAAATCGTTTGTTGTAGCATCTGGAATTAAATATTCTTCACCCGAATTTTTATTCGTTTGATGCATTCCCTGAACGCCTAAAATAGTTTCAATTTTTCCGAATTTTGGAAAATGATATTTTGCATTATAGTTGAAAGTATTCAATTTCATGTGAAGAGAAGCTTCGTTGCTGTCTTCAAATTCGCTTCTGTCATTAGAGATGTATCCTAAATCAACATCAAGTTTTGAGTTTTCAAAAAAGATAACATTGTTTAAACTCAATAAATGATTAAAAATTCCCTGTCTTGGAAACTGCGTGTCTTTGCTTGAAGACTGCTCAGCAATTCCATCTTCAGGAATTCCAATATCCAATTTATTGTAATTGTATCTTAAAACACTTGAAAAGCTCGAATTGCTGTAGCCAATTCCGGTTTTAAAATCAGTTTCGTTGTAACGTGAATTAGTTACACGATCACCATCGGCAATTTTGTAATCTGAATGCGTGTTGTAACTTCCGCGAGCCAGGAATTTCCAGTTGTCTGTAGAAGTTTTTAAACCAATAGAAGAATTACTTCCCTGTGTATTTGTAAAATATTTTTGGCTGAAATTAGCTTTAAAAGTACCTGCATCAGCAAATTTTTCAGGATTGAAGTATAAAACTCCACCCAAAGCATCAGAACCGTATAATAAAGATGCAGGACCTTTAATTACTTCAACACTTTCAATTCCGGCATCGTTTAAACCTAAACCATGTTCGTCTCCAAACTGCTGATTTTCGATACGAACGCCTTGAGAATAAACCAATACACGATTACCGCTTAATCCACGAATTACGGGTTTCCCAATAGAAGTTCCGGTAGAAATCTGTGCTACTCCGGGAATAGTTGCCAAACCTTCAATTAAAGTTGAAGTTCCTTTTTGCTGTAATGTTTTGATGCTTTCATGCTCAATTTTCATTACGTTTTGTGACTGCAGTTTATTGAAAGGAGTTGAAACCACAACTTCATCCATTTCCAGAATCGATTCTTCAAGAGTAATATCTAAAGTATTTTGCTTCAATAATTTTGCAATAGTTTTATTTTGATTGGCATATCCAACATAAGTAAAAGCAATTCGAAGACTTCCGTTTGGAAGATTGTTCAATTCGTATTTCCCGTTTGCATCTGTAGTGGTTCCTTTATGTAATTCAGGTGCATAAACTGAAACGCCCGGTAATGGATTATTTTGATTATCGGTTACAGTTCCTGAAACTGAATTTTGGGCAGAAAGCAAGCCCGAAAACCCTAAAACAAGGGCTATTATGAATTTTTTCATTTGAAAAATGTGCTATAGTTAAATTGATTTTTTTCTTTTAAATGAAATTAAAACCAACAGCAAAGCATTCTGATCCTGATTGATAAAAATAGGATTAGGAAACTCAATGTCGTTTTGAATTTAATTTAAAAAGAAATGTGATTTTTTAATGGCGGTTTAAACTATAGCTGCCGGCGGCCCCCGAAGTAAATAAGAAGGTCTTGAAATTGAAAAAATCTTTTCTGACAGTGGTAAAAAATAAGGAATCTGACTGTCGAAAGAATGAAATTGGAAAGAGAAACTTTCTGGAACAATAAAGGTTTCAAAAGCAAAATTACAAACAAAACATAGATCGTAATTGTGGTGCTGATGCGTTATTTCGCCATTTGGATCGTTATAATCGTGATGACATTGTTTTTCAGAAAGCTGTTTTACAATATGCTCATAACTGTGTATTGACTGAAACAATATCGAGAACAATACTGTTACAGCAAATGAGAAACTTAATATGAGCTGTTTTTTCTTCATCAGCCACAAAGGTATAAAAGATCATACAATTACAAATCTATTTTTTAAATTCTGCTGCATAATCTTTGAAAAAACTTCAGTAAAACCAATTATTTGTAATCAAAAAAAGAATAATTACTTTCTAATCACATCCTGAACTAGCATTATATTATATTTGTAAGTGAAATAAATTGATTCTATAAAACGTTTATTTTGTAAAACCTCTTTTAAACTCAAAAAATCTATGCGATTAATTTTTAGCTGTTTGTTTTTAGTTTCATTTTTTAATGTTTTTGCACAGCAGGATGCAAAACCAGAAATAAAACCTATAGTTAAAATAGATTCTTTGTATAGAGAAGATCAGTTTTACTTTTCGGTAACGTATAATATGTTTACTGATATTCCTCAAAAATTTAAACAGAATAAATTCTCGCTGGGACTTTCGGGTGGTTTTCTTCGCGATATGCCAATTAACAAATCAAGAACAGTTGCCATTGCGGCCGGTTTAGGATTGAGCTATCAAAACTATTATCAAAATTTTGCAGTTTCAAAAGATGGAAACGGAACAATAGTTTATAATGTTGTAGATGCAGGAGAAATTGCTTCAAACCGATACAGACAATATTCTGTTGATCTTCCAATAGAATTTAGATGGCGTAATTCGACATATGAGAGTACAAAATTCTGGAGAATTTATGCAGGAGTAAAATTGAGTTATTTATTCTCAAACTCTTCAATTTTAGATGACGGTGAGAATAAATATAAAATAAACAATAACTCCAATATTAATAAATTTCAATACGGTCCGTATCTTTCTGCAGGATACAATACATGGAATTTATATTTGTATTATGGTTTGAGTCCGTTGTTTAAAGACGGAACCACAACATTAAACGGAGAAAAAGTAAGCATGAAAACCCTAAATGCGGGATTAATTTTCTACATTTTATAACCACAAATACAAAAACAGCACCTGCGGTAAAACGCCCACAAACAATCCAATTAATAATTCTTTAGGAGTATGTGCATTCATTTCTAATCGTGATGAAGCCGTAATTCCGGACAATAAAATTAAAAGCGCTCCCCAATACGGATTATGTAACTGCAGATGAAGGTTTAACCCAACTGCAAAAATTGTAAAACCGCTTATTGCCGCCATGTGCAGACTTGCTTTGATTTTAAAAAGAGAAAGCACCAAGGCCAGAATAGTAGTAAATAAAGCGCCCAGAAAAAAGAAATGAAGTTCTGGATAGCGCATAATCACAATACTTCTTTTTACCAGTAAAATATATAAAAAACATTGTAAAATAAGAGGAATACGGCGCTGCGAGTTCTCCGGCAGCATCATCGATTTTACATGACCTGTTGAGCGAAGAAGCATAAAAAATAATATTGGAACGATGATCGTTATGACCAATATTTGAAATAAAACAAAGTATTTTTCCTGGGTTGTAAAAATGTCATCCTTGCAATAAAGATAAAACAATGTTGCATACATCGATATAAAAATCGGATGAAGTATATAGGAGAATAGTGGAAGTATTTTTTTCAAAACGAATTATTTTGTGGTATTTAACAAATATAATAAATTAATGTTTTTTGCTGTGAATATTTAGTTTTTCCGGCGCCAATTATACAAATTTCCACAAATTATTTATTTGTTGAATGCTTAAAAATTAGCCACAGATTAAAAGATTATCACAGATTAGAAATCATTTAAATCCTTTTAATCTGTGGCAAAAAATAAAAAGTAATTTGTGGAAATTTGTGTAATTCGCGACAAACCTTTTTTTAAATTTGACAAAAAGAATTTCTAAATGAGCATAAATTTAAAAAGCCTGATTCCGGTTTTAAATGCCGAGTGGACAGGCTCAGATACTGATATTTTTGTAGATCATATTTCAATCGACAGCCGTTCTTTACAAAACGGACCTCAAACATTGTTTATTGCTCTTTCGGGCGCGAATAATGACGCTCATTTATATATTGCCGAATTAATAGAAAAAGGCGTTCAGAATTTTGCAGTTCAGTATATACCAGAAAATGTAAAAGGAAAAGCCAATTTTTTTGTTGTAAAAAATACGCTGAAAGCATTACAGGAATTAGCAGCCTATTATCGTGATTTATTCGATTTCCCTATTATTGGTTTAACCGGAAGCAACGGAAAAACCATAGTAAAAGAATGGCTTAATTTTCTTTTAAGCCCTGATTATAATATTATCCGAAGCCCAAAAAGTTATAACTCACAAGTTGGTGTTCCGCTTTCTGTTATTGCTATAAACGAAAAACACAATTTAGGAATTTTTGAAGCCGGAATTTCAACGGTTAACGAAATGGTTAATCTTGAAAAAATCATCAAACCCAATATTGGAGTTTTAACCAATATAGGTTCTGCACACGATGAAGGATTTGAAAATCTAACTCAGAAAATCAATGAGAAATTACTGCTTTTCAAAAAGTCGGCCGTAATTATTTATCAAAAAAATGAATTGGTAGATAAATGTCTTTTAGATTTTTCTGCTCAATATCCGCTAGAAAACAGAACCTTATTTTCATGGAGTTTTGCAGATGCTTCTGCAGATGTTTTTATTCTGAAAAAAGAAACCAAAAACGATTCAACCACAATAAAATATCAATACAAAGACGAAATTTTTAATTTAGAAATTCCGTTCAGCGATTCTGCTTCTATCGAAAATGCCATTTCATGTTTATTGGTTTTACTGCATTTTGAATATGATTTTACCGTTATTCAAAACAGAATGGAAATGCTTTATCCGGTTGAAATGCGTCTTGAAGTTAAAAACGGAATCCACAATTGCAGTTTAATAGACGATAGTTACAGCTCCGATTTTCAATCGCTGAAAATCGCTTTAGATTTTCTGGAAAGCCAGAAAAAAAATGCTTCAAAAGCCGTTATACTATCAGATATTTTTCAAAGCGGATTTTCAAATGAAGAACTTTATTCAAAAGTAGCGCAGTTAATTTCAGATAATAAAATAAACCGTGTCATTGGAATTGGAAGCACAATTTCATCTTTTCAGGATAAGTTTCCAAACAGTACGATGTTTCAAAATACAGCCGAATTTATTGCTGAAATCGAAAATCTGAATTTCAATAACGAAACCATATTGATAAAAGGCGCAAGATCATTTCAGTTTGAAGAAATTGTTTCACTGCTTGAGGAAAAAACGCATGAAACAGTTCTCGAAATCAACCTGGATGCTATAAATCACAATCTGAATTATTTTAAATCAAAACTGGCCGATGATGTAAAAATCATGGTTATGGTAAAGGCTTTTGGTTATGGAAACGGCGGACTCGAAATTGCAAAACTGCTCGAACATAATAAAGTAAATTATTTAGGTGTGGCTTTCGCCGATGAAGGAATTTCGCTGAAAAATGGCGGCATCAAACTGCCTATTATGGTTTTAAATCCAGAATCGACCAGCTTTCCTTCGATAATTCAATACAAACTTGAACCCGAAATTTACAGCATAAAAGGCTTAAATGCCTTTTTGAAAATTGCCAGAGAAAAGAACTTAAAAGATTTTCCTATTCATATAAAAGTCGATACAGGAATGCACCGTTTAGGTTTTGAGGATAATACGATCGACGAATTAATTGCGACTTTAAAAGGAAACTCAACCGTTCGTGTTCAAAGTATTTTATCGCATTTGGCAACGAGCGATGATCCGAAGCATTTTGGTTTTGTAGAAAAACAAATCAATTTATTTGAAAGATTATCATCAAAATTAATCTCAGAATTAAATATAAATCCAATCCGCCATATTTTAAACACTTCCGGAATCAGTAATTTCCCAAATGCACAATACAATATGGTGCGTTTAGGAATTGGTTTGTATGGCGTTTCCAACGATCCGGCTGAACAGAAATATCTGGAGAACGTAGGTACCTTAAAATCGATTATTTCGCAGGTTCGAACTATTCCCGCAGGCGACAGTGTAGGGTATGGACGCCGTTTTATGGCAGATAAAGAAACAAAAATTGCAACCATTCCAATTGGTTATGCAGACGGAATTTCGAGATTATGGGGCAATCAGGTTGGTTTTGTAACCATTAAAAATCAAAAAGCCTATATCGTAGGAAGCGTTTGTATGGATATGTTAATGGTTGATGTAAGTCATATAGACTGCAAAGAAGGCGATTCGGTAATTATTTTCGGCGAAAGCCCAACGGTTATAGAAATGGCTGAAGCATTAAAAACCATTCCGTATGAAATAATGACCAGTATTTCGCAGCGTGTAAAACGAGTATTTTTTAGATAGAGTACCGAACTTTCAGGAAAATTGCGTATTTTCGATATTCAATTATTATAAACAAAAACAGATCAGATATGGGATTTTTTTCAGAATTTAAGGAATTTGCAATGAAAGGCAACGTGGTTGATCTTGCTGTCGGTGTAATCATTGGAGCTGCTTTTGGTAAAATCGTGAGCTCATTTATAGAAGATGTAATTACGCCGCTGTTATTGAAACCGGCTTTAGATGCTGCTAATTTATCAACTATTGAGCAGTTAACTGCTTTTGGAGGAGTAAAATACGGACTGTTTTTATCGGCTGTAATAAACTTTATAATTGTTGCATTTGTTTTATTTTTGATCATTAAAGCAATGAACCATGCTAAAAAGAAAGATGTTGCGCCGCCACCGCCTCCAGCCGGACCAACTCAGGAAGAATTGCTTACACAAATTAGAGATTTATTAAAAAATAAATAAAAATATACCGCTGCACTAAGTCTAACTTAACCGCTTTCTAATTGAGAGCGGTTTTTTTATGTTTGATTGTTTTTTTTTGTAAGAAAAATAAATATATTTACGAAAATTAGATTTATATAAATCATTATGAAAGTGGAATTAGTGCCTGTTATTGAGATTTTTAATACTGATCAGAATATTGAATGGCCAGATGTTAGTCCTTCTTGGGAGTATCAGGATGAGTGGGCTGAATATTTTCGTTTAACTAGTATTGCTGCTGGATTTTCAGATACATTAAAACCTTATTCAAAAGGTTCTTCATTTTATCGAATAGATGAAATATCAGATGAAGATTTATTAAATGCTATTCAAAGAGAAATAAAAATACAGCAAACGGAAGAAAACAAGGGAATTGAAGATTTAACTTGTTCGTTTAGCGGAGGTTATATTTTAAAATTAAATGATGAATCAGTATATTTTCCTCAATGTTGCTGCTGTTTAGCTGATATAAAAATGTGGGAAGGATTGATAATTGGCAAAACAAAATTTTTTTATCCTGGACACCCTTTTCCCAGAGTAACAGAAAGGGACAATAAAATTCATTTTGATTTTATTGATATTGAAGTTAGAGAAAAATTTGCGCCGCCCTTTTTATATAATATCTTAGAATTGAAAAAGTCAGAATTAGAATTTGCAATTAAAGAAACAAATAAAGTACTTGAGGTTTTTGCCAATAGGCTTAAATTAATTAATCAAACGGAAAAAATTAACATTACAAATATTGACAAAATATTGATCTGGGGAGAAAGCTAATAATGAACTTACGTATTACCAACCTGATAATTTTCAATTTTTGTTTAAAATATAACATTTTGTTATTTTTTGTGAATCACCTTGCCAAGACTTTTATTATACTTATTTTTGCGTTATAAATTAGATTAATTGATTATTTAAAAATATAAAAATGAGAATTGCAGTTGTAGGTGCTACCGGAATGGTTGGCGAAGTAATGCTTAAAGTTTTAGCAGAAAGAAATTTTCCTGTTACGGAATTAATTCCTGTTGCATCAGAAAGATCAGTTGGAAAAGAAATCGAATACAAAGGAACCAAATATAAAGTAGTAGGATTACAAACAGCTGTTGATATGCAAGCTGATATCGCTGTTTTTTCTGCAGGAGGAGATACATCTTTAGAATGGGCTCCAAAATTTGCTGCTGCCGGAACAACTGTTATCGACAACTCATCTGCATGGAGAATGGATCCGACTAAAAAATTAGTGGTTCCAGAAATTAATGCCTCTGTATTAACAAAAGAAGATAAAATTATTGCAAACCCAAACTGTTCTACTATTCAAATGGTATTGGCTTTGGCTCCTTTGCATAGAAAATACAACATTAAAAGAATCATTGTTTCTACTTACCAATCTATCACTGGAACTGGTGTAAAAGCAGTTAAACAATTAGAAAACGAATATGCAGGAATTCAGGGTGATATGGCTTACAAATATCCAATTCACAGAAATGCAATTCCACACTGCGATAGTTTTGAGGATAACGGATACACTAAAGAAGAAATGAAATTAGTTCGCGAAACTCAAAAAATTCTTGGTGACAATACCATTAGAGTTACTGCTACTGCAGTTCGTGTACCAGTTGTAGGCGGACACAGCGAAGCTGTAAACGTTGAGTTTACAAATGATTTTGATGTAAGTGAAGTTCGTGAAATTTTACACAATACGGATGGAGTAGTAGTACAGGATAATTTAGATACCTTTACATACCCAATGCCATTATATGCAGAAGGTAAAAATGATGTTTTTGTTGGAAGAATCCGTCGTGATGAAAGCCAGCCAAACACATTAAACATGTGGATCGTTGCTGATAACTTAAGAAAAGGCGCTGCAACAAACACGATTCAAATCGCTGAATATTTAATTCAGGCTGGTTTGGTATAATTGAGAGATTAAATAAAATTGTTATAAAGAGAAAACCGTAATTGCAGTAATGTAATTACGGTTTTTTTGTGTTTTATAAATAGCTTATTTTGATAGTTTTATGACTTGTACTGTATAGTTCCAACTTTTATTCTTTTGTAATTTTAGCTTTTGTAGAATTAAATTCATTTAAATGAAAAAGAATAAAGACAATATAGAGTTTGGATGCTTCTCAATCTCATTACCTAATGAAATATCTGCCGTTTTTACAATATTTGAAGATCTGGCAGATTTTTTTCAAACGGAATTTCAATCTGAGGCTGTTTCTATTTTAAAAAAAGAATTAAATGATATTTCTTTAAAGCCAAAACCAAATATTGATTATGAGAGTGACTATACACATATTGACAGTCGAAGTGCTGATACAATTTTTGAAGTAGCAAAAGTAATTTGTAATTTAACTTTTCGCGAAAAGTGTAAAATGCCTTCAGAAATAGAACTTGAAAGTATTTATAATATACTTAAAAACTGGAAAAGACCCCAAAGCCAAAAATGGAGAGTAGGAGACATATTATCAATTCCTTTATTGGATAACACATTTGCATTTGGTCAAATAGTAGGAACTCATCTAACAAAAAGATGTCCAATTTTAGCATTATTTAATTTAAAGAAAGAAATTGAGCTTATTAGTCAAGATGAATTAAGAAACGTATTTCCGCTTGCAGTATATAATTCTAATCAAGATGAAATAGCTAATTATACTTTTAAAATTTTATATAATTATGAAATACTTGTAAGTCCTGATAGGGTAAAAAATAAGAATTCATCTGGTGGTATTAGCCTTAAAGCTCTTGGAAATGTTTATTTTGGACTAGCACCGTGGAATGTTATGTACTTGGAGAATTATTTTGATAGTTATTTACTGCCAGAAATTGAAAGACCAAAAAATATCATTTGGTTAAATGAAGAAGAAAGAAATCAATACAGAAGAAAAAATTTTAAAATTGATGAGAATAATAATCGTATCAAATAAGCCTCTTAATATAGAAGACTTTTGAGTATAATGTAACTACGGTTTTTTTGTGAGAAATATTTTGGTGATTGTACTTTTGAAATAATACTTTTGTTTTAATTATAAATCAATTTTTTAATGCGAACAGAAATCAGCCATTTTTGGTTTGGAAAATTTAAATCAGAAGATGAATATTTTGATTTCATTGGTGAAGATGAAAGTTATTATAGTGAAGATGACATAGAGGGAAAATATCTTTCTGAGTTTGCAAAATCACAAGATAGAAATCATTTAGATCATGACTTTATGGAAAGCGGTTTTGAAGATGAAAATATATTGTTCGAAGATAAATTTGAGAAATATTCTTATGCTTCAGAATGGATATTGACGGCAAAAGAAAAGTTAATTCAGCTAAATCAAAATACAGAAGAAATTAATACGGTTGTATTTATCTCAAAAGATCAGATTAAAAACCCTGTTTCGATAAATAATTCAAATTTCAATTTATTGTATATTGGTGAAATTGAATATGAAATTTGATTTTAACTAGATATCGGTTTAATTATTATAAAATACAAAACAAATGAATTTCGATAACTACAAGGTAATTCCAAATTATCAAACCAATAAAACAGATCTATTTACAGCCGATGAAGAAGATATTCTGGCGTGCGAAAAAATACTAAATGTAACTTTTGATGAAGATTATAAAGAGTATGTTTTGCAATATGGAAGCGGTATTATGGGCGGAACTTATGTAAGGATGTTTCTTCCGGAAACCATAATGCTTACACTTGATGAATGGAGAAAACGCATTACTGAATATTGGTTTTGGGATGAAGGAAAAGAAGTGCTGACAAAAGATGAAGTATTGAAATCGATTAGAATTGGTGATACTTTTGATGGAGATGAAATCATTTTTCTAAACAATCAATATTACATACTGCCGCGATACAGCGAAATGATTTACAAAGCTGGAAATACACTCGAAGAAACAATTACCTGGCTGTGTTCATCTGGTATTTTAACAGAAGCATTTTCAGAAAGAGAATTTGAACCTTTTGATCCGGAAGAGCTAATTAATAAATTGTAAAAATAGAACAGCATAAAAAAAGCGGGAAGCAATTGATTCCCGCTTTTTTTATTAATATTCTGGAGCAAGCTCCAGTTCTAAACCTTCTAATTCTTCAGTAATTGGTATCTGACAACCTAAACGGCTGTTAGATTTAACGTAAAATGCTTCCGACAGCATGGCTTCTTCTTCATCTCCCATTTCTGGTAATGCAACATCATTTAGAACATAACATTGGCAGGAGGCACACATTGCCATTCCTCCGCAAGTTCCTTCAACAGGAAGTTCGTATGCTTTGCATAACTCCATTATGTTCATTGCCATATCAGTTGGAGCTTGTAATTCGTGTATAACTCCTTCTCGATCTTTAATCTTAATTAATACATCCATTTATTATGGGATTTTATTGGTAGGATTCTATAACGTGAAAAAATCCTGTATTTATACTAACTAGCAGGTTTAGTGCTAAATGCGTATTCCTTTCTGTTACCTTCTTTAAGGCGCATTTTTACTCCTAAAACACTGTCGCTTTTTTCAAGGATTGTAATAACTGCAATAACCGAATAATAATCTCTATCTGATTGAAAAATCAATGTACCTTCATAAGTAGAGTTTAAAACTCCCTGTTTGTCTGTAGTTACAGAAATTTTCCTTGGATTTGAAAACTGGGCAGCACTATAAGTTGCCTTGTTTGAAAATTTACCCTTTCCGTCAACAAAGTCATATAAGAAATCATAATTTCCAATACTTAAGGTTCCTGGAGTATCATTAGGATTAATTGAAAATACAATTTTTCCTGAATATGTAAAATCTGACCATTCTTCAGATTCGCTTACCCAAGCTTTGTCAACAATAACTGTTTTGTTCTGAGCATAATTCACAGCTGCAAAAAACAATAATAAAAATAGAGCGTAAAACTTTTTCATAGATTTAAGATTTAGGTTATGTCACAAATTTAAGTTAAAAATGTAACAAATAGTTAACTAAAACTCTTAAATCTTCATATTGTTTTTTGCTAAATCCTCAAAAAACTATGATTATTAAGCTTTTTATTGAATTTTTACAAAAGTTATTGTATAAAGGCCTATTATTCTTGTTAATTCAGCAGAATCAAATTAACGGCCTAAATATCACTTTTGTTACATAATATTTACCACAGTTTCAATTTGCGGTGCATACTTTTTTATAGTTGTTTCTACCCCAGCTTTAAGTGTCATCTGGTTAACGCTGCAGCTTATGCATGCGCCTTCAAGACGAACTTTTACATGCTTATCATCGTCGATAGAGATTAGCGTAATGTCTCCGCCGTCGGATTTTAAGAATGGCCTGATTTCATCTAAAGCCAATAAAACATTATTTGTTAATTCTTCTGTTGTCATAATTATAATGTGTCAATTGTGAAATGTGCCAATTAGAAAATAGTATCTAATTGGCAGATTATCTCATTATCTAATTAATTTTTCTTTACTGCAGAACAACCTGCCATTGTTGTAATTTTGATTGCCTCAGTAGCCGGAAGACTTTCGTTTCTGTTTACTGTTTCCTGAACTACATTTCTTGTAATTTCTTCAAAAACAGCTTCGATTGGAGAAGCCGTCTGCAATGCTGCCGGACGTCCGTAATCTCCTGCTTCACGAATAGACTGTACAATAGGAACTTCTCCTAAAAATGGAACATCTAAGTCTGCTGCAAGATTTTTTGCTCCCTCCTGACCAAAAATATAATATTTGTTATTTGGTAATTCTTCAGGTGTAAAGTAAGCCATGTTTTCGATAATTCCCAAAACAGGAACATTAATGTTATCCTGCATAAACATCGAAACTCCTTTTTTAGCATCGGCAAGAGCCACAGCCTGCGGTGTACTTACTACAACAGCGCCTGTAATTGGAAGCGACTGCATGATAGAAAGGTGAATATCTCCTGTTCCCGGAGGTAAGTCTAGTAACATGAAATCTAATTCTCCCCAGTCAGCATCAAAAATCATTTGATTTAAAGCTTTTGCAGCCATTGGACCTCTCCAGATTACAGCCTGGCTTGGCGATGTAAAGAAACCGATAGAAAGCATTTTAATTTCATAACTTTCAATTGGTTTCATTTTTGATTTTCCGTCAACCGTAATCGATACCGGTTTTTCATTCTCAACATCAAACATAATCGGCATAGATGGTCCGTAAACATCGGCATCTAAAACACCAACTTTAAAGCCCATTTTAGCAAGCGTAACAGCAAGATTTGCAGTTACGGTAGATTTTCCAACTCCTCCTTTTCCAGAAGCAACAGCAATGATATTTTTAATTCCAGGAATAGCACGACCTTTAATTTCTGCTTTTTCCGGAGTTTCTACTTTAATGTTAACTTTAATTTTTGCATCGGCAGATATTAATTCGTGAATCGTTTTTTTAATATCGTCTTCTGCTCTTTTTTTGATATGCATAGCCGGCGTGTGCAATACTAAATCGACAACAACTTCGTCGCCAAAAGTAAGTACGTTAGCAACCGCACCGCTTTCAACCATATTTTTTCCTTCCCCGGCTATAGTAATTGTTTCTAAAGCTTTAAGAATTTCTTTTCTATCTAATTTCATTTTATTGTGCTATTATGTATGGAAAGAAATCAATTTAAAATTCCTATGTTAATTTAAACTGATTTCAGACTGCAAAGATAACAGATTAAGTTCGGATTCAAACGCTTTTAAATTGTATTTATTGATATTGAGATTAGTCAAAATGATGCATGTTATTTTAAAACCTCAATTTTTAACGCTTTTCATTTTTTAAAATTCGTATGAAATTTACGTCAATAAATGCAATAATGTCAATTATCTTAGTTAAATTTGAGTACCCTAAATCGAAGATTTCCAAATAAAACAAAAAAGTATATGAAAACTTATTTTGGAGCTTCATTATGAGTTTTCGGTATTTTTTAAAATAATTTTTGTTCAAAAAATTTAAAACTTAAAAATATGCGAAATTTTACTTTTTTATCTGTAATTGCTGCTTGTAGTTTTTTAATGTTTTCTTTTACCCCGGCGAGCAATACTCTTAAATTTAAAAACGAGATCAACGAATTTGATAACATTTTAAATGTCAAGACAACTATTGTTTTTGGAACAATCGATGCTGCTTCTATTAATTCTTTTTATAAAAAATATCCCAAACTAAAAAAATATCAAAAAGATGTTGAAGATCTTTATAAAAAGAAAGACTATAATACCATTTGGTACGACGATAAAAGTGTCAGCGAATTTGGAGCACTTTTGTATCACAAAGTCAGCCTTTTAGAAGATCAGGGAATAAATGCCGAAATGCCCTATATGGACTTGGTTGATGATGTTTTTAATGAAAACGTTACAAACAAACTTCCTAAAGCAGATACAGAGTTGTTATTGTCTAATATGTATGTTTTTTATGCCAGTAACGTTTATTCTGGTGTCGATCCGCAGACTTTAAAATCAATTGGCTGGTTTCTGCCAACTAAAACTATTTCTTATGATAGAATTTTAGATTCATTAATGGGCGATCCAAACCGATTAAATAAAGATGAAAATCTTCTTTTCAGTCAATATTATAAACTTCAAAATGTATTGCAGAGATACCGAAACATTGAAAAAAACGGACTTTGGAAAAAAATTGAAATCGACGAAGCAAATTACAAAGAATTAAAACCTTTAGACAGCGGTAAAGTTGTTCAGCAAATTAGAGAACGCTTATTTGTAGTCGGCGATTTAAAAGAAGATTCAAAAAGCCAGTATTATGATCAGGAAATGATGGATGCTGTTTTAAAGTATAAAAAACGATATGGACTAAAATTGAATTATACTTTTACGAAAGAGCAGATAGATCAAATGAACGAACCAATCAGCAACAGAATTAGAACTATTATGCTGAATATGGAACGATGCAGATGGATTCCGACTAAACTAGCTAAAGCAGACGAATATGTAATGGTTAATATTCCTTCGTTCAGGCTGATTTATGTTAAGGATGGAAAATATGATTTAGTTTCAGATGTTTTTGTGGGAACCCGAATGACAGAAACCGTAATTTTTAGCGGCAATATTGACCGAATCGTTTTCAGCCCTTATTGGTATGTTCCGGCAAGTATCATTAAAAATGAGCTGAAACTTAAAATGGCCGAAGATAAAAATTACCTTGCCGATCATAATATGGAGTGGAATGGCGGAAGTGTACGACAAAAGCCAGGTCCTAATAACTCTTTAGGGTTAGTAAAATTTATGTTTCCTAATCCAAACGATATTTATCTGCATGACACACCGGCAAAAAGTTTATTTGATTTTGAAAAAAGAACTTTCAGCCACGGCTGTATTAATGTAAGAGATGCTAAAAAATTAGCATTAGAAATACTAAAAGACAATCCAGACTGGCCGGTTGATAAAATAAATGATGCTATGAGCGGTGAAAAAGAAACTACCTGCATGCTCAAAAATAAAATTCCAATTTATATAGGTTATTTTACAGCCTGGGTTACAGATGATGGTGAAATTGGTTTTTATCCTGATGTTTATGATCGTGATAAGCAATTAGATAAACTTTTGTATGGCGATTCTGTTGCCTTAAAATAAAAAAGAAACCCTCGTTAGAATTAATTTCCGGCGAGGGTTTTTTAAAAAAATGGTCTACAAGTTATTCATATTTTAAATATTTCAAAATATCGATTTTAGTAACCTGATAGGCTTTAGTTATTACAATTAATAATGTAAGGACTAAAAGTGAAACCAATGCAATACTAAACGGAACGATTGAAATATTGACTCTAAAAGCAAAATCCTCCAGCCATTTTTGCAATAAAATATATGCTGGAACAATTCCAATTAAAAATCCCATTCCGCAGAAAACTATATATTGTCTGGATAATTCTTTCAATAAAATATCCGTTTCTGCTCCTAAGGTTTTTCTAATCGCAATTTCTTTCAGTCTTCTCTCCATCGAAAATGATGCCAAAGCAAACAATCCGAAGATAGCAATTATAATTACGACTAAATTTAAGATAAAAAACAGATTTTTTTGTTTGACCTGTTCTTCATAAGTTTTAGCAAATCCTTTATTAACAAATTCATAATCAAAAGGATAATCAGGATTTATGTTTTTCTCCCAATAAGTTTTTAATTTTGCCAGAGTTTCTGATAAATTATTTGGAGAAACTTTTAAATATACATTTTGAAAATTATTCCATTTTAAAGTTTTTAAGTTTATAAAAACCATTGGCGGAACTTTATTCTGCAGTCCGGTAATATGAAAATCTTTAACAACACCTACTACTTTAAATTTTAAATTTCCTTTTTCATTTCCCCAGCCAGAAGAAATAACAGTATTTATAGGGTTTTTAAGGCCCAAAGTTTTAGCTAAAGTTTCGTTTATAAGCCAGTTGTCAATTGTATCCGAGGCAAATTTTGGAGATAAATCACGGCCTTGGACAATTTTAATATTCATCATTTCCAGAAAATCAAAATCCATTTCAACATTTCTAGGTTGAACAGAAACCCCGTTATGCGTAAAACCTGAGCTCGAATTTGTACTGTTTCCAAAAGTACCTGCAAAAGTAGAAACCTGCTGTACTCCGGGCATTTTAAGAATTTCTTGTTTTGTAGTTTGATATTTTTCTCCTTTTTTATCGTAATCCTGATAGTTAAAAGGAATTCGTATTACCTGATCGCCGCTAAAACCAAGGTCTTTATTCATCATAAAATCTACTTGAGAATTTACAATTAAAGCACCAATGATAAAAAATGCTGCAATTCCGAATTGAAAAATAAGCATCGAATTTCGAATCCAGATACCGCTTTTACTTCTCGAAAAATTACCTTTTAAAACTTTTAACGTCTCAAAATTTGAGATATAAATGGCAGGGAATATACCCGCAAGAATGATTACTAATCCAAAAATCAAAATGAGCTGCAGATAAAATTCACTGCCATTCATAGTCAAAGTTTTTCTTAAAAAGGTATTGTAATAGGGTAATGAAAGTTCTACAATGGCCAAAGCAAACAAAATCGCAATGGTTACTATTATTGCCGTTTCAAATATAAACTGCGCAATAATCTGCTTTTTTGAAGCTCCCACAATTTTGCGTACGCCTACTTCTTTAGCACGTTTTATAGCAGAAGCCGTAGCCAGATTAATATAGTTTACTAATGATAAAACTAAAATTAAAAGAGATAAACCGGCCATAATATAAAGAAGCTGTAAATTTCCTTTTCCTTCAGGAGTGGCTGATCCAGAAGATTTTGTACCATGAAGATGCAGCGTTTCTAACTTATCAAGATAAATTTTAATTTCTCCGTTTTCTTTAATGTATTGTTCGATAGGCTGTCCGCTTTCTTTAGCATCCTTTAAAGTTCTGTTTACATAATTTACATGATGCATTTTCTTTGAAACCGTTGCAAGATCAGCACCTTTTTTGGTCTTAATCATTAACCCGTAGCTGAAATTTCCCCATTGAGTAAGATCATGCTCACGAACAATGCCGCCAAAAACATAATTTGGCTCAACAGAAGAAGGACGCATAATTCTGTAAACCGCTTTTACGGTGTATGGCTTATTGTCATAAGTAATGGATTTTCCTATTGGATCTTCATTATTCTTAAAAAGCAGTTTTTCCTGATCTTCAGAAATTGCGACACTGTTTTCTTCTTTCAAGATGTCTTTTTTGGCACCTTTTAAGATTGGAAATGGATAAAAATCAAAAAAGTTATTATCAGAAACAGTTATCTTTTTATCGATTACTTTTTTGTTCTGATATTTTATTACCCCCTGACTGTACCAATCATTAAGAAAACAAATTTGATCTATTTCGGGAATAGTTGCTTTACAAGCCATACCAAACGGAATTGTGCTGGTAGTCCATATATCGCCCGTTTTTCCCATTCCGTTCAGCACTTGATATACATTCTCTTTTTCAGAATTCCATTGATCGTATGCATGCTCATTATTCCAGTACAAAATAGCGAAAATCACACCCGAAATCCCGATACTCAATCCTAAAACATTTAAAAACGAAAACAATTTGCTTTGCTTTAAATGATAAATAAATATTTTAAACCAGTTAAAAATCATGGTATTTTATAATTATGTTAGTTATTTTTTTGATCTAAAGGCTGGTTCTGCCTTTTTAAAGAAGAGTAAAAATTTTGCACACAAATCCCACCAGGACTATATTGCAGTAATAACAAATTTTATCATTTTCGAATTATTTAGCGTCCATAAAAACATCAACATTTCGCTGATTTAGCTTTTCAGAAAAAATAACACCGTCTTTCATATGAATTGTTTTTTGTGAAAAAGAAGCATCATAATCAGAGTGGGTAACCATCAAAATTGTAGCACCTTTTGCGTGCAGATCTGTTAGAAGTTCCATTACTTCATTACCATTTTTACTGTCCAGGTTTCCTGTTGGCTCATCGGCAAGAATAATTTTTGGATCATTAACCAAAGCTCTGGCAACAGCAACTCTTTGCTGCTGACCTCCTGAAAGCTGCTGCGGAAAATGTTTTAATCGGTGTGATATATTTAGTTTTTCTGCGATAGCTTCAATTTTTTGTTTTCTTTCAGAAGCTTTTACGTTGTTATAAAGCAAAGGCAGTTCGATATTGTCGTAAACAGAAAGCTCATCGATTAGATTAAAATTCTGAAAAATGAATCCGATATTTTCCTTGCGAACCTGAGCCCTTCCTTTTTCCTTTAAACCAATCATTTCCTGATCCAGCAATTTGTAACTTCCGCCGTCTGCACCGTCCAAAAGACCGATAATATTCAATAAAGTCGATTTACCGCATCCAGAAGGTCCCATAATAGTTAGGAAATCCCCTTTTTTAATCTCTAAGTTAATTCCGCTTAGCGCAGCAGTTTCAACTTCTTCGGTTCTAAATACTTTGGTTAAATTTTGTATCGTTATCATATTTTTTTAAAGATTAGTTATTGATTATGTTTTTTGATTGATGATTGAAACCTTTTTATAATTGTGAATTGTAAATGATGAATTGTAAACTGAGACTGCGACTGAAAACTAATTACTGTATCGAAAGCTCCTCAATATCCTTGTAATCTGAATAAGAGGAAATCACTACAGATTCGCCTTCTTTTAATCCGTCCAGAACTTCATAATAAGAAGGATTTTCGCGTCCTAATTTTATATTTCTTTTTTCAGCTTTATTTCCTTTTACTACAAAAATCCATTTTCCTGCTGTTTCCTGATTAAAACTTCCTTTTTGAACAACCAGAATTTTATTTTTCTCAGATAAAATCAGCTTAACTCCAAAACTTAAACCGTCTTGCAGAGCAATATTTTCTTTTGATGTAAAAGCCAGTTCTACAATAAAATGACCGTTTTTTACTTCAGGAATCACTTTAGTAACCACAACTTCAAGCGTTTTGCCTTTAAATTCTACCTGACCTTTTAAACCTTCACGTATTTTTTCCAGATAAAACTCGTCAACATTGGCAGATAATTTATAACCTTGTTTTGAATCGATTCTACCAATACTTTCTCCAGCCTGAAATGTTTTCCCCAGCACAGGTTCAAACGAAGTTAATCGGCCGGATTCTGGAGCAGTAATCAAAAAGTTCTTTTTGTTGTTTCTTAAAATATCCAAACTTTTTTCCATGGTTTGAATCGAACGGTTAATTTGCGAAATCTGCAATTGATTCGATTGTTTTTCCTTTTGAATGCTCTGCTGAATCGTTTTACGACGTTCTTCCTGAAAACGTAAACTTTCTTTAAAAGTATTCCAGTCGTTTTTAGAAATCACATCTTTGGCAAACAATTTTGCATTTACATCGTATAATCTTTTGGCATCATTATAATCATGTTCGATTAAAACTAAATCCTTAGTCAAATTCAATTCCTGATTTCTAATGTTTAACTTTCCCGTATTCAAATTATTGATTTGCTCAATAATAGCCGTTTCCTGAGTTAAGTAATTCAGTTCTGTATTTGGGTTATACAAACGAGCCAGCGATTGGCCTTTTGTAACCGTTGCACCATTTTCTACAAAAATCTCTTTTACAGATCCTCCTTCTGTAACGTTTACAAGCATAACGTTAAGAGGTTCAACTTTTGCCTGAAAAACAACAAAATCTTCAAAGAAAGCTTTTTCGACTTTTTGAACCGAAAGTTCATCGGCTTTAACATTTAAACTTCTTTTTGAATTAAAAGAAAAAAACACGATTACAGCCAAAGCTAAAAAAACTCCAATTGCTATTGTGAGATATCTAAATTTTCTATTTTTACGAGGAATTACCTTGTCCATTTTTTAAATAATTTACTGATAATCAATAGGTAAATACTGTGCCATAAAATTTATTTTTTGTAAAGTACTGATTTTAAAGAAGCTCTAAAAACCATTCAAAAAACAAGTGTTCGATAATGAACAGTTGACCGTTCAAAAGCGGACAAAAAAACACAGCATGAGAAAAAAGCAAGCCCAAATATTAGTTGTTGACGACCAGGAAGAAATTCTTTTTTCGGCAAAAATGATTCTCAAAAAACATTTTGAAACCATTTTTACGACTAACAGCCCCAAAAAAATCATTTCAATTTTGAATGAAAATGAAATAAATGTGGTTTTGCTGGACATGAATTACCGAATTGGTTTTGAAGACGGGCGCGAAGGAATTCATTGGCTCAAAGAAATAAAAACGCTTTCGCCTAATACAATTGTAATTTTAATGACTGCTTTTGGGAAAATAGAAACTGCTGTTGAAGGCATTAAAATTGGCGCTTTTGATTATGTTTTAAAACCATGGCATAACGAAAAATTGCTTGAAATTATTGATAAGGCTGTCGCCGAAAGCAGAAAAAACACTAAAAAGGTAATTGCAGAAAAAACAGAAAAACGATATTTTACAGGAACTTCCCAAAAAATAAAACAAGCCTATTCTGTAGCCGAAAAAGTAGCCAGAACAGATGCTAATGTTTTGATATTGGGAGAAAATGGAACCGGGAAATATGTTTTTGCCGAATTTATCCATCAAAATTCTGAAAGAAAAAATCAGCCTTTTGTACATGTCGATTTAGGATCGTTGAGCGATAATTTATTCGAAAGCGAATTGTTTGGGTATGCAAAAGGAGCTTTTACAGATGCTAAAACTGATACGCCGGGAAGATTTGAAACAGCGCAGAACGGCACTATTTTTCTTGATGAAATAGGAAATATTCCGCTTCATCTTCAGGCGAAACTGCTTCATATTTTACAAACCAAAACATTGACCAGATTAGGAGAAAGTAAACCACGTCTGTTAAATGTTCGTGTTATTGCAGCTACAAACAGTGACATTAAATCTGAAGTAAAAAACAAAACTTTCCGAGAAGATTTGCTTTACCGAATTAATACGATGGAAATAAATCTTCCGCCCCTGCGTGAACGAAAAGACGACATAGTTCCGATGGCAAATTTTATATTAGAAAATATTGCCGAAAAGTACAATCAGGAAAATTGGCGTTTTGATGAAAACGTATCGCCATATCTGGAAAGATATCCGTGGAAAGGAAATGTTCGTGAAATGGAAAACAAAATCGAACGCGCTCTTATTTTAGCTGAAAACAATACAATTTCTGTAACCGATTTAGATATTCTTGATTTTGAGGAAATTCAGGAAAATGACGATAATCCGTTATCTGAAATGGAGAAAACAGCAATCGAAAAAGCACTTTTTAAACATCACGGAAATATCTCTAAAACCGCCGAAGAACTAGGATTGTCAAGAGCTGCGTTGTATAGAAGAATTGAGAAGTACGATTTGAAGAATTAAAAAGAAAAAGCAAGAGGCAAGAATCAAGGTTTTTTTATCGACTTAAATCTGCAAAATCTGTGTGAAACAAAAAAATAAAGACAAGAGCTAAAATCATTTTAATCTGTGGCTAAAAAATAAAGGAATGAAAAACTGGAAATTTTATAATGCATTTTTTGTGAGAGTTCTGTTCGTTATGATACTCTTCTTTATCTGCTTTTTCCTTATCTATAAAATGTTTTATTTCAATGCACTTTTGGTTGGTTTTTTTGCATTTTTAATGCTCGCCGAAATGTATTTTTTTGTAAAAAACCAATTGCAGTTTTACGACAGAACTTTGTTTTCGATTTTACAGAATGATTTTTCAACCAACTTTCCTGAGGAGAATAAAAGAGATAATTTTAAAAGTTTATATCTTTTATATGAAACGCTCAAAGTACAGCAGCAAGAACAAAAATCGAAGGAACTAATTTATCGTTCCCTTTTAAACAATATTGATTCTGCAGCTTTAATTCTGGAAAAAGAAAATGATGACTGGAATGTTTTCCTGATGAATGACTGCTTTTCGGACTTATTTAAAGTGCCAAAAGTAAGCCATTGGAAATATCTTAAAAACTACCTGCCTTCGCTTTGCAATGAAATTGAAAAAACGGAGTTCGGCGAATTAAAATCGGCAATTTCGATTAAAATTGAAGATCAGGATCTGCAGACTTTTATGCTCCAGACTTCCAGAACACAAACCTATAACAAAGAATATTATATTATTTTATTAGACAGCATTCAGCGTGTTATTGAGAAAAAAGAGAAAGAAGCCTGGATTAATTTAATGAAGATTATTTCGCATGAATTAATGAATTCCTTAACGCCAATTCGAGCGCTTTCGCAGAATCTGCTTCATATTGTCGATCAGGAAAATTTAGAAGAAGATGATTTTGATGACATTAAAAGCAGTATTTCCACGATTATAAACCGAAGCGATCATTTGCAGGTTTTTGTTGAAAATTACCGAAAACTGGCCATGCTGCCAACTCCATCAAAACAAATGACGCCAATTAATACTTTATTTGATGACTGTCTTAGAATCATGAGTCCTATTTTGAAAGCAGAAAACATTGAATTAATAAGTGATATTCATAGTTCGCGTTCGATTTTAATAGATAAAAACCAGATGGAACAAGTAATTATTAATTTGATTACCAACAGCATTTATGCTTTAAAAGAAAAGAATGAAAAGAAAATGTATGTGTCGAGTTATACCGAGAACAATCGTTTTTTTATCACGATTTCTGATAACGGAAAAGGAATCGATCCAGAAATTCAGGACAAAGTATTTCTGCCTTTTTTCACCACCAGAAAAGACGGTGCGGGAATTGGTTTAACGCTTTCTAAAAACATCATCGAAGCGCACGGCGGTTATTTAAGCTACCAAACCGATGAAGATAAAACGAGTTTTGTGATCTGTTTGATCTAGTTTTTTGAACCATATAAGTGATATAAGTCTAACCCTGAATTTCCGGTTTCCAAAAGTGCTTTTCAAAATCTACAATTTGATTGTTTACCACTTTAATGCCTTCACTTTCTAAAAGCTGCTGCATTAAATTCGTTCCTTCAAAATGATGTTTTCCTGTCAAAAGTCCTTTTTGGTTTACTACTCTGTGTGCCGGAACATCGTCCATGTTATGACATGCGTTCATTGCCCAGCCCACCATTCGTGCCGAACGTGCTGTTCCTAATGCTTTTGCAATTGCACCATAAGAAGTTACCTTTCCGTACGGAATTTGTCTGGCAACTGCATAAACTCTTTCGAAAAAATTTTCCTCAGCCATAAATTAGTTTTTTCGTCACAGATTAATATTAAAAAAAAACATCCCTTTAGATTGCAAAATCTGTGGGAAAAAATATTTACCACAAAGTAAAATAATCAATTTAATCCGTGTAATCTGCGGCCCTATTTTTATCCGAAATAATAATTCAAAATATTAAAAAGTGTTGCAATCGCAACAAGGCCTGTAATGCTTCCTATAATTGTGTTCATGTTCCGCATTAAATAATCGGTTTTCTTTTCAATTTTTCCAAAGAAAGCGATATAACTGTATAAAACGGCGAAAGAACCCAGAATAGACCCTAAAACAAAGGTGAAAATAATTATATTTTCAAATACAAAAAGATGGTATGAGGCCAAAGTTACACTCACAACAACATAATACGGAATGGGAAAAAAGTTCAATGCAGAAAGCAGCATTCCTAAAAAGAAACGACTTTTTTTACTGCTTTTTTTAATCTTTGATTTTTTCTTGGTTTTGGGGTCTTTGGCAATAAACAAAAAGTAAATCGTTAAGATCGCAAAAATAACAAAACCAACTTCACGCAATAAGGTTACAACATCTGGTCTGTTGTCGATTACTCTTGCAAATAAAACCGCAACATAAACCTGAAAAAATATTACCAAAACGGCACCAATAACAAACCAAAACGCATTCTTTTTTCCTTCTTTCAGGTTTATTTTGGCTGCCGTCATGTTGATTAAACCTGGCGGAATAATCCCAATTGCAGCAGCAATAAAGCCCGAAAGTAATGGAGTAAGATATACCATTCAGTTGTTTAAGCGGTTAGAAATGTTTCGAAAATTAAATTAGTCTTTAATTTTGAAACGAATATACGTAATTGCCTTGTTAATTTCTAAATATTGTTTTTCGTAAAAAGTCTGGATTGAAGTTACAACTTCTGGACTTCCTTCGTTTTTGTAAACATTATGATTGGCATATAAAACTTCGTGTCCTTCACCATGAAGAAGTCCAAGCGTATAGCCATGCATAAATTCGCTGTCGGTTTTTAAGTTTACGACACCGTCTTTTTTAAGGATTTTTTTGTACAATTTCAAGAACTCAGAATTCGTCATTCTGTGTTTTGTTCTCTTGTATTTAATTTGCGGGTCCGGAAAAGTAATCCAGATTTCGTCTACTTCACCTTCGGCAAAAATATGATTAATTAATTCGATTTGAGTTCGAACAAAAGCAACATTATGAAGACCGTTTTCGACAGCAGTTTTGGCACCACGCCAGAAACGCGCACCTTTAATGTCGATTCCGATAAAATTTTTGTTAGGATATTTTTCTGCTAATCCAACTGAGTATTCACCTTTTCCGCATCCTAATTCTAAAACCAGAGGATTATCATTTTTAAAGAAATCAGAATTCCATTTTCCCTTCAAAGGCATTAAATCTCCTACAACTTCTTCTCTTGTTGGTTGAAAAACGTTTTGAAATGTTTCGTTTTCTCTGAATCTTTTAAGTTTATTTTTACTTCCCACTTTTTATAAAAATTTTGAGCAAAATTAAGGAATATAAACGAATGAAAATAGCGGAATTAGGTTTTAAAATGTTTTCCGCAGAGATTTTACAGATTAAAAAGATTTTTTAACTAGTAATCATGTTTAGTCCCTACAAGACAACTTCAAGATGATGATATTGATTTTACCGATATATAATCTCTACGAGATATGCTCCGTTAGGAGCTAAATATTGGTAGAAAAAAGGTATGTTAAGAGTAAAATGAAATTTTAACCGCAGATTTCACAGATTTCAAGGATTTTTTAATCCGTGAAATCTGCGGCCTATTCTTTTTAACCGTAATGCGGTTCAGTAATTGGTTTTAATTTTGGATCAAGGGTTTCGTCATGCTGTGATAAATCCAATCCAATGTGTTCAGATTCTTCTGAAACTCTCAAAGGAATAATGAAATTGGTTACTTTAAATAAGAAATAAGCGCCGAAGAAAGTAAATACAGAAACCAAAACAAGTGCCATCATGTGATGACCAAAAACGTTCCAGCCTCCGTGCAGTAAACTTGCATTTTCACCATGAGCAAAAATCGCTGTTAAAATCATTCCCATGATTCCGCCGACACCGTGACACGCAAAAACATCAAGCGTATCATCAAATCTTTTAGAGTATTTACAATTTACAGCTGTGTTTGAAACCAAAGCCGTTACAAATCCGAAGAACATACTTTCTGGAACAGAAACAAATCCTGCAGCCGGAGTAATAGCAACCAGACCCACAACAGCTCCAATACAAGCGCCAAGAGCCGAAACCTTTCTACCGTTCATTCTGTCAAAGAAAATCCAGGTTAACATCGCAGCGGCAGATGAAGTAGTGGTAGTAGCAAAAGCCATTGCAGCGGTTCCGTTAGCAGCAAGAGCAGATCCGGCGTTGAAACCAAACCATCCAAACCATAACATTCCTGTTCCTAATAATACAAACGGAATATTGGTTGGAATGTGCTGGCTGTTTTTTCTTTTACCTAAAACAATAACTCCTGCCAAAGCAGCAAAACCAGAACTCATGTGTACTACAGTTCCTCCGGCAAAATCTTTTACGCCAAAATAACTTCCTAAAACACCCGTTGGATACCAAACGGCGTGACATAAAGGAGCATATATAAAAATAGTAAATAAGCTGATGAAAACTAAATAAGAGATAAAACGAACACGTTCTGCAAACGAACCCGTGATAATTGCCGGACATATAATGGCAAATTTCATCTGGAACAAAGCAAAAAGCATAAACGGAATCGTACTTGCCAATTGTTTATGAGGCAGAACGCCAACATAATCCATAAAGGCAAAAGTAGCAGGATTTCCAAAAAAGCTGTAAAAATGATCTCCAGAACCAAAACCAACCGGTTCTCCAAAAGCAAGACTAAAAGCGACAACAACCCATAAAAGTGTTACAACGCCCAGACAGATAAAACTTTGAAGCATGGTAGAAATAACATTCTTTCTGCCTACCATTCCGCCGTAAAAGAAAGATAATCCCGGCGTCATGATTAAAACCAGACAGCTCGACGTAAGCATCCAGGCAACATCGGCAGGTACAATGTGGTCTGTAGTTCCAAATTCAGATAAAACATAATTATTTTCAGTCACCGTTGGCCAAAATGCACCTATCGTGCAAACGACACTTATCATAATAAAGGAAATGATCCAGCGTTTTTCTATTTTCATTTTTAAAATACTTTAATGAACCCTATTTTTTTTGGGGTCAAAGTTATAAAAAATTAAATATTTTGATTTTAAGGGCTGTAAAAATAGTGGCTAGGCTTTTATTTTAGTCAATTTTATAAAATACAACTCGTTTTTTTGACGGAATTTCATTTTAAGGACTCAAAAAACGACCAATATTGTCAATTGTATTATAATTTATTTGATATCTGAATTTGTAACGTACTAGAAAAGTTATGTTTATAAGAATAAAACCAAAAAATGTTTATTTTTTTTGAAGCTTCGCAATCAAAGCGTCTTCAATAGGGGCTTTAATTTTGGTTACAGCATCAACCTCATCATTCGGGATCGTCATAGATAAAACATAGTGCTGAATTTTCCATTCTTTCCCCACTTTTACCAAAACACCAGAACCGCGGCAGATTTTCATTTGTGTATCTAATAATTCATCAAACCAAGCCAGTTTTCCTGATTTGTCAAAAAAGATGTGACGTTCTAAAGCTTTAAAATTCCAGGTTGTTCCTTTATCAAAAAATGGTTTTGCCCAAACAGCAAACTCTTTTTTAGTCCAGTTTTCGGTTGCATCAGTTCCAATGTAAACTGCATCATCTGCCAAAACATTAAAATAGGCATCAAATTTTACCTCACCTGCCGCTTTGTGCCACGCATCAAGAGTTTGATTGATTTTGTCTTTGTCAGTTTGAGCATTTGCAAAAGAAACCGTCAATAATAATAGTAAAAGTGTTTTTTTCATGAGAGATTTTATTTGAGTTTAAAGGTAAGAATTTTTTAAACTGATGTGAGAATGGCAAACGGATTTTACGGATTTAAACTGGTTAACAGCAGATAAAATTATTTAATTATCCGTCTAATCTGTAAAATCAGTGGTCCACAATTTGCAGACTAGTCAAAAACATATTCAAAGTTAAACTTAAATTATTCTTACATTTCTTATATGGCGTAATCCTAAAAAACAAGTATATTTGAGTGCTTTAAAAATATCCCAAATTATGAATCCAAAAATCTTTATAAGCTCACTTGCTATAACATCATTACTTTTTGTTTCCTGCAAGAAAGAATTAGAACCTCAAGAGAACACCTCGACATCTGAATTGGTTAGACTTGGACTTGCAAAAGATACAACCAAAACACCTTCGGTAGTACAGCAGACTCAAGCTTCACCATCAAATCCAAATACAGTTTTAAGTGATACAAAAGGATTAAATCCGGCTCACGGACAACCGGGACACCGTTGTGATATAGCCGTTGGAGCGCCTTTAAATTCGGCACCAACACAGCAGGTTCAGGCGACTCAGGCGCAAACGGGACAAACGGTTCAGGTAAATCCGAATCAAAAAAATGTGGTTACTACAACAACAACGCCTGTAAAAACAGCAAAAGGAATGAATCCGCCGCACGGACAGCCGGGCCATAGATGTGATATTCCGGTTGGAGCGCCTTTAAATTCTCCGGCTGCTAAAACTACCACAACGTCGACAGCACAAAGCGGAACATCTACACAAAATTTTACTGTTTCGCCTCCGCCGGCATCAAACCCTGTTCCGGCTTTATTGAGTACAGAAGCTGGTCAAACGGTAGCAGAAGGAATGAACCCGCCACACGGACAACCAGGACATCGATGTGATGTTGCCGTAGGAGCACCGTTACCGAAATCATAAAGAAGAGATACAGGCAGAAAAAATCAAAGGTGCAGAGGTGCAAAGATCCAAAGTGACAAAGACGAAAGTAACAAAGTAAAACAATCTCAAAAAAAACTTTGAACTTTTGTCACTTTGCATCTTTGTCACCTCAAAATAGATAAAAAAAAAGACGTTTCATTTGAAACGTCTTTTTTTTTATCTATTTTGAAACTTAATGCGCTTTCAATTTCTCGAAAGTCGTAGTAAGAGATTTTTTAATTTTACTCAAAGCACCGTTAAAAGCTTTTTCAAGAGTTTCTGCGTGTTCTGTTACAGTGATTGGCTGTAGTTTTGCAGTGCGGACTTCAAGAACACATTTTTTATCATTCAGGCTGAATTTCTCGCCATTTTCATCTCCAAAATGCACTTCGATTCGGGTGATTTTATCTTCAAAACGCGCTAAGCCTTTTTCTAATTCTTCGGAGAAATATTTTTCTAATCTTTGGTGTCCTTCGATGTTTTTGTCGGTGTTGATTTGAATTTTCATAACGGTTTGTATTTAATGATTGTTTCTCAAATCTATCTATTTTAAAAGCAAAAGCCAAGCGAGTTAATAAAACATTATGATATTTTTAGGGTTAAATTTTAATTTCTGCGAAAGATAAAACGCACTGTAAACTCTGTGTCAGCAGATAAAGTAAATTGTAAGAAATTCAGATAATCCTCTTAGGATTTTTAATATCTTTGCAGTCCTAAAATTTCAGATTATGAACACAACAAAACTTCTTGCCCGTGTGGTACGCTGGCGGTATTGAAAACAACTGCAACGCTCTGAAATGCGTAGGACAGCTAACCCATGCGGGTTTATATTCCTTAAAATTTCAGATTATGAGTGTAAACACCCTTTCGAAAGAAACCGAAATGCGTTTAGCCGAATTTTTCAATCAGGCGACAGATCCTAAAAGTTTCGCAAAAACAATTCGCAGAATAAATTATCTTCTCGCCATGTCTCTAATGCGAGAATGCGAAACCTTGCAAATTGATCCAAAGTCAGTTGAACAAGGTTATTTTTGGTTGAACGAACTAGCCGAGATTTTAAATCCTTATTTTGAGGTTGAGTAATTGAGGATTATGTAATAAATTTTGCCCGTGTAGTATGCTAGTGTTATTGGAAACAACCACAACGTTCTGAAAGCGTAGGAAGGCTAATCTATGCGGGCTTTATCTCTAAGTCTATTTCTTTATTAAAAATTGTATCTAAATGATATTCTAGAAATTCTTTTCTTGGGCAATATTTTTGAGCTGTAATGATTTTTTGATTTTCAATAGGATTAAAATATTTTAAATAAAATTCAGTATTTTTTTTCTTTTTAATTGTATCAGAAAGTATTATTTCATGATTTACATTGATGCCAATTAATCCTTTATCAAATGCTTTGTCATAAAGTGCAGAAAAACAAATTCCATTTTCAGGATTTAAACGAAACTCTTCATTTGCAGACCAAGGGATTATATGACTCGCGAATAACAGTTCTGGAATATCAATGCCTGTTATTGCACATTTATTATTGTAATTGGATAAAATCATTTGTCGAAAAACGGATTGATTTACTCTCGTTTTTACTGTCCGAAAAACATCTTCGCCTTTTAAGTTTTTTACATCAAAAAGAATATCTTCATATTTATCTTCAATTGAAATATTTTGTTTTTGAGCGAGAATTTGTTCACTCAAGAATATTAATTCTTCTTGGTTATGGAAAAATTCATCCCAAATAGGTTGAACTTGATTCATGCCATTTTTTAAACCACTAATACCTCTATTAATATGAAATGGATCAATGCTGGCAAAATTTCCTAATCTCATTACTATAGATGAAGGAGTTCTATCGATAAGACTAGCTAATTCAATTATTTTTGGATTACGTGAATGTGTTTTTCCAAAAGTGATTTTCAGATATAAATTAAAAGCAAGAATTAATTCGTCTCTTGTCCAAAGTCTTATAGTTGCCATTTGTGTGGTTTTTTCTTCTTCAAATATAACTATAAAGAAATATAGTCGCCAATCTTTGTCAACTGTCTAATATGATTCCTTCGTTCCTCGGAATGACATACTGTGGTGATAATGTTGTTTACTTATCTTTCTTTCCCCACTTAATTTTCATTTTCCCTTCATCATCAACGGCCAATAAATGAAGCACAATACCACGTTCGCGCACGGCGTCGCGTTCGGCTTTGCTGGCTAGTTTGGCGTCGTTTTTAGAATTTCTTAATGGGATTGTCAGGGCGAGATTGGTTCCTCGGCCAAAAGAGTAAATTCCGTCAACATCAATATTTAGAACGCTGGAACTTATGGTTAAATTATTTACGTCTATTTGTTCACCGCGCATATTTAAATGACCAGACAAATCACTGAAAGTAATATTATTGACATCACGAAACGGAAAAGCAAATTTGCCCACTTTTACAATAGGTTCAAAGTTGAGCAATGCACCTTGATTAACTTTAAAATCGAGCTTTCCGTGCATGGAGTTGGTAATTAATTCGCCTTGACTATTTATGAAACCACTTACGTTTGCAGTGCTGGTTAATTTTCCTTTTATGTTATTCGGATTAAAAGAAGTGATTCCGAAGTTGTTGAACGATCTTAAAAAACTAGCAATATCAACTCGGTTTACCTGCGCGTTTGAGCTAAAAGCGTAGTTTTTTCCACTTGGCAAAACTTCGCTGTTAAAAGTAATATTTCCGCCAGAAGTTTGGAGTGAACCGTTTTTTATAACCAATTTAGAATTCAGCATTGAGATTGTTGCTTTGGTATTGGTTGCGGTAAGTTTATTATAATTGATTTTATCTGCTTTAATGTCGATTACCACAACACAATTTTCGATTACGTTTCGCAAATGATTGGAAATCGTAGTTCTTTTATTGTTTTTTATAGCAGCTTTCTTTTTTTGTGAAGAAGCCAAAACCCCCATAAATTGTTTAAGATCGATATTCGGGCAATAAATATTCCAGTTTACGACCATTTTTTCGGGTGCGTCGTAATAGAGGTTTAGGAAATTATCGATTTTTCCGTCTATAAAAATGGTGTTCTTTTTATGTTTGTAGGCAATTTGTCTGATGATTAAGGCTTTTTCGGTAAAATTGAGGTGAATATTGGTTTTTACAGCCTGAATATTTTTTGGGATATAATGAAACGAAGCGTCATCAATATCAATATTTCCTATAAATCTTGGTTTAGTAATGTATAAATCGACAATGTCAAACTGAAATTTCAAATTGGCCTTGGCGTGGCCATTTTCAAAATGAATCCACTTTTCGTTGCTTACCTGGTTGAGTCTTTCGATATCAAAATCAGAACTTACGTTTCCGGTTGCAATTGGTTTTTCGAGATTGCTGATTACAACTTGCGGAATGCTAAGCGGAATGTTTTCGTATTCTCCTGAAAATCGGGTTAAAATTACAGCCGAATTTGGATCATTAAATCCGTCTTTTGGTTTGAAATTATTGGTAAAAATTCCTCTGAAATTACATTTGTCAATTTGCCCGTCGGGAATCGTAAGTTCGTTGTTTTTGGCTACGGCCTGAACCACAATTTTAGGATCGTCATGAACGTTTAAATCGCCTTTTAGATCGCAGTTTACATCGATTGGTTTCTTTAAATCAAACCGATTCAGTTTTGAGCTGATATTTCCGGACAATAAATTAGAAGCGTTACTCCATAAAATACGCGTATTAATATTGATTCCGAAAAGGGAATTGATTTTGCCAATATTGAAATACGCCGCGATATCAAAAGAATCAGAACCAATTTTTAGGTTTTTGGTCGAAACATCGATTTTTCGTTTGTCGGCATGGTACGTAACCGATAGCGTTCCTTTGAGTTCTTTTTCTTTGGCAAAACTTCCGTGAACGGTATTAAAAGCCAGACTTTTAATTTGGGTGTCGATAAACAAATCAGTATTCCAGTTGTCTCCGTCGTAATCTACTTTTGATTTTAAACTGTGAACATCAAAATCAAATAATTTATTTCCCAATTGATTATCTATAATAACGTGAACATCGCTTAGGTCGATTTCGTCAATTGTAGTTTCGGGTTTTGATTTGCTTTCGGGTGTTTTTTTCTTTTTTGGTTTAAAAATATCCGAGTTTGTGTAGCCGTCTTTGGTTTTGTAAATATAAATATCGGCGTCATTAATCAGAATTTTATGAATGTTGACTTCTTTTTGTAATAAACTCCAAACATTTAAACGCGCTTCGATTTCCTGTGCTTTCAGTAAAGTATGATGATGTGTATTCCATTTGTTGTCTTTGAGTTCGACATCTTTTAAAGCCAATGTGAAATTTGGGAAACCAGTTAAAAACTTGTACTGAAAATCGCCAATATGAAACTTTCCGTTTATGTTTTCGTTGATTTTGGTATTGATCTTGGCGATAATTTCGGTTTTGTTTTGATTGAAGTAAATCGATAATCCTCCGCAAGCCAATAAAAGCAGTCCAATAAGGACCAAAATAAAAATACCAAAACGTTTGGCGTATTTTTTAAAATGAACCGATTGGAAATAGTTTTTTATTTTGAGTAAAGTTTCCTTCATTGTTGTGGATTTTCGGGATCATTAAAGATAAGAATAAAAAACGAATATGTTTACCTGTAGGTTATGGCTTGTAAATAAAGCACATGGAAATGTTATAACTATTGACGATGCATTTATAACCAAAACTAATTTGTGAATGGTGTATGATTTGTTTTTAATTTTTAACTTTGTACCTCAGTTCTGAAAGTTTTTAAAAAGTCTCCCCGAGATAAGAGCTGAAGATAACTTTAAAGAAAAATAATTATGGCATTAGCAATAACAGATGCTACTTTTGACGAAGTAGTTTTAAAATCAGATAAACCAGTAATGGTGGATTTTTGGGCAGCATGGTGCGGTCCTTGTAGAATGGTTGGTCCAATCATTGACCAATTAAGCGATGAATATGCAGGAAAAGTTGTGGTTGGTAAAGTTGATGTAGATGCTAACCAGGAATTTGCTGCTAAATATGGTGTGCGTAACATACCAACCGTTTTGGTTTTTCATAACGGTGAAGTAGTAGGAAAACAAGTTGGAGTTGCTCCAAAACAAACCTACGCTGACAGCTTAGACGCTTTGTTGTAATCGTAAGATTATGATTTATATAAAAAAGGCCTGATATATTCAGGCCTTTTTTATTGGAGGATATATTTTAAACACATAGACATAGCTTTTTGTAAACTCAATACAATAAAAGGCATTTCATTTTATTTAAACAAACATAGCTATGTGTTTTAAAAAACAAGTGAAACGCCTTTTATGCACAATGAAAAACTATGTTTCTATGTGTTTAAAAACAATAGTAAAAGTTGTTCCTAAATCTGGTTTTGAAGAGACTTCGATTTTACAATTGATTGCTGTTGCGAGATCACGTATAAGATGTAATCCTAATCCGGTTTTAATTCCGATAACCTCTGAATCGTCGTAAAGAGCCTTGAATTTTTCCTGATTTCCGCCCGTACCGTTATCGGTTATAGAAAGCAATGTTTGGTTGTCTGCCTGCTGGGCTTTCCAGATTATTTTTGGGTTTTCACTTTTTTCGAGTGCTTTTATGGCATTTCCCGTTAAGTTTCTGATGATGGTTTTTAGATAATTTTCATCTGTATGTAAAATGAGATTTTCGGGGTTCTCAAATGAAATTGAGATGTTCTCATTACTCGAAAAATGTTTCTGTGTATCTGAAAATATAGATTCTACAGGAATTTCTTTAAAACGAGGTTTGAAGTTTTCCATCTGTCCCTTGCTCCAAAGCAGAATGTCTTCCATGGAGGATAATAAATTCTCTGCTCCCGAAATAATTTTAGTCTGCATTCTCGCCGCGGTTTCTTCATCTAACAATTCAGGATTTTCTTTTTGGAGATGTAAAAAGTGAATCAGATTTGAAATAGGACTTCTTAAATCATGATTTAAAATACTGAAAAACCTTGCTTTGATTTTATTGGCTTCGTCCAGTTCCTGATTTAAAACCTGTAATTTCTGATTGGTTTTTTTTCTGTTTTGATTTTGCCTGAACAGCAATAATCCAATAATGCCAACCAGTGCAAGTCCTGAAATTAAATAAATACGCTGCTTTTTAGCCTCTGCAATCTGAATGTTTTTGATTGTGTTTTCGCTCGCAAGATTCTTGATTTTCTGTTGTTTCGTTTTATTTTGATAACGGGCTTCGGCATTCGCAATATTTTGTTTCGCCGATTCGTTCATTATTTCGTCGTTGTATTTGCTGTAAATTTCGTTATATCGAAATGCCTCTTTCCAAAGACCAAGAGCAGCATAACTTTCAGATAGCTGTTTGTTAATGTTTACAAATGATTCTTTATCGTAATTGAGTGCGTTTACAGATGCTTTTTTAAGTGTTTCAATAGCATTTTTATACTCTCCTTTTTCATATAAAACCTTTCCCATTATAGCGTTGGCTTCCATTAAAATCTCTTCATCTGTTGATTTTTCTCCAAATGAAACCGCTTTTTTAGCATAATCATAAGCTGTTTTTATCTGACCTTGACCTGCATAAAATTTAGACATACTTTGATTGGCAAAACTCAAATTAAGAAACAAAGAATCTTTGGCAGTGGGGTAGGAATAGACTAAGGCGTAATACTTTTTTATGCTGTCTGGTTTTTTCTGCGCTGCAAAACACTGCATATAATAGTTACATGAAAATGCGCTTACATAAGGAGATGTTTTTATATAAGGTCTTGCTTCATTTAAGTATTCAATTGCTTTATCAAATTGTTTCATTTTGATGTAAGCACTCGCAATCTGACAATAAGAAACACCAATATTTTCGGTATTTGCGACGCTTCTTTCAAGTTGTTTTTTATAATTGATCGCTTTTAATTGATAATTGATAAAATTTTCATATTGAGCATAATCAAGGTAATATTCACCTAAACTTCCGTTAAGAACAGCCTGAGTATAAATATTTTTTGTAGTATCAAGAACTTGTTTTATATAAACAATTAAGTCTTTTCTTTTTAAAGTATCATTCAGCGAATAATAAATATAATTAAGCCTCATTAAAGCCGAAGTTTCATTTTGAAGATGATGTGCCTTACGGGCATATTTTAAAGATTCTTCATAATTAATCAATGCTTTTTGATATTGATTATTGCTGAATTCATAAGCAGTTCCTATATAAAGATAAAACCTGCTTGTGTAAACGGGATGATTTTTAGATAATATTATTCCTTTTTGAGAGGCAGCGATGAGTTTTGGATAATCTTCTAAATCTAAAAATTCTTCAGTGTATTTGAGCCAGGCTTTTAGTTTTTCGTTTCTGGTTTTAAGTCTTGCTAAATTTGGTTCCTGCTGTGCAAAAACAGAAATACTGATAAAAAACAAAAACACAAATCCGGCTTTTTTCATCTAAATCAGGTTTAGGTTTTCTTTATAGCTTCTGCCAACCGGAATTGTAATATTATTGTTTAAAATGATTTCTGTCGAATTCATTTTTTGAATAAACTGCTTTTGAACGGCATAACTTCTATGAATTCGTATAAAAGATTGAAAATGATCTTCTTTTAAAAGATTGCCAATGCTTGATAAAACACAATGTCTTTTTTTATCGGTAATAATCAAAGTATAATCCTTTAAAGCTTCGAGGTATAAGATCTCGTGAAGCTTAACTTTGGTCTGATCGTGGCCTTCTTTTATATAAATAGTATCACCGCCAATGCTGGCTTCAAAAAGAGAAGCTTTCAGCCGAACTTCCATAAACTCTTCAATTCGGTTTACAGTTTGGGCAAAACGGTCCAGTTTTAATGGTTTTACAATAAAATCAAGCGTTTCTATCTGAAAACTTTCAACCGCATGTTCAGGATGCGCGGTAATAAAAATACAAACCGGAATTTCCATTGCTTGTTTTCTGAATTCAATACCGTTTAATTCTGGCATATCAATATCCAGAAACAAAATATCAACTTTTTGTTTTTCTATAAAAGGAAGTGCTTCTTCGGCAGAATCAAAAACACCTAAAATATCCAGAATCGGGAATTTTTTAGCAAAAGACAATACAGTCAGCCTGTCGATTTCGTCGTCATCAATAATAATACAAGTGTATTTTTTCATCATCCAAACTTAAATTATGTCGTCTGTCTATTTAAAGTGTTGTTTGTCTATTGGCTGTTTTTACCGCGGTTTTATTGACGCAAATTTGTCTTGTAATTAATTCACGAGCTGAATATAACTATCCCTGACAGCCTTTTGATTTTTACAAAAATAATGTTATTGAATTAAATATGAATCATTTGACAATTTAAAAACCAAAATTATTATGAAATTTTCAAAAACCATTCTTACAATTTTATTTGTTGCAATTTCTACAATTTCATGCAGCAGCGATGACGGAACAGACGGAGTTAATGGAGTAGATGGTGCCGTTGGACCAGCAGGTCCAGCAGGTCCAACTGGAGCAACGGGATCAGCAAATGTTATTTACAGTGCATGGATAACAGCTCCTGCGGCAGCGGCAGAAACAATTGATGGAACTTCAGGATTGTCTACAACTATTAATGCTCCGGAACTATCAGCAGACATCGTATCTAAAGGAACGGTATTGGTCTATATGTCTTTTGGAGGAGGTGTTTACACACTGCCTTATACATCAACAGCAGGAGGATATATTAACACAATTACTGCCATTGCAAGCGTACAAAAAATTAAACTTTTTAGATTTAAACATGCCGCAGACGGCACTACGGTAAATCTTCCAACAACACTTAGCTGGCGCTATATTTTAATTCCCGGCGGAGTTGCCGCAACATCAAAAGCGGCAAAATTAGATTATTCTAAAATGAGCTACGAAGAAGTTTGCGCACGTTTAAACATTCAGCCATAATTTCTAAAAAGCAAATAATAACCCATTTATCCAACTAATAAGAAATAATCAAAAAATAAATTATTATGAAAACTTTAAAAATACTTTTTACCATATTATCTGCGGCGATTTTTACTGTTTCGTGCAGCAGTGACGACGATAAAGAAAATACACCAAAATTTGAGACAGAAAATCCACTAGCGGTTTATTATACTCAAACAGGATTTACAACCGTAACCAATTTTGTGAATTCTGGAGATTATGAATTTGGGCTGGTTTTTACACCAACTGTAAAAGGGAATATAAAGGCAGTCACTTTAAAATTGCCTGCAGTGAATTCGGCAGTGCGTGTAACGATCTGGGACTATACAACAAAAGCAGTGCTTCGTTCTGAGACTATAAATGCTGCATCTGCAGATGTTGAGGTGAAAAAAGAAATAAGCGTTTTAGCTCTTGAAAAAGACAAAAAATATTTGATAAGCATGAATTCTAATGACTGGTACAAAAAGAATAAAGCAGATCTTAGTAATGTTACTTATCCAATTGTTGCTGGACACATTACATTTAACGAATACAGATGGATAAGCGGAACTTCACAAACTTTCCCAACCAATGTTTCAGCTAATTACAATGCAGGAGATTTAAGTTTTGATTTTCAACAAACTGAATAATTTTATTTTTGGATAGCTTTGAATTAGTAAGTTTGGAAAAAGGTTTGGCAGTCGTCAAGCCTTTTTTTATTGTGTATGACTTTTTTTAAACGCTTGATTTTTGCTATTTTTAACCCATCTTATATCCCTTAAAAATGAAAATTCTATACACCTTTCTTTGTTTTGTTATGTTGATTCCGAGTTGTTTTTCGCAGTCTAAAGAAAAAGAAAGTGTGATTTTAGAGGAAGGCGTTTCAGAACAATTAGCACATTTTCGTAAAAAACAGGTTTCTGATGTTCGATATGATATGTATTTCGAGATTCCCTATAAAAAAGCGGAAGATATTAATACCAGACTAAATCTCAATTTAACGATATCAGATTTAAGTCAGCCGTTATATTTAGATTTTAAGGAGAAAACCTCAAATATAAAATCTATTAAAGTAAACTCAAAAGCGGTAGTAATTGTTCATGAAAAAGGGCATATTATTATTTCTCCGGAAGCATTAATTTTAGGAAAAAACAATGTTGAGATTTCTTTTATTGCAGGGAATTTATCCTTGAATAGAAATAATGATTTTCTTTATACTTTATTAGTTCCGGACCGGGCAAGCACCTTATTTCCATGTTTAGATCAGCCGGATATTAAGGCGGTTTATACTATGGCTTTACAAGTGCCGAAAGACTGGAAGGTTTTAGCTGCGGCTCCAATTACAGGAGTGCATGAAATGGTAATTGATGGTGTTGATTTTATGGTTTGGGGATTTGGTCAATCAGATAAAATGAGTACCTATTTATTTTCTTTTGTGGCAGGAGAGTTCAAAAGTGTGAAAAAGGAAACAGGTAAGTTGGAAATGACTATGTTATATCGTGAAAATAATCCTGAAAAAATACAAGTAAGCACTGATACGATTTTCAATTTACATAAGCAGTCTTTAGATTTTTTGGAAGAATATACCAATTATAAATTCCCGTTTCAGAAGTTAGATTTTGCATCAATTCCCGTTTTTCAATATGGCGGAATGGAACATGTTGGTGCAATTCAGTACAGAGAATCGACTTTATTTCTAGATAACAGCGCAACCGACAGCGAAAAACTAAACCGCGCAAAACTCATAGCACATGAAACATCACACATGTGGTTTGGTGATTTGGTAACGATGAAATGGTTTGACGATGTCTGGATGAAAGAAGTTTTTGCCAACTTCATGGCCGATAAAATCATGAACCCAATTTTTCCAAAAGTCAATCATAATCTGCAGTTTTTTACCGCGCATTATCCTAGCGCTTACGCAGAAGATCGATCTTTGGGAACGCATCCAATTAAACAACATTTGGCGAATTTAAAAGATGCTGGGTCGCTTTACGGCGCTATTATTTACAACAAAGCACCAATTATGATGCGTCAGCTTGAAGCTTCTATGGGAAAAGATGCTTTTCAAAAGGGAATTCAAAAATACATTCAGAAATACGCCAACGACAATGCGGATTGGAATAATCTCGTAGAAATTCTAGATGACGAAACACCGCTTGATATGAAAAAATGGAGCGAGGTTTGGGTAAACAAATCAGGACGAGCCATTTTTACAGATAAGATTGAATACGATTCTAAAAAACGAATCAAGAAATTTGAAATTCAACAGCAGGCAGAAGATAAATCCAATAACGTTTGGCCGCAGGTTTTTCAGATAGGTTTAGTTTATGCTAATGATATAAAGGTTTTAACGGTTAATATTAACGACAAAAGCCTGGCTTTAAAAGAAGCAATTGGACTTGAAAAACCATTGGCAATAGTTTATAATTATAATGGTTTTGGATATGGTGTTTTTCCGCTTGACGGGAATAATTTAAATTATATTTCGAATTTAAAAGATGAGGTTGCTCGAGCATCAAGTTACAGCAATCTTTATGAAAACACATTAATTGGAAATGTGCCGGCAGATAAAGCTTATGATAGTTTTTTAAAGGGAGTTCAAGAAGAAGAAAACGAATTGGTTTTAAGAATTGCTTCTAATAGTCTGAACACAATTTATTGGAGATTTTTCACCATAAAGCAGCAAAATAAAGTTCAGAAACAGCTTGAAGATATTTTATATCAGCGTTTACAAGGCAATTTATCGGCAAATATTAAAAAGACTTTATTTGGGTTGTTTAGTTCGATTGCATATTCAGATTCGGCGAAAGCCAAATTATATCAAATATGGAATAAAGAAATTGTAATTCCGGGTTTAAAATTAAATGAAGACGATTACACTAATATGGCGATGAATCTGGCGATTTTTAAACATCCAAAAGCCGATGAAATTTTGGAGAAAACCAGAACAACAATTACAAATCCGGATAAACAAAAACGTTTTGAGTTTTTATTACCTTCATTATCAAAAGACGAATCGGTTCGAAATGCCTTTATGGAATCTTTAAAAGACGATAAAAATCGAGAGAAAGAATCTTGGGTTGATGTTGGTTTAGTCAATATCCATCATCCGCTTCGTCAGGAAAGTGCGCAGAAATATATTAGATTTTCATTAGATTTGGTTGATGAAATTCAGCGAACGGGAGATATTTTCTTTCCGAAAGACTGGCTGGATAATACGGTTGGAAGATATTCATCAAAATTTGCTTTTGATGAAGTACAGCGATTTTTAAAAGAAAACCCTAATTTTAGTCCAATCTTGAAACGCAAATTGTTTCAGGCAACAGATTTGCTTTATAAAGCACAAAATATTAAAAAAGAAACCGAATGAAAATTGAATCGGAAATAGAAAAAGTCTCCAGTTTTCAGCACTTAGAAATGCTGGCGAATCAGGTTGTGGAAGGTTTTATATCGGGAATGCATAAGAGTCCGTTTCATGGATTTTCGGCTGAATTTGCCGAGCATAAAGTGTATAACGCAGGCGAAAGCACCAAACATATAGATTGGAAATTGTTTGCCAAAACAGATCGTTTGTACACGAAACGTTTTGAGGAAGAAACCAATTTACGCTGTCATTTAATTGTCGATAATTCTTCTTCGATGCATTATCCTGAACTCAAATCAAATCAGCCTTTTTACGAAAAAAAGATTGGTTTTGCAGTTTTGGCTTCGGCGGTTTTAATGAATATTCTAAAGAAACAGCGTGATGCTGTAGGTTTAAGCGTTTTCTCGGATAAATATGAATATTACGCTCCAGAAAAAGGAAGCGATCGTCATCACAGAATGTTATTGAACAAGCTGGAAGAATTATTGGTGCAGCCAAAAGTCAAAAAAACGACTGATACCATTACATATCTGCATCAAATAGCAGAGAAAATGCACCGCCGTTCGATGATTATTTTGTTTACCGATATGTTTCAGACAGAAGATGATGAAAAGCTTTTTAGCGCTTTACAACATCTTAAACACAATAAACACAAAGTAGTTTTATTTCACGTAGTAGATAATGAAACCGAATTGAAATTTGATTTTGATAACACACCAAGAAAGTTTATTGACTTAGAATCAGGAGAAGAGGTTTCGATTTTTGCTGATAATGTTAAATCAGAATATGAAAAAAGGGCTGCGGCGTACTTTAAAAACCTGGCTTTAACTTGTGCAAAGAACCAAATTAAGTACGTTCCGGTAAATGTTGGCGATAATTTTGAAAAAATATTGACTACATATTTGGTTGAAAAACAAAACTTTGGATAAATATTTGAAAATTTATTTCATTTTTTTTACAAAAATGCTTGCAGAAACGAAATTCTGTTATATCTTTGCAACCGCAATAACGCAGAGGTTTGGTAGTTCAGTTGGTTAGAATACATGCCTGTCACGCATGGGGTCGCGGGTTCGAGTCCCGTCCAGACCGCAATATTGGGAGAAGCCTTTCTTAACAGAAAGGCTTTTTTGCCCAAAAACGGTATCTAAGATTAGTTGTGTTGTTTTGCTGCGACTTTGTAACTCGCAGCTGGTTTAGTAGTTAGACCAATGAAAAGCTTTCCACTTTTGTGGATGGCTTTTTTGATTTAAGACACTTTTGGTTTTTTGTTTTTTACCTTAAAGAGTACTACCCCCATAGCTATTGGGAACGCAGAGTCCGCAAAGTTTTTTTAAGCTTTGCGGACTTTGCGTTTTTAACTTTATATACCTTTCGGTTAAGAAAAAGAAAGAAACTTCTTCTTTTTTGATTTTATTGTCAATTTTTAAAATATTGGAATTTAGCCGATTAAAAATTTCTCAAATTTTATTCGTAAAAACGCTTGCAGAAACGAAAATCTGTTGTATTTTTGCACTCGCAATAACGCAGGGTTTGGTAGTTCAGTTGGTTAGAATACATGCCTGTCACGCATGGGGTCGCGGGTTCGAGTCCCGTCCAGACCGCCTAAGTTGTTAAAAGCCTTTCTTAACGGAAAGGCTTTTTTGTTTTTTATATTTAACCGCAATCCCGATAGCTATCAGGAGCTGGGATTTGCGTAAAAAACGCAAATTTATTTTAGCCACAGATTGTACAGATTAACACAGATTTTAAAAAAACCTTCTAATCCTTTTAATCTGTGGCTAAAAATTTTAAGTATAAAAGCTTTGCTCCCGATAGCTATCGGGATTGCGCTTTTACTTTGTGTGCTTTGCGGTTAAATTTCTTTCTTATCTTTATAATAAGAAATCGCATTAATGGAACATTCCGGTCAAAAACTCGATAAATATTACATCAAGAAAGTAGATGCCGATAAAAAAAGCATTTACTGCCACCACGATTTGATGGGTGAATTATTTATTCCGCCACACAAGCATGTTAAAGCACAATTGCTTTATGCAGAAGGGGATGTTGTTTTTGTAACTACAGAAACCAAAACGTACTTTTTGCCAGCAAGGCATTTTATCTGGATTCCGAGTGGAGTGGAGCATAGCATCGAGCCGAAATCGGAAAGTGTGACAATGCGAAATCTGTATTTTCCTGTTGAAAAAGACGAAGATGACTTTTATAAAGCAGAAGGAATTTATCCGGTTAATAACTTATTGCTGCAAATGATGCTTTTTACCAATCGATGGAACGGTGATCTTAAAAAAGGAACTCCGAATTTTGCCATTGCTAAAGCGATAAAAGCGATTCTTCCGCAGATATGCACCAATAATCTTCCTTTAGAATTACCACAGCCAAAAGACAAACGACTTAGTAAAATCCTTCGTTATATTGAAAATAACCTGGGAGAAACGATTCTTTTTGCCGATGTTGCCCATGAATTCGGTTTCAGTGAACGCTCTTTGTATCGCTTGTTTCAAAAAGATCTTGGCATGTCGTTTATTCAATATTATACTATTAGAAGAATTCTAAAAGCGATCGAACTTTTATTAGAAAGAAAGCTTTCGGTAAAAGAGGTAGCCGAAGAAGTTGGTTACAATAGTGTTCCGACTTTCAGCAACACTTTCTTCAAAATTTTAGGGCAAAGACCTTCCGATTACTTAAACGGAGAAGAGATTTTAGAAAGTAAATAGTTTCTATTTCACGCAGATTCAACAGATATTTTTAAACACATAGAAACATAGTTTTTATTGTGTTGAAAGGCGTTTCACTTAGCATTAATGCACATAGCTATGTGTGAATGATGTATCATTTATTTTTAATTTTTATTGATTAGTTAAAGCCTATGTTTCTATGTGTTAAATAATTATTTCGGGGAAAAAAGTATAATCTGCGCGCATCTGCTAAAATCTATTAAAATCTGCGTGAAAATTTCACAATCAAAATATATTTTGTAATAAATTGTTTTTCAGTGTTTTAATATAACGTTTTCGAAAAATACGATTTTAACATTTGTCTGAAATGAATATGTTCTTGGCTTTTTAGAATTATCAGTCACCAGAAAAATGAAGGAACTTTGCAGCATCAAATATTTAATTATTCATGTTCCTTAAAACAACAAATTCTACAGACGATTGTTTTCCCAGAATCCTGCTGTTATTCTTAATTGTATTAGCATTCAATGGCTTACAAGCGCAGGAAGTTCATACTGTTTCATTGCATGATGCTTTGAAGCTGGCTAAAGAAAACAACAAAAAAATCCTTAGATCTCAATTGGAGGTCACGCTCTCAGAGCAAAACATTAAAGAAAGAAAAGAACTCCGACTGCCAGACGTACAGCTAAACGGCATGTATTCTCGAATTACGAATATTACCGAATTTAAAGGAAGCGGGTTTTTAAAAGACAAAGAAGTTACACCGGCAATTCCTGAAATCTATGAGGTCAACTCGACTTTTAAAATGCCAATTTACGCCGGAAATAAGATCAATAATGCCATCAAAATTGCCAATCAGGAAAATGAAATTGCTAAAATAAAAACCGAAAAGGCTGAAAATGATATCGAGCTTGAAGTGGTGGCAAACTACTTGGCAATTTATAAAATGATGGAACTTCAGAAAATATTCGAAGAAAACATCAAAGAAGAAAAAAGCCGATTGAAAGAAGTACAATCGCTTCAAAAACATGGAACGGTTACGAAAAACGAAGTTATTCGTGCCGAATTACAGCTTTCAGATCGCGAATTGAATGCGTTAACTAACTCCAAAAACATTAAAATCGCACTTCACGATCTGAAAACGCTGATCCAGATTCCACAAAACGAAGAAATTGCGATTGATACAACGTCTAGTTTGGATGAAATGAATGGTTTGGATCCGTATGACTTTTATATGAATAAAGCTTTGCAAAACGAAGAAATGCGTATTGCTAGTCAGGAGCTGAATATCAGTAAAACCGAACTCAAAATGGTAAAAGGAAACTATTTGCCAAGTGTCCATTTCTTTGGGAATTACGGTTTTTATTATCCGAACTATAAATTCTTTCCACCTAATCCGTATCTGTATACTTTAGGGCAAGTTGGTATTGAAGCCACTTTTGATCTTTCGTCTTTATATAAAAATAAAACCAAAATGGAGCAGGCGAGCACCAAAATTAAATGGCAGGAAATGCAGAATGAAATTGTAAAAGAGGAAATTCAGGACAAGTTGTATAAAGAGCATACGCAATACCAAGAAATTCTTGAAAAGTTTGTTGTTGTTGACAAGGCATTGGATTTGGCCGACGAAAATTACCGCATTGTAAAGTTAAAATACTTGAATCAACTGGTTTTAATTACCGAAATGGTTGACGCTGATAATGCTTTGCTTCAGGCGAAATACAACAAAATTTCTACGCGATTGGATGCGGTTTTAAAACATTACGAACTGCTTCATACGGCTGGAATGCTTCCGCAGAGCTAGATGGTGAGGGATTAGGCTAAAGCCTTAGAAGCAAGAGACAAGAAAAAAGAAGTAAAAGATTAAAAAATATAGATTCAGTTCCGAAGGAACGATTCATATTGTAGCGCCGGATTTTAATTCGGGGAAAATAATTAAAGATATAGAGTTTATGGTTAAGATAAAAAATGAAACTAGAAGAAATAAAACGTTTCATATACTAATAACAATTATTGCGTGTGTGCTTGTTATAAGCGGTGTTATTTTAGGAATTTGGTTTTATGTGTTCAATAGAAATCACGAAGAAACCAATGACGCGCAAGTCGAACAATATGTAACGCCAATTATGTCGCGTATTACGGGTTATGTGCAGGAAGTTCGTTTTAACGAAAACCAGTTTGTGCATAAAGGAGATACTTTGGTTGTAATTGACAATCGTGAATATAAATCAAAATTGAATGTGGCTCTTGCTGATGTTCAAAACGCACAGCAAAACAGCGTTGTAGCGCAGAAAAATGCTATAAATACGGCAAGTGCAACAGCGATTAACGAAGCGCAGTTAGAAGCGGCAAAATCGAATCTTTGGAAAACCAAATTGGAATACGAAAGATACAAAGCTTTGGTAAGCGAAGAAGCAGCAACTTCTCAGCAATTAGAGAAAGTAAAAGCTGATTACGAATCGGCGCAGGCGCATTTTCAGGAAATGAAAAATAGAATTTATTCATCTGCTTTGAGTACTTCTGTTGCCGAAGCAAATGTTCCGACAACGCAAACCAATATTGCTTCAAAACAAGCTGTTGCAGATAATGCTGCTTTATTTCTTTCGTACACCATAATTACAGCGCCTTATGACGGTTGGGTTGGAAAACGAACTTTACAGCCTGGACAATTGGTAAAAGAAGGTCAGTCTTTATTGTCAATTGTGAGTAAAGAAAAATGGATTACGGCCAATTTTAAAGAAACGCAATTGCAATATTTAACCGTTGGACAAGATGTTGAAATTAAAGCCGATGCTTTAAGCGATAAAACTTTTGTTGGTACAATTGCATCTTTATCGCCTGCGAGTGGGGCAAGATTTTCATTGCTTCCTCCAGATAATGCAACGGGTAACTTCGTAAAAATCGAACAAAGAATTCCGGTTAGAATTCAGTTGAAAGACAGCGACAAACAAGCCGACTTTTTAAGAGCGGGAATGAATATTACTGTGATCGCAGCACACTAAAATGGAAGATAAAAGTATTTTTAAATCATGGGTTCCAAAATGGGCAATCATTACAATTTTGTTTGTTTGCCTTTTGCATTCCATGATTTTATTGGGGGTTTATACGTCAAACGTAACGTATGCGGCAAGTTTTCTGGACATCGAGCCCGAAGATTTGCAGTACGCGATGTGCGTTACGTATGGAACTCTGCTGGCTACAATTCTTATAGAAAGCCGATTTTCGAGTTTTTTCCCTGCCAAAAATTACCTCATGGGCGTTTATTCCTTAATTGGAGTTACGATTGTGACGTCGGGTTATGTCGATAATTTTGCGGTTTTTCTATTGCTGAGAGTTGCCGAAGGAATCTTAATGGCGCTTCCTGCCATTACTATCAGACAATTGCTTATTGAGCAGTTTGATTCTAAAAATGCCATTATAATTGGTTTTTCCTTTTATTATGGTTCTCTACTGTTGTCAACGCCTTTTATTATGAATATTGCGGTTTGGTTTCTGGATCATTACGACTGGAAATACATGCTGTATGTTTCGGGCGGACTGCAGGTTTTAAATGTCTTTTTAATCTTGGTTACTTTTCGTGGGCACCGAACAACAAAGAAAATCCCGTTGTATCAAATCGACTGGATGAGCTATTTTTTGGTTTTAACAGCGATTCTTTGCGGTGCCTACTTTTTTGTGTATGCCGAGAAAAAATATTGGTTCGAATCTTCTCAAATGGTTTTAATGCTTATTACGGCACTTATTACAGGAGGTTTGTTTATCTTCAAAGAGCTTTTGGTTAAAAGGCCGACTTTTAATTTTGAAGTTTTTAAATATGCCAATCTGAGAATTGGGTTTTTATTGTTTTTCTTGTTTTATATCAGCAGAGCAACGCTGAGTCTTTGCCATTCGGCGATGTATTCGATTTGGAATTGGGATCCGTCTCGAGTTGCGGGTGTGCAATACATTAACGGACTCGGAAATATTATCGGATTGATCTTGGCGGCTTTTTTCTTGATGAAATCGCTTTCGACCAAAATCATTTTTCTGATTGGTTTTTCGCTGATTGCCTTGTATCATTTTTGGTTTACGTTTCTATTTGTGCCCGATGTGGCTTTATCAGATATTATTGTTCCGTACTTTTTGCAGGGCATCGGAGTTGGATTGTTATTTGTTCCGTTGATTTTATTTACTACTTCTTCGGTTCCTGCAAATATGGCGGTTTCTTCTGGAATTGTGGGCGTTTCGGGACGTTTCTGGGGAAGCACGATTGGTTTTTGCGTCATGCAGAATGCAACCGTATTTTTAAACAAAAAACACTTTTTAAAACTTAGTCAGTTTGTAACTGGCGAAAATCCCGAAGCACAGCAAAACATTGCAAACGCGACACAGAGTTTTATTGCCAAAGGATATTCCGCAGATAATGCGAATGTTTTAGCTATGAAAAAGATTTTTGGAAGTATTACCAAACAGTCGACTTTATTGGCCGATATGGAGATTTACACCATTGTGGGTTACGGTTTATTGGTTTTGATAATTCTTATTGCCTGCAATCAGCATTTGAGACAGACTATGACTTTGGTGAAAAGCAAGATTTGGATTGGGTAGAGATTTTGTTTCAGGTTTAATGTTTCAGGTTCTAAGTTCTGCTCTCATTTTATGTCATTTCGACGAAGGAGAAATCTCCGTAAGTAACTCCGCAACGAAAGTCCAATCTTTGTCGAGCTTCTTGTGGAGATTTCTCCTTCGTCGAAATGACAAACAGTGCGTTTAATTGTTGTGGTAAACAACACTTATCAGTATCTTGCAACCGTTAAAAACAACAAACAAAATTATGAGCCAGCAATGTGTAATTTTTGATATGGATGGTGTGATTTCGCATACAAATCCGCATCATGTAATCGCTTTTGAAAAGTTTTTCGATAAATATAATATTCCGTACACGAAAGAAGAATTTGAAGAACATATGTACGGAAAACACAATAGTTATATCATGACGCATTTCTTCAAACGCCCAATTGCGGGAGAAGAACTGATAAAATTAGAAGACGAAAAAGAAGGAATGTTTCGTGAGATCTACAAAGACAAAGTCGATACGATTCCGCATTATATGGACTTTTTAAGCGAATTAAAATCTCGTGGTTTTAAAACGGCAGTTGCAACATCAGCGCCTCGTGCAAACTTGGATTTAATTGCCAATTTCCTGAAACTAGGCGAAAAAATGGATTCGATGATGTCGTCAGAAGACGTTACGTTTCATAAACCAAATCCTGAAGTATATCTAAAATCGGCAGAACGTGTTGGTGTTTCTCCGTCTGATTGTGTGGTTTTCGAAGATTCTTTTTCGGGTATTACAGCAGGATTAAATGCGGGAATGAAAGTCGTAGGCGTTTTGAGCACGCATACAAAAGAACAGCTTCCGCCATGTGATTTTTATATTAATGATTATAGTGAAGTGAATGTCGATAAGATAATTGAGTTATTAAATCCCAAAAATTAAATTTCAAACTTTTCGACTTCGTGTGCGAGATTAATTTTTAAAGTACATAATTTTTATACTTATGAATCTCTCGCAAAGTCGCAGTCCCGAGGCTTCGGGAGCAAAGTTTTTTTAGCCACAGATTATTGAGATTATAAGATTCTATGAATTGCCTCCTGCTTTAGCTGGAGGTTTTTTTATGTTTGGAATGAAAAGAAAAGGGTTTAGCTGAATTGTTAATTATTTACAGTCAAATTGAAGCTTTAAAATAGAGTCTTTTTTAAAAATACTAAGAATAGCTTCATTTTCATTTTTTCTAATTGTGTCTCCAATTTCAATTTCTTTGTAATATTCGCAAAGCCATCTGTTTTCTTCATCATAAATAGTGTCAGTGTTAGAATTTAAAGTTTTGCCTTTTATATAGAAATTATGTCTTGATGAAGAAACAGGCATTTCTTTTACTATTATATTAAAACTCCCTTTTTGATAAATAGCTGTCAATTTTTTACAATCTACTTTTTCGCAAGAAATAAAGCTGATGAGTAAAAGTGAGATGATTTTTTTATTTCTGGAAAAAACGAGTTTGATCATTTTATAAATAGAGGTTATTTCTATTTCAAAGTAAAATCAAGCAATTCTTTAGGTTCAATATCTAAAGCATTAGCAATTTTTACAAGGGTTTTTATGCCAGTATTTACTTTAGCAACTTCTAATCTTGCTATTTGAGATTTGTTAATATTACAGTCGTCAGCTAAACCTTGTTGAGATAAGCCTTTCTTTTCACGTAATTGTCTAACGTGAACACCAAGATTAACGAGAAAAGTTTCTTCTGAAATATTCATATTTCAAAAGTGAAAAGATTTATTTTGTTCATGTAGGCCAATTAGCATACAAATTATTATATTTGTCTCAAATAAAAAATAAGATAATGGCTACAGGTGGTTTTTCTAAAGAGGTAGAAAACAGATTAAAAGATTTTTTCACTGAAATTCTAGATCCAAAAGATATGGCGAAAATGATACGGCAGGTAAATTATGCGCTTACGTTATGTTCTATGCGCGGATGCGAAACCTTAGAATCGGAATTACCTAATATCGATGATAATTTTTATTGGATGAATAAACTGGCGGAGGTTTTCGATCCTTATTTTGATGTTGAGTAAATAAAAGAGATTATTTTCATTTCGACGAAAGGAGAAACCAAAACAGCAAACCGACAAAAAAATTCAGATTGATCTCCATAATTTTTTTCATGTGTACAACCCGTTGGTTATGCTGAAATCTCCTTTCGTCAAGATGATTGATAAATATAAAATTTCACAAAGTTTGTCATTTCGACGTAAGGAGAAATCTTCGCAAGTAACTCCGTAACGAAAAACCAATCTTTGTAGAGCTTCTTGTGAAGATTTCTCGTTCCTCGAAATGACAATATTATGGTTACGTTCTTGAAATAATATGTATGAGTAATTGATAAATAAATTTCTCATTTTACGATTTTCCGTAAAACAGTCAGTTTAAGCCAAATTAAATTTGATCATTATTAATTTAAATGGAAAAAGAAATGAAAAAATTATTATTGGCAGTTGTTTTGATTTTTGGTTTTAATCTTAATGCGCAAATAATGAAACGTTCCGAGGAAAGCAAGCCAGATGAGGTGATTTCTGTAAATATGGGAACAACAAAAATGAATAGGTTTGGTGAAATCTATGTTTTAGATATGCCAGATGGAACTTCTAAAAACGATGTAAGATGGCATTTTATGTTTAAAAAGGCAGAAATTATAGAGATTTACAATGAAGTGTCTAAGACGATGAATAGTGCTGAATATAAAAAAGGAGAGAGTTTTATTTATAAGAATTGGAAGGGGGATTTAGTGGGCATTCTTTATGATAAAATGATGGGAACTAAAAGTATTCAGTTTGTGACAATGCAAAACGAAACAGTAGCGCATATTGGTGGACCGCTTACTTTGAAAAATTTGCAAAAATTATTTGGAATAAATGATGTGCAAAAATAGGCGTAAAAACAAAAAAGCTTCTGAAATATCTTCAGAAGCTTCTTTTTGTGCGGATAATAGGACTCGAACCTACACGCCTTGCGGCACCAGATCCTAAGTCTGGCACGTCTACCAATTTCGCCATATCCGCGGTAATTGTGGGTGCAAAGATAGGCATACTTTTGAATTATCAAAGCATTTTTTCAAAATTTTTTTTAATTCTCTTTTTTGTACTTTTGGGTTTCTATAAAAATAATTTAAATGGAAAATATTAAGTCCTACGTTCAACAACATAAAGATCGGTTTATCAACGAATTGATCGAATTATTAAAGATTCCGTCGGTTTCTGCCGACACTGCATATTCTCAAGATGTTATTGACACAGCAGAGGCTGTAAAAGAAAGTTTATCAAAAGCAGGGTGCGATTATGTCGAAACTTGCGACACTCCAGGTTATCCAATTATCTACGGAGAGAAAATTATAGATCCAAATCTTCCAACGGTTTTAGTTTACGGCCACTACGACGTACAACCGCCAGATCCATTAGAATTATGGACTTCACCACCTTTTGAACCGGTTATTAAAACTACAGATATTCATCCAGAAGGCGCAATCTTCGCGCGTGGAGCTTGTGACGACAAAGGTCAGATGTACATACACGTAAAAGCGCTTGAATTAATGGTGCAAAGCAATACACTTCCTTGTAACGTAAAATTCATGATCGAAGGTGAGGAGGAAGTAGGTTCGGCAAGTTTGGCTTGGTTCGTAGAGCGCAATCAGGAAAAACTGAAAAACGACGTAATTTTAATTTCAGATACAGGAATGATCTCCAACCAACAGCCGTCTATTACGACAGGTTTAAGAGGTTTGAGTTATGTTGAGGTAGAAGTTACAGGTCCAAACCGCGATTTGCACTCAGGTTTATACGGTGGAGCTGTGGCGAACCCAATTAATATTCTGGCAAAAATGATTGCTTCGCTTCACGACGAAAACAATCATATTACAATTCCAGGTTTCTACGATAAAGTAGAAGAATTATCTGCAGAAGAAAGAGCCGAAATGGCAAAAGCGCCTTTCAGCTTAGAAAAATATAAAAATGCTTTGAACATTGCCGATGTTTACGGCGAAAAAGGATATGTAACCAACGAAAGAAACTCAATCCGTCCAACTTTAGACGTAAACGGAATCTGGGGCGGTTATACTGGCGAAGGTGCTAAAACGGTTATTGCGAGTAAAGCTTTTGCTAAAATCTCGATGCGTTTGGTTCCAAATCAGGAATGGGAAGAGATTACAGAACTTTTCACAAAACATTTTACAAGCATTGCTCCAGCTGGAGTTACAGTAAAAGTAACGCCTCACCACGGTGGTCAAGGTTATGTAACGCCAATTGACAGCATTGGATATCAGGCGGCGAATAAAGCGTATACAGAAACGTTTGGAGTTCCTGCAATTCCGGTTCGTTCTGGAGGAAGTATTCCAATTGTGGCTTTGTTTGAAAAAGAATTAAAAAGCAAAACAATCTTAATGGGATTTGGTTTGGATAGCGATGCTATTCACTCGCCAAATGAGCATTTCGGAATTTTTAATTACCTAAAAGGTATTGAGACTATTCCGTTGTTTTACAAATATTTTGTGGAATTAAGTAAGTAAAAAAGGGACAAAGGTTCAAAGGCACAGAGGTGCAAAGTTTTATATAAATCCGTTCAGAAATGAGCGGATTTTTTTTGTTTCCTATGTTTTTAAATTCAAAAGAAAACCTCTGTCCCTTTGTCTCTCTGAACCTTTGTTCCTAAAAAAAAAGACCTCTTTTTCTTGCATATTAAAAATTTAACTCTACATTTGTAGAACAACGTCTATAAGTGTAGAGAATAACCGTTAATTAAATATGTCTATGAAAAAACTAATTGCTTTCTTTTTTATCACAATGAATATTGGTGTAATGCAGGCTCAAACTTATAAAGATTGGGTTCGTAAAGCAGATTCTTGTTATGCGGCAAAAAACTATGAACTGTCGGTTTCATATTATGATAAAGCCTTTAAAATAGAAAAGAAAGACTTTCGGGACTTATACAATGCCGGTTGTTCTGCTTCTATGGCAAAAGAAAATAAAAAAGCATTTAAATGGCTGAATCTTTCTATCGATAACGGATACGAGAATATTGCACATATTAAAATTGATGACGATTTAAAGCCTTTGCACTCAGAAAAAGAATGGAATAAAACAATTGATAAACTGCAGAAGAAGTTAGATGTTATTGGGGCAAATTATGATAAAGTGCTGGAGAAAGAACTTGCAGAGATTTATACCGAAGATCAGGAAATTCGCGGCGAATTTATGAGTGTTTACAGAGCCTCAAAACCTGATAAAAAGAAAATTGACAGCATTGGTAAAATTATGGAAAGAAAAGACAGTATTAATCTTATTAAGGTTATGAAAATACTGGACGAAAAAGGCTGGTTAGGAAAAAATGTAGTGGGAACACAAGGAAATCAAACGTTGTTTCTTGTAATTCAGCATTCTGATTTAAAATACCAGCAAAAATATCTGCCTATGATGAGAGAAGCGGTTAAAAACGGTAATGCAAATCCTGGAAACCTGGCGTATCTGGAAGACAGAGTAGCGCTGAGAGAAGGGAAAAAACAAATTTATGGCAGTCAGAGTTCAAAGAATAAAAAGACGGGTAAAATTTGTATTGCACCAATGATAGACCCGGATAATGTAGACAAAAGACGCGCAGAAGTTGGACTTGGCACAATGGCCGAATATGCTGCAAAAATGAATATTGAATGGAATTTGGAGCAATACAAAAAAGAATTATCTGAAACAGAAAAACTTGAAAATACAAAACCATGATACAATTATCTAACGCAGAAGAACAATTAATGGAGCATTTATGGAAGCTTGAAAAAGCTTTTATGAAAGATTTGCTCGAAGCGTATCCAGAACCAAAACCGGCAACGACAACCGTGGCGACGCTTTTAAAACGAATGATCGACAAGAAATTTGTGGCGTATAACGAATTTGGAAATTCGAGAGAATATTATCCGCTGGTAAAAAAGACAGACTATTTTGCAAAACATGTAAAAGGGCTCATTAGTAATTTCTTTAATAATTCGGCATCGCAGTTTGCTTCGTTTTTTACTACCGAAACCAATTTAACAGCTTCGGAACTGGAAGATCTTAAAAAAATAATCGATTCAGAAATTCAAAAAAAGAAAAAATGATAACCTATCTTTTAAAATCAGGAATACTGCTTTTTGTTTTTTATGCAGTATATAAATTGTTGTTGGAGAACGAAAAAATGTTTCGTTTTAACCGTGCCTATCTTATTGGAAGTTTGATTTTTAGTTTTGTAATTCCGCTGCAGCTGTTCTCAATAAAAACCACATTTGAAACGGGAATAAACAATATTCAATTAGAAGGAATAGTGATTCAAAAAGGACGCGCTCCTTTAAATGAAAATTACATCATGTATACTATTTTCTATTATTTAATTCGTGTTTATGTTATTGTTTCAATAGTGCTGGCTCTTCGTTTTGTTTTAAACCTAATTTCATTTTTTATAAAATTAAAAAGAAAAGAAATCTGCTTCGTAAATGGTGTCAAAGTAGTTTTAACCAATGAGGCGGTTTTACCTCACTCTTTTTGGAATGCCGTTTTTGTCAATAAAACAGATTTTGAAATGGGAAAAATTCCATCAGAATTAATTGCACACGAAAGGGCGCATTTAGAACAAGGGCATACTCTGGATGTTCTTTTTGTTGAAGTACTGCAAATTGTATTTTGGGTTAATCCGTTTCTTTCTCTTTTAAAAAAAGCAATTAAGCTCAATCATGAGTTCTTGGCTGATGAAGCTGTAAATGAACAGTTTAATTCGGTTTCAGATTATCAGAATTTATTGCTTGATTTTGCTTCGAATAAAAATACGATTTCGCTTGCTAGTAATATTAACTATTTAATAACTAAAAAACGTTTACTTATGATGACCAAAAAAGAAAATTCGACAAAAATTGCTTTAAAAATGGGTTTTGCAACTGCGATTTGCGGTTTATTACTGTTTATTTTTTCTACAAAAACTACAGCTCAGACAAACAGTTTAAAAGATCAAAATGATTTTAAAGTTAGTTATGATACTACTAGTGTAAATGAGCCTCAATTTCCTGGCGGTATAACAGAATTCTATAAGTTTATTGGTAAAAATTTTAAAATGCCTGCAGAAGCTTCAAAAAACAAAGTACAGGGAAAAGTTTTAATGGAGTTTATGATTGAAAAAGACGGAAGTTTATCTGAAATTAAAGTTACAAAAGATTTGGGATATGGTTTAGCAGATGAAGCTGTTAGAGTTTTAAGACTTTCTCCAAAATGGATTCCTGCAACTGAAAATGGAGAACCGGTTCGTGTAAGTTATGGATTGCCAATTACTATTCAGAGTGAGAAGTAGAATTACTGAGACTCTAAGACGCTAAGTTTTTCTCTTTGTTTCCGTTGCTTAAAAAAATAAAAAAATCCGCTTCTAAAAAGATAGAAGCGGATAAAATAAACTAAAAAAAAATTCTAAAAAAAATGAAGAATCCAGATTAAAATAAATCTGGATTATATCCAAAATAAGGTACTTTTTGTTCGTTAAAAATAACGCCGTATTCTTCTAATTCTTTTAATATAGGTTCGTAAACTTCTTTCTTAATTGGGAGCTGAACACCTGGTGTTGTGATTTTTCCGTTTAAGATTAACAATGTTGCTATTGCCACCGGAAGTCCAACCGTTTTTGCCATTGCCGTATAAGTTTGGTCGTCGCCAATGCAGACCATTTTCGAATCGATTTGCTTTTTCTCGCCGTTTAGTTCATAACCAAATTTATGATACATTACGATCATATCTTTATCCTCTGGTTCAAGAGCCCAGCTGTCTGTTAAGATTTTTTCTAAAATTTGAGCCGGAGTAGCATTTGGCAGATTTACTTTTTTGTCTGGGTTAAATAAATCCAGTTCCAGAAGTTTGTCCCACATAATATCGTCCTGATCGATTTTTAAGATCAGTCGGGTTTTAATTTCGACAGAATCTGTTGGATGATACGGAAGGAAAGAATTGATAAACTGGCGATAACTCATGTTTTCAGAACCTTCAAGAATATAACTGTCATCAGTCATTCCCAGTTGTACAAACATATTCCATGCCCTCGAAAAACCAACCCTTCTAATTGTTCCTCTGTATAAAGTCAGGACATCATCTAAACCATAAACTGATCGGTATTTAAGAGAATCCCGGTTAGAATAGGCTTCAAATTTTCCGTAACCTTCTACTTCCAGAAATTCGGTTCTTCTAAACAAAGCACTATACGGAATGTATTTATAAGTGCCTTCCTGAATAAACTTCGCAGCGCCGCCTTGTCCGGCCAAAACCACGTTTCTTGGTGCCCACGTAAATTTGTAATTCCACAAATTGTTATCAGATTCCGGAGCTACTAAACCACCGCAGAAAGATTCAAACAAAAGCATTTTACCGCCTTTTGACCTGATTTCGTCAATAACTTTCATGGCGCTCATGTGGTCTATGCCCGGATCAAGACCAATTTCGTTCATGAAAATCAAATTGTTCTTTTTTACCTCCTGATCCAGAGCCTGCATAGCATCACTAATGTAAGAAGCCGTTACGAGGTGTTTTTTAAACAGAATACAATCTTTAGCAATTTCGATATGTAAATGTGCAGGAAGCATCGAAATTACAATCGAAGCTTTTTCAATAGCCGTTTGTCTTTCTTTGGTATTAAAAATATCTAAAGCAATTGGAGTTGCATTGGGATGCTTTTGTGTCTTTTTTTCGGCTAAGGCCAAAGACAAATCAGCAACAACAAGATGCAGGTTTTCGGTTTCTGATTTTTTAAGCAGATAATTTATCAAAGATGAAGCAGATCTGCCGGCTCCAATTATTAAAACGCTTCTCATAATTCTAATATTTTAACACAAACATATTTAAATGTTATAAATATAACAAATTTAATTTGAAAAATGATATTCTTTTATTTCTATCTCACATAAAAAAATACGTTTTCGAGTGCTGAAATAATTGAGAAACTAAAACGAAAATTGAATAGGATGAAGTATTTTTGTTTAAAATTAAAGTTTAGAAAATATGAAAAGAAAAATTGTTTTAACTGGTGCTTTTATAGGGATGTTAGCTATTATTTTTGGAGCTTTTGGAGCCCATTTATTAAAAAAATATTTGTCTATTGAAGAGTTAAACACTTTTGAAGTTGGGGTTCGTTACCAAATGTACCACGCTCTCTTTTTACTTTTTCTTTCTACCCGAAAAGATATTGCCGAAAAAACCGTAAAAACAATCTATAATTTAGTTGTAGCAGGAGTTGTTCTTTTTAGCGGATCGATCTATATTTTAGCTACAAAAAGTCTTACAGTTTTTGATTCTAAAATTATCGTATTCGCAACACCTTTAGGCGGATTTTTATTAATTATAGGCTGGGCGGTATTATTTCTTACTATTTTGAGGAAAAAATCATAAAATCCCGAAAAAAAAATTCTGTATTAAAATTAATCTTTAATTTTGTCTCATAATTAACATATAAGGTTACTTATGTGAATTTTTATTGCTTTTTATCATCTTGATAAAAAAATATAACAATTTGCAAACTTGGACTTTACGTTTAAGATTAAGTAAAATTATATTTTGTTGCACCCAAAAAATAACACACACAACATTAAATTTATGGACAATAACACACTTTTCGCGCAATCGATTTCGTTAAAAGAATTAGGAATAGAAAATGCAACGGTTCGTTACCAGTTATCAGCAGATGAGCTTCATGCAATAACTGTGCAGTCAGGACAGGGTGTTGAGGCCTCTACAGGTGCTTTGGCAATTAATACAGGTGAATTTACAGGACGCTCTCCACAAGATCGTTTTATTGTAAAAGACAGCATTACAGAAGATAAAGTATGGTGGGGAAATGTAAATATACCGTTTGCACCAGAAGCTTTTGAGAAATTATATAATAAGGTAACAGCATTTTTATCGAACAAAGAGGTTTTTGTTCGTGATTCGTATGTTTGTTCAGATCCAAATTACAGATTAAACGTTCGCGTTGTTACCGAAACAGCTTGGTCGAACTTGTTTTGCTACAACATGTTCTTACGCCCGGAAGATTCTGAGCTGGCAAACTTTACTCCAGAATGGACAGTAGTATGCGCTCCAAGTTTTATGGCAGATCCTGCTGTAGACGGAACACGTCAGTCAAATTTTGCGATTCTTGATTTTACTAAAAAAATTGCTTTAATTGGAGGAACGGGTTATACAGGAGAAATGAAAAAAGGAATTTTCTCTGCTTTAAACTTCATTTTACCGGTTTTCGAAAACACATTACCAATGCACTGCAGCGCTAATGTTGGTAAAGATGGCGATACAGCAATTTTCTTTGGTTTATCGGGAACAGGAAAAACAACTTTATCTGCAGATCCGGAACGTAAATTAATTGGAGACGACGAACACGGATGGACTGCTGAAAATACAGTTTTTAACTTTGAAGGCGGATGTTACGCTAAAGTAATCAACTTAACAGAAGAAAACGAACCAGACATTTTTAGAGCGATTAAAAAAGGAGCGCTTTTAGAAAATGTGGTTTTTAAAGCAGGAACTAATGAGGTAGATTTTGATGATGTTTCGATTACTCAAAATACTCGTGTAAGTTACCCAATAACGCATATCGACAATATTCAGCCGGGTTCTATTGGTCATAACCCAAAAAATATATTTTTCCTTACAGCAGATTCTTTCGGAATTCTGCCTCCAATTTCAAAATTAACTCCGGGTCAGGCTGCTTACCATTTTATTTCTGGATATACAGCAAAAGTTGCCGGAACTGAAGCAGGAGTTACAGAACCACAGCCTAATTTCTCTGCTTGTTTTGGAGCGCCATTTATGCCTTTGCATCCAACTAAATATGCTGAAATGTTAAGCAAAAAAATGAAAGATGCTGATGTAAAAGTTTGGTTAATCAATACAGGATGGACTGGCGGTGCATACGGAACAGGAAGCCGTATGAAGTTAAAATATACTCGTGCTATGATTACTGCTGCATTAAACGGTGAACTGGATAATGTAGAGTATGTAAACCACAAAGTATTTGGAATTGCAAAACCACAATCTTGTCCTAACGTTCCAAGCGAAATTTTAAATCCAAGAAACACTTGGGAAGACAAAGATTTATATGATAAAAAGGCGTTAGAATTAGCACAGAAATTTAAAGCTAATTTTGCCAAATTTGAAGAGTTTGCCAATGCTGAAATCTTAGCAGGCGCACCGATTACAGAATAAAAGGACTTACTAATTCAAAGTAAAAAAGCTGTTCAGAAATGAACAGCTTTTTTGTTTGGTTTTCAATCGCAGTAAAAAAAAAAATAAACACTAACACGGGTACTGCGACTGAAAACACTCAAAGATTTATTTTTTTGCTTCGTCGATACGTTTTTGGATTAAATCCCAAGCGTAATAATGAAAAGTCATTCCGTTGCTCATCGCTGCAAAAAGTCCGTTTTTATATTTTGGACCTAAGTTAACATTTGTAACATCAGCACCGTCGCATTCAATTGTAGAAGTTGGAACTTCTGCCAATAACGGATGATTGTTTGGATTTCCGTTTGCACCTTCTCTTGGGTAAACCATAAACGAATTTGCCTGCTGGTTTGATACTAAAATATATCCTGTAGAATCTGTTTTTTTGTAAATCGCGATTCCTTCATGATCTGCTTTGAAATCTTTTTGACCAAAGAAAGCCAATTCTTTATTATCGTTTAAAGCTGGATCTGCTTTGTATTTTCTAATTCCAGCCTGTTCATCACAATAGTAAACAAAACCTAATTCGTTGTCTACTGCAATAGCTTCAATTTCTTTCTTTCCGCTGTACGTTCCAAATCTGCGAACCACTTTTGCAGCTGCGAATTTTCCGTTTCCAGAAAGTTCATACTGCCATAAATAACTTCCAGAAGATCCCGTTTTTCTTCCTACAATGGCAAAAATCTTTCCATCGCTTGGGCGAGTATATAAAGCAATTCCCATAGGATCGCGTTCTGTATCGCCTTCAAAAACAGGAATTCCGCCGTTATCAATAGGTTCTAAATCAGGTAAACTGAAAATTCTGATTCTGTTTTCTTCACGTTCTGTTGTTACGGCAACGTCTACTTTTTTTCCGTCAATAATCAATCCGTAAGCGATATCAACATTGTTTGGGCGTTTTAAAGTAATTGATTTTTTAAGGATTTTTCCATTCAAATCAAAAGCATACAAAGCGCCGTCAGTATCTTTATCTGTTCCCACAATAATGCTTTTTGAAGGATCTGTTGGGTTAATCCAGATAGAAGGATCGTCAGTATCGTGAGGCAGAGCTTCTGTAACTGCTGTTGGTTTTACGGCGTTTGGCTGAACTGGAGCTAATTTATCGTCTTTACAAGCCGTGAACGAAACAGCTAAAAGTAAAAGAGCAACTAAAGATTTATTTTTCATTATGTTATATATTTTAATGCAATTAGACAGAGCGCTAAACTCTGTCTAATTTAAGAATTTTAAAAAAGTGCAGATTACAAGTCTAATTTCAATCCGAAATTGTAACGAGGCTGGTAATACTCAGCTTGTTTTGTATGAGCAGCAACTCCTTGGTAGTAACGTAACGGCTGATTTGTTAAGTTATTAGCTTCTGCAAAAAAGCGAAGTTTTGGAGTAATTTTATAAGAAGCATTTGCGTCTAAGAAAAACTGCTTGTCATAGTAACTGTCTTTGTAAGACTCAGAACCTAATTCATCTAAATAATCAGATGTAAAGTTTGTTGAGATTCTTGCAGAGAAACGTTTGTTTTCCCAAGATAAAGATCCATTAAACATGTGCGGTGCAGTACCTGGAAGGCTGATATTTTTTCTTTCGTTTCCATCCTCATCTGCAATTCCTTTTGCTTTAGATTTTGTGTACGTGTAGTTTAAGTAAATACCAAAACCTTTTAAGAATTTACCAGGAAGGAAATCTAACTGACGTTGTAAAGCAACCTCAAATCCGTAAACATTAACATTGTCTCCGTTTCTTGATTGTAAAAATGACCAGTTTTCTCCAGTTGGAATTGGGTTTGATTGATTTGGAAAATCTGCAGCAAATTTAGCATCTGTGTATTGATTGTCGCTGTAGTTGTAAATGAAATCATTTAATTTTTTGTAGAAAACACCTCCGGAAATCAAACCAACAGATTTGAAATAGTTCTCTACCATGAAATCATAGTTGTATGCGTATGTAGCTTTAAGACCTGGATTTCCAGCTGTAATTTCTTTGTCAGCTGCAATGTTGTTTACATAAGGAGCCAATGCATAATAGTTTGGTCTTGCAAGTGCCGTTGTAGCCGCTGCTCTTAATACTAAATCTTTTGTTGCGTTGTATTGGAATGAAATACTTGGCAATACATTCGTGTATGAGTTTGTGTTGTTGATTTTGCTTTCTAATTCTTCTTCATCTAAAACTCTGTTTCCTGTATAATCAATATGAGTATTTTCAACACGAACACCCATTACCATAGAAAGTTTATCATTAAAATCCTGATCCCATCTTACGTAAGCAGCAGAAATTCTTTCTTTAGCATTGTAATTTACCGCTAAATATTCTGCCGGATCAGTTTCTTTATCAAATAAAGCAGGATTATTTAAATCTAAACTTCCTAAGAAAGAAGCCGAAGCAAACGCACCCGGAACATATTTACTTCCCGGATTAAAGTTTTTTCCATCATAATAGCTGTTAGGAACTTCAGATAATAATTCCATGCCATCATTAATTGGCTCGTAAGCATAAAACATATTGTTTCTTTCTTTTTCCTTTAAACGAAGTCTAAGACCTGTTCTTAATCTTCCTTTTTCCCCTGCAATTACAGAGAAAGGAAAACGGATGTTTACTTTTGCGCCAAATTCGCTTTCGCTGGTTTCGTCTGTGTTTTCAGTAACAGAATCAAATTTAAATTGATCAAGAGCTTCTCCAGCCGTTGTAACCAAAGGAAATCTTGTGTCTGTTAAGTTTTCGAATACATCAAGACCTTTTTGGCGGTATTCGATATAACGCTCGCCTGGACGGTATTCTCTTGCTTTTGCATAGTTGGCAGACCAGTCTAAATCTAAAGTAGAGTTGATTAAATGCTCTCCACGAAGCGAATAATTCTGAACTCTTTGGTCTTCTAATCTTCTGTTTTTGTTTCGGCTGTTGTCAACCCCACCTTTTGTCTGACGTTTTACACGTCCTTCAAAACCAATAATTTCTTCACCATTATAAAGAGGCTCAATATCGTCGATTGTGGTTCTGAAACGGTTTTCTCTATCGTCTCTCCAGTTGTAGATAGCATTGGCAAAAATTGTATTGTTTTCGTTGAATTTATAATCTAAAGCCAAAGAAGCACTGCGGCGAATACGCTGTACGTCATATTTTCTAATTTCTGAAGCTTGAAGATATTCATTTCCAAAATCATCTTTTACCCATTCATTTTCGATGTTATCAGAACCGTAATCTACATTGTTATAAGACCCACTGAAAACTACTCCTAATTTATCATTTGCAAAACGGTTACCATAAACAAATCCTGCTGTGTAAGAAGCATGCTCACGAATTGGTAAATATCCTCCTGCAAGTGTAGCAGAAATTCTTTCTCCGTTTGGAGTTGCTCTTGTAATTAAGTTAACAGAACCTCCAATTGCATCAGCATCCATGTCTGATGTAAGCGTTTTGTTTACTTCGATTGTAGAAATCATATCAGACGGAATTAAGTCCATTTGTACGTTTCTGTTATCTCCTTCGGCAGAAGGAATACGGTCACCATTTAAAGTAACAGAGTTTAAAGACGGAGCTAAACCTCTAATGATAATATTACGAGCTTCACCTTGGTCATTTTGCATTGTAATACCCGGAACACGTTTTAACGCATCTCCAACGTTCGCATCAGGAAAACGACCCATTTGGTCAGAAGAAATTACGTTTCCGATATTTTTATTGTTTTTCTGCTGGTTCAGTGCTTTAGCCTGACCTTTTAAGATATCTCCAACAACAACCTCTTTCAGTTCGTTTTCAGAAGCTTTAAGAGCAAAATCAATTACGTTGTTTTTTCCTTGTTCTACTTTTATTTCTTGAGTTAAAGTAGTATATCCAATATATTTTACTTCAACTTTATAAGTTCCTTCAGTAATATTTAATAATTCAAAACGACCGTTGTAGTCAGAAACGGTGTATTTTTTTTCACCTACAATTTGAACCATGGCTCCAGGCAGAGGCAGTTTGTCATCAGCATCTAATATCTTTCCGGATATTATCGCTTTCTGAGCAAAACCTGTTAAGGTCAATAATAAAAATGTTGTTAATAAATAGAATTTTTTCATCGTTGTGTTTTGTTTTTTATTTGATCGGTGCGAAGCTAAAGCCCCAGTATTACTAAACCCTTGGAAAAAAATTAACATAGTGTTATGATTACCCGGTTACTGCTTGTTGTTATTAATGTTTAAGTAACATTAAAACTTCAAGTTTTTGATTTACAAGTAAAAAGAAATTGATATTTTGATTAGAATTAAAAATTTGGCGTTAAATTTGCCGTATCAATCACAATCAAAAATCATCAATCATGTTAAAACAATTTTTTATCCTATGTTCAGGAGCCGACCGCGACATCCTGAAAAACTGTTCAGAAGGCGAACAAACCAAATATGTAGGTATTGGTGCCACAGTATTTTTTACAGCGGTAATGGCTTTCTTAGCCAGTGCTTATGCGCTTTTTACTGTTTTCGATTCTATTTATCCCGCTTTGATTTTTGGATTTGTATGGAGTTTATTAATCTTTAATCTGGACCGATTTATCGTTTCTACTATTAAGAAAAGAGATCGTTTTATGGATGAATTCCTGCAGGCGACACCTCGTATTATATTGGCCGTTATTATTGCAATTGTAATTTCTAAGCCTTTGGAAATTAAAATTTTCGAAAAAGAAATCAATACCGTTTTATTGAAAGAAAAAAACGAGATGGAATTGGCCAATAAAAAGCAGGTTGGTAATTATTTTAAATCAGATTTAGATAAAAATAAAGCCGAGATTGCAGCTCTAAAAGCTGATATTCTAAAAAAAGAGAAGGAGGTAAACGATTTGTATTCAGTTTATATTACTGAGGCCGAAGGAACAACTGGAACAAAAAAACTTGGAAAAGGTCCGGTTTATAAAGAAAAACGCGAAAAACACGATGCAGCTTTAAAAGAGTTTGAAGTTCTCAAAAAGACCAATGAAGCTAAAATTGCCGAAAAAGAAAAAACAGGTAAACAATTACAAGCCGATTTAGATAAAAAAGTTTCGCAGACACAGCCTATCATCGAAGGTTTTGATGGGTTAATGGCATGTATCAATGCGTTGAATAAACTGCCTTGGCTTCCGTCATTTTTCATTATGCTGTTGTTTTTAGCTATTGAAACATCACCAATTATTGCCAAATTATTAGCTCCAAAAGGTGAATTCGATTTTAAACAAGAAGAAGCCGAAACGGCAATGAAAGCCACTTTGGAACAAAACAAATACCAACGTGAATTATTAGTAAAAACCAGTGCAGAAATGCATGATAAAGTTTATGCTGATATTGCAGAAGATAAAGGTTTATTTGATTTACAGCGAAAAAATGCAAAAGAGTTATTGGAACTGCAATCGCATAAATTTGTAGAAAAACAAAAGGCTACGCTTTAGTCTAAAGTTGGAAAGTCGAAAGTCATAAAGTCGAAGTACAGACTTAAAAAAGAAAGCCAGAAATAGAAATTCTATTTCTGGCTTTTTATTTATAAAGAGAAGAAAACTTTAATACTTTATGACTTTCGACTTTCCAACTTTAAGACTTACATATAACTTAAAATCTCTTTTTTATAAGCATCATATTCTCCCTGCATGATTAAACCATTATCAAGAAGTTTTTTGTAATTCTGTAATTTATCAAAAAGTTCTTCTTTAGATAAATCACTTAATTTACGTTCTCCGGCTGGCTGAGTCGGAAGCGGTTCATAAGTTTCTGTAACAACAGGAGCTGCTGGTAAAATTTCAGCAAAACTTGTTACTTCTTCTGTTTCAACTTCTTCGATCTCTTCTTCTGCTTCTTCTTCAAAAACAGGTTCAGCAGTTTCTTGAATTGGAGTGGCAGTCTGAACTGGATTTTTTAATAAATCCAATTGTTCTTTAGCGTATGTATAAATTTTTCTAGCCTGAATTTTTGGAATATAATCAATAGAAACGGCTAAATCTGTTTTAGTGCCAAATGAAAATTCAGAACCTAAAATGTTTTCTTTTACAAAAGTACTTGCAATATCATCCCAAGTGTAATCAGTAAAATCCATAGAAAGACCTAAATTTTTAGGTTTACAGATAATGATACGTTTGTTTGTTAATACAATACTATCCGGAAAAACAGTAATTGCAGGCTTTTTTTGTACTGCGATGTATCCAACTTCTTCACCTTTCATTAATAAATCAGTAAGTTTCGAAGTTATTTTTTCAATCGCTTTTGGATCTTGTTCTTCGTTCAGAAATTTTTTAAATTGTTCTTTCATTGTTTATTAGTTGCTAAGTTTCAAAGCGGCTAAGCTGCTAAATTTTTTTTCTAACGATGCAAATGTAATGCCTAATTTTCTAATTCGATAATTTCATTCTGAATTTTCTTCGTCAAACTTTTGAAAACCAATTCATACGAATGGTCTATCAATTCTTTGACAAATTTTACGGGTAAATTTCCGTTTAATGCCACCGTATTCCAATGTACTTTACTCATGTGAAATCCTGGTTGTATTTCGTCATATTCGGCTCTTAGCTCTTGTGCACGGTCTGGATCACATTTTAAATTGACAGATTGTTCATTCTTTTCCCATTGTGATAAAGAAGATAAGGCAAACATTTTTCCTCCCACTTTAAAAACCAAAGTATCTTCATCAAAAGGAAAATGTTCGCTCACCCCTTTTTTAGACAGACAATATTCGTAAAATGTATCTAAATTCATAACTTTTTATTTACCAATTTCACCTAAATGCGTGTATTTAAAACCTTTTTCATATTTAAGCCCATATCCAAAAATGCGATCCATAGCCGAATGTGAAAATAAAATAATTCCGGCTAATTGAGCGCTTTCAATGCTTAAATAACATCCAGCAGCATAAATTAAAAGTGCAATTCCTTTATGGTGAAAGATATTATACAATAAGGCACCGCTTTTATTGCCAAATGCATATCCAATCATAGACATATCAGGAGCCAAGATTAAAGCCAGAAACCACCACCATTCATAACTTAAACGGTTGAAAAGAAATATTCCGAGAACAAATAAGGCAGTTTCTTCGAGTTTTAATACTGTTTTCATTTTACTATTTTTTCCATCATTTTTTCAGGATGATTCAGTTTTGTAAATCCGAATTTTTCATATAAAAAGTGCGCATCAGTTGTGGCCAATCGCCAGATTTTTACTTCCTGAAGCTGTGGATCATTCATCATTGTTTCAATTAAAATTGATGAATACCCTTTGCCGCGATGTTCTTCATCAATAAAAACATCCATTAAATAAGCAAAAACAACATAATCAGTTATGACGCGTGCAAAGCCAATTTGCTTGTCATTTAAATAAATTCCAAAACAAACCGAAGTGTCAATCGTACGTTGTACTTCATCAATAGTTCGTCCAGCTGCCCAATAAATGTCTTTCAGGAAGTTTTGTATAAACGGAACGTCAAGTTTTGCTTTATCAGTTGATACACTAATCATATGGTTTTTGTTTTTTTGCCACAAATTTCACGAATTTTCACGAATTAATTTTTTGCCACAGATTAAAGGATTAAAATGATTAAATCTGTGCAAATCTTTTTAATCTGTGGCAAAATAAAAAAAGAAATTCGTGCAAATTCGTGAAATTCGTGGCAAACCTTAAATCTTATATAAAATTGGTTTTGATGGGCTTGCGTCATTTTCAAACGAAACGATTTGAAGATTTAGTATATAACTTCCATCTTCAATTTCGTCCGGAACGTAAATCATTTCTGTAATCGTAGCATTAAATCTCGCATCTGAATTTAGATTGTGCGTGTCTTTTACATTCCAAAACGCCTTATGTGCCAATAATTTTCCTTCATCGTGTTCTTTGTCAACACTTGGCAAATCGATCAATAAATGCTGAATTTCGCTTTCGCGGATGAAAATTGCTGCTTCTTCAGACAAATACGGCGGATTTGTATTGGAGTATTTTCTTGACTTTTTGTCTATCTGATTTGGAAGTGTTCGAATTATTAAAGCTTCATTTGTCACGCTGAGCGAAGTCGAAGCGCGATCCAGTGATGTCACATTGAGCGAAGTCGAAATGCTTTCTTTTGTAATAACATAATCTTCTCCAATCTTTTCAGGTTCAACCGTAATCAATTTAGCAGAAAAGAAAAACTGTTTCAGTGATTGATTAATACTAAAAAAATCATTCGTAATATGACCTAAACATTCCGTATGCGTTCCATGCCCATGCGGATTGAAGAAAATATTATTGAAATTCGTTGATGATTTTCCTTCTGAAACTTTCCCAATCCAGTCGCCAAAAATTACAGGTTCAATAACCGGTTTTTCAATATACCAGGCAATTGGGTTTTCATCTGTATTTGTTAATGGAATAGAGATATCAATGGGTTTTGATAAGTCAATTTCGAAGTTGTTTATTTTTGCTATCATAATTTAACCGCAAGGAGCGCTAAGGTTTACGCAAAGGTCGCTAGGATTTTATTAAAGATTGTTTGCTATTCTTTTAACTCCGTGTTTTAGTAATGCAACATTAAAATTTATTAATAAGCCTAATTTGCAATTTGTTAATTTTAAATAACTCAATAGTTGAGCGAAATGTACTTCATTTAAACAATCGACTGCTTTTATTTCCAAAATTAGTTTATTTTCTACTAAAATATCTAATCGATAACCAACATCTAATTTCACCTCTTCATAAATCAAAGGCAAAGCCTTTTGCTTTTCAACCAATAAGCCTAGTTTTCTTAACTCATAAAATAAGCATTCTTCGTAAGCACTTTCTAAAAGTCCAGGTCTTAAAGTTTGATGAACCTTCAAAGCCGAATGAAACACAATGCGTGATAAATCATTTTCTGACATGAGTAATTAATTATAAAATTAAAACTCAAATCTACGGTTTATTCTATTTATTGTAAATTTATTCTTACAAAAAAAACAATAGCGTTCTTTGCGTAAATCTTAGCGAACCTTGCGGTTAAATCTCAGGCTCTAAATAAAATAAATCTGAAGCAATTCCATCCGTTAAAAATTTTCCTTTAAGAGTAGGCTTTAAAATGTTGTTTTCGATCGATAGCAGATCGTCGTTTAAGAACTTTTGAGATTGTTCTAATAAATAATTCAAATATTCTGATCCAAATTCCTGTTCAATTCGGTTTAGAGAAACACCCCAAATCGTTCGCAGCCCCGTCATAATATATTCATTATAACGATCTGAAATGGTTAATGTTTCCGTTTCAATTGGAAGTTCATCGTTTTGAATCGCTTTTAAATACAATGAATTATTTGCAATATTCCAGCCTCTTTTTTCACCGTCGTAACTGTGCGCAGAAGGTCCGATTCCGATATATTTTTTGCCCAGCCAATACGCCGAATTGTTTTTGGAGAAATAATTCTCTTTTCCAAAATTCGATAATTCGTAATGAATAAAACCATTTTTTTGAAGCATTTCAACCAAAATTGTAAAATGGTTTGAAGCGGCTTCGTCTTGAGGTTCGGCAATTTTTCCGGTTTGAATTAATTTGCTTAAAGCGGTTTTGGATTCAACTGTCAAAGCATAACTCGAAATATGCGGAATGCCAAAATTTAAAGCAGTTTGAATATTTTGTTTCCACATTTCGTCGCTCATTCCCGGAATTCCGTAAATTAAATCAAGCGAAATATTATCAAAGTATTTGGTTGCTTCTTCCAGACATTTTTTGGCTTCCGCCGAATTATGAGCGCGATTCATCATTTTCAAATCCTCTTCATAAAAAGACTGAATCCCGATGCTTAAACGATTTATAGGGCTTTTAGATAATTCCAGAATTCTTTCAGCAGACAAATCATCCGGATTAGCTTCAAGTGTAATTTCAGGATTTTCGACAACTTTATAGTTTTTATAAACTTCAGAAATTAAAAAGTTTATTTCGTCATTTGATAAAACCGAAGGAGTTCCGCCGCCAAAATAGATAGTTTCCACAATCTCATTGTCACTTCGAGCAGAGTCGAGAAGTTCATTTTTACGCATGCCAATTTCTTTGGCTAATGCCAACACCATATCGTCTTTCTTTTTCATAGAAGTAGAAAAATGAAAGTCACAGTAATGACAAGCCTGTTTGCAAAAAGGTATGTGAATATAGATGCCGCTCATTTTTTAATTAGATAATTAGAGAATGTGTCAATTAGATATTTATGGTTGTCTACAGAATTATCAAATTGATAAATTGGCACATTGACTCATTTCTTAACTCGATCCTCGTTTTGTTTCACAAAAGCATCCCAGCCCGAATAACTTTTTCCGGCAATAACTTTTCCAGAATTAAAAAAATGACAAACCGCAGCCGCTAAACCGTCTGTTGAATCGAGATTTTTTGGTAATTCTTTTAAACCTAAAAGCTGTTGTAACATTTTAGCGACCTGTTCTTTGCTTGCATTTCCGTTTCCGGTAATTGCCATTTTTATTTTTTTAGGTTCGTATTCTGTAATCGGAATTCCTCTTGAAAGACCCGCTGCCATGGCGACACCTTGCGCACGACCTAATTTCAGCATCGATTGTACGTTTTTACCAAAGAAAGGAGCTTCAATTGCAATTTCGTCTGGGCAATGCGTTTCGATTAATTCAATGGTTCTTTCAAAAATGATTCTTAATTTTTGGTAATGATTGTCGTATTTAGAAAGCTGCAATTCGTTTAATTGCAGAAATTCCATTTTTTTATTGATTACTTTAATCAATCCAAAACCCATAATTGTAGTTCCGGGGTCAATGCCTAATATGATGCGTTCTTTTGTCAAAGTTTTTGTTTCAAGTTTGAGGTTTCACGTTTCAAGTTTTTGAAAAATGATACCTATTCATTTTCTCATTTTCAAATTGCCACATTCTCAAATTGATTACTTTTGCGGCATGATTTCAATTCCTCACAAAGCTAAGCAATTCCTAGTTCTTCTGGCCAAACTTTTAATTGTTGGCGGCGCATTTTATTTTATTTACAACCAGCTGGCAAACAACGACAAATTAGACTGGAGTAAATTCATTGTTTTATTCCGAAAAAATCAATCGGTTTTAGGAATTTCGTTTATTTTGCTTTTGAGTATTTTGAATCGTTATTTCGAGATTTTGAAGTGGCAGAATCTGGCACAGGTAATTCATAAAATATCGGTTTATGAAGCCACAAAACAGGTTTTGGCCGCTTTGACAGCGGGAATTTTTACACCAAACGGAGTAGGAGAGTATGCTGGAAAAGCGTTGTATTATCCAAAAAATGAAGCTAAAAGAGTTGTTTTTTTAAACCTGATTTGCAACGGAATCCAAATGATTCTAACTGTGATTTTCGGGATTTTTGGATTACTGTATTTCAATGCACAATTTAATGTAATTACAACCAAAACAGTTCTAATTCTTTTTGGAGGATTTGCATTCATTCTGATTGTATTATTTTCAATTAAAAAGATAAAAATAAAGGGATATTCTATTGAAAAGCTGATTCATAAAATCAACGAAATTCCAAAATCTGTTCACCAGAAAAATATCTTTTTAGGAATTTGCCGCTATTTGGTTTTTTCGCATCAGTATTACTTTTTGTTTTTAGGTTTTGATGTCGATTTACCGTATTTAACTTTAATGGCAGCAATAACGTCGGTTTACTTTTTAGCTTCTTCATTGCCGACATTTCAGTTTTTAGATTTTGCAGTAAAAGGAAGCGTTGCCATTTATTTCTTCGGAATTTTAGGCGTAAACGAATGGATTGTAATTTTCATAAGCACTTTAATGTGGTTCTTGAACGTCGTTTTACCAGTAGTTTTAGGAAGTTATTTTGTACTGAATTTTAAAACCAAAACAGCAGAATGATTTTTGTGTTGTTTGCAATATTAACCACTTATATTGTCAGCATTTTTTTGCTGATTTATGGTTTTGTCAAAGTAAAAAAATATCAAAAAACAGATTTAAAACCACAAACTAGTTTTACAATTGTAGTTCCGTTTCGAAATGAAAAAGAAAACCTGCCCAATCTTTTAAACAGCATTTCAAACTTAAATTATCCAACAGATTTATTTGAAGTTATTTTGGTTGATGATTCTTCAATTGAAAAGTTTCAATTTTCAACTGTTAATTATCAATTGTTAATTATTGATAATATCCGTGTTTCAAATTCTCCAAAAAAAGATGCTATTACAACAGCCATGCAGCACGTAAAAACCGATTGGGTTATTACAACCGATGCTGATTGTATTGTTCCGGAAAACTGGCTTTTGACGTTTGATAATTATATTCAGGAAAATAAAATTGCAATGCTTGCAGGAGCGGTTTCATACAAATGTGAAAATTCTTTTTTAGATCATTTTCAGCAATTAGATTTAACAAGTTTGCAAGGTGCTACAATTGGAAGTTTTGGTTTAAATAAAGGCTTTATGTGCAACGGGGCTAATTTTGCCTACAAAAAAACGTTGTTTCAAAGCTTAAACGGTTTCGATGGAAATGACAAAATTGCCAGCGGTGACGATGTTTTTTTATTGCAGAAAGCAATCGAAATGTTTCCAGATAAGGTGCATTATTTAAAAGCTCATGAGGCAATTGTACTAACAAAACCTGCCGAAAACTGGAAATCATTATTTCATCAAAGAGTGCGCTGGGCGGCAAAAACAAGTTCTTATAAAAGTACGTTTGGTAAATTTCTGGGAATAATTGTATTCTTCGGAAACTTAAGTCTGGTAATTGCTTTTTTCTTGTTTCTTTTCGGGATTATGGGTTATCCATTTTTGGTTTTATCTGCTTTTTTAAAGTTTGCTGTCGATTTTGTTCTGCTTTCCATCACCAATAAATTTCTAACCAAAACCAGAATTAAAAGTCTTTTATTAAGTAGTTTGTTTTATCCTTTTTTCAGTTCTGCTGTGGCTTTATATAGTTTGTTTGGTTCTTATGAATGGAAAGACCGCAGGTTTAGGAGTTAATTTTCTACCGTTAAAAAAAATATTATTTTTTATTTTTCTCTTTAATAATTACAGGTAAAATAAATTGAGTTTTTACAGGAAGACCTCGTTTTATGGCTGGATTTACTTTAGGAAAATCGACTAAACGGGCATGAAGAATACTATCAATTCTAATAGTATCATAAGCCACAGAATCTTTTTGAAATTGAGGTTCAAATTTCATTTTAGAATTCGGAAAAATAGTCACTTTTACTTGTATTGTATCCAGATCCGGATATAGAATCGACAAACTGTCAACGTCGAGTTTTTCCTGAATAAGCTGCGACATAACATCAAAAAAGCATTTCTGACGTTCTTTTTTGTCTGTAATTGTCTCGCAGTCAGAAACTGTAGGGTATTCGTCAACTTCTTTCCAGTTAATTGATTTTAGCTCTTTTTGAAGTAATTCTTTTTCAGAAGGAACTTTCTTCTCAAAATATTGACAAGAATTGAAAAATATGCAAACTATAAAAAAGAAAAACTGCTTCAAGATTTTGACTTTGAATTGAATAAACTAAAATTTTGTGGTATAAAAATACAATTATTTTCTTGGGGAAACTCGGTCTTTGGGTAATAAAAACGAAAGAAAATAACTCAAAATTGTTTTAAAAGAGATTTTATTGTTTTTTCTTTCTATTTTTATAAGACTCACAAATAAATTGCAGATTGCAAAATTACATAAAAATATGGATTCATTATTGTTGATATTAGGTTTTATATGTATGGTAGTAGGTGTTTTTGGCAGTTTTCTGCCTGTCTTGCCGGGACTTTCCAGCTGTTGGGTTGGTTTGCTGCTGTTGTATTTAACAAAAGCCGTTGATAACAATTACTGGCTTTTAGGAATAACACTTTTGCTTACCATAATAATTACTGTTTTAGATTATATCATTCCGGCAAAAGGAACTAAAAAGTTTGGCGGAAGCTCTTATGGTGTTTGGGGAACAAACATTGGATTAGTAATTGGAATTCTGGCTCCAATTCCGTTTGGGGTAATTATTGGTCCGTTTGCAGGGGCTTTAGTTGGTGAAATGATATATGATTCAACAAACCATAAACGTGCGTTAAAAGCAGCTACAGGATCTCTTCTTGGTTTCCTGGCATCGAGTTTTATAAACTTTGTGTTTTGTATAATATATTTCGGAATTTTCATCCACACAACATGGGAATATCGAAACTTATTATTTTAATTATGTAACAAATAATTAGCTTTTTTCTTATTTTTTAATTTTTTTAAGAAAAATTTGAATTTTTTTAGAAATAAAATTTTCTCTGTTTTGTCTGCGCAGAGGCTATATTTACTGGTATTTGACGTTTTTTATGTTAAAGTGCTCATAATCTACAAAGTAAAATCTTAACTTATTTTTTGGATATGTTAAAATATTTTATATTTTTATCCTGATAAACGATAAAAAGCCCCACTTTATCGATTATTTTGAATAAGTATAAATAATTATTTAAAAGTTATGAGTATGACCCCGAACCTACAAATTGAACTTAGACGTTTTATTTCTTCTAATGTTGTTTCAAAGCTAAACAAGTTTTATTTTGAAAATGATGCACTCCTAATAAAGGGAATTGATGTTTCGATAGGTACGGTTTTAATGGGACTCTATAACAAGGCCGAAGAATCTGGTTTTTACAAAGAGATTGTTTCTCAAATCGAAGACAACTCAAGTTTTTATCAGGAAGTCGATTTTACTTCTGGCAGAATTTTATCAGTCGACGATTGTTATCGCACAGAAGGAAATCCAATATTAAAAGAAATCTTTACCAATAAAAAAGGCAGAATTTCTGAAATGATTTCAAACGAAGTCGGCATCAAAAGCGAAACAGCCCGCGAAATACTTAACTTCTCTGCACTCCTTGTAGTCTCTTATCTTAAAAATAACATTCAGTTACTTGATAGTCTAAAACTCCTTTTAGAAGAACAAAAAAGAGACATTTTAAACAGCATTCAACCCGGAATCAAAATTATCCTTGGCTTTTCATGTTACGAATCTGTTGAAGAAAAAAACCAAAACATCGGAAGATCAATCTTTACACTTTTCGGACATAATTTTTTTAGTTTCTAAGAAATAAAAAATCCCATTTTACAAAGTAAAACAGGATTTATATTCCATTAAATCTTGAGAAGATTTATGCGTTTTTCAAATTAATAACTTCTTGGTCTGTCAAAAATCGCCAGTTACCTCTAGGAAGATTCTTTTTTGTTAAACCTGCAAAAGAAACACGGTCAATACGAAGTACGTTATAGTCGAAGTTTTCAAAAATTGCACGTACAACCTTTACATTTGATGAGCGCAGTTTAAGACCTACTTCACTTTTTGGTTCTTTCTCGATATAGCTTATTTCCTCAACAGATACACGGTGGCCGTCAAGAACTAAACCTTTGCTTATTTTTTCTAAATCTTCAAATTTTAAGTTTTTGTCTAAAGAAACCTGATAGATTTTAGGTGATTTCTGATTTGGTAAACTAAATTTACGAATCATATCAGTATCGTTTGTAAACAACAACAATCCAGTTGTGTTTTTATCCATTCTTCCAATAGGAGCAATTTTTGCATTTGTAGCCGCACGAACAAGTTCCAGAACGTTACGATATTCCTGACCTTCATCAAGAGCAGTCGTAAAGTTTTTAGGTTTGTTTAGTAAAATATATTCCTTCTTTTCCGGAGTCAAAGTAACGCCGTCAAAATTTACAACATCATTTAGTTTTACTAAATATCCCATTTCAGTAACCGGTACACCGTTTACTTTAACATTTCCTGACTGAATATATAAATCGGCATCACGACGCGAACAAACCCCTGAATTTGAGATGTATTTGTTCAAACGAATTTCATCCGAAGCTTTTTGTCTTTTAGCCGGCTGATTTTGCTTTCTAAGTTTTTCTGCTGCTGCTTCCTGAGCTGCTTTAACTTCAGGTTTTACTTTTTTTGGCCCTTGCGCGCGCTTAGCCATAGGAGGTTTTGGCTTGCTGGAGTTTGATCTTGAGCTATTTGGTCTAGATCCGCCTCTTTTATTATTGCCTTCCTTGTTGTTCATAGAATCATTAATTTGTGCAAAGATAGTTTTTTCCTGCTAATAAATCTTAAGTTCAATGTTCTTAGATTGATAGCTTTCAATTTTAAGATAATTAGGAGTGTTAAAACTGGTTTCTTTATGCATTTAGCTGTTAAAAAAACGTTCGTAAATCAGCGGGTTAAATATTAAAATGTAGAAATCAATTGTTTACCATGCCATAAAACACTTGGATTAATCAGAACAATACAAAAAACACCAGAAACAATCAGGAATTTTAAAACGTTATGCAGTAACAAAAACTGTTCTTTTGAATTGGATTTCCAGAGATAAAACAGAAAAAAAATCAAAACAATAAAACACGCATAGAAGTAAATATCCATGTATCCTACATCATAAATGTTTACCAAAATATAAACAGGAATGATGGTTAAAAACGTCAAAACAGTAATAATTTGTTTTGAAACCTTTTCATTATAAGTAATTGGAATTGTATGATAATCATTAGCCAAATCGCCTTTTAAGTTTTCTAAATCTTTTATCATTTCCCGAATCAAAAGCAGTAAAAACAAAAACATGGCATGTGCCGAAATTACCACAAAATGACTGCGGTGATTTTCAATTTCCTCAAACGAAATCGAATTGTAGAAGTAAAGCAAAATCGCAAAAAATGGAATTACAGCCATAAAAGCAGCTGTTAAATTCCCTACAATAGGGTATTTTTTAATTTTATGAGAATAAAACCAAATCAGAAAAATATAAGCAGAAAAGAATAAAAATGCACGCCAGGAAACAATTCCAGCCATTAAAACCGCTAAAAAATTAAGGCTGAAATAAACTGTCAGCTTTGTTTTCTGGCTCACTAATCTGTCCAGCATTGATTTATTTGGACGATTAATTAAATCTTTCTGGCTGTCGTAAAAATTATTGATTATATAACCTGAAGCAATTGTAACTGCCGAAGCAAAAACGATCAAAAACAAATAAAAATCCAATAGAATATCTAAAGCTCTTTTTTCTGGAGCAAGAATAAATATTGCAGATAAGTATTGTGCCAGAATAATAATAGGAATATTATAGCCGCGTACAACAGAGAACAAACTAACAATTTTCATTACTAAAAGTTTGTGCTGTCTGCTTAACATAAATATATTTTGTTGGATTAAATTAAATTTGAAGTTAAAGGATATTTTTGGAATCTAAAATTTAGAACTTGTTTTTTAACAATTCTTTAGAGCCATAGCCCAATTTTCTAATACAAGCCAAAGCTTCTTTCTGGGTAATTTCGATTTCCCGAATGTCTTTTTTTTCTACCAAAACAACTGATCCGCTCCACGGATTTGGAGCATCGGGTATAAAAACGGTAAAGTTGTTTTCGTTAATCTGTTCTATTAAAAATGCAAACTGCCAGCCGGCATCAGTTGGAACCAAAATTACTTTTAGATCTTGCTTTGATTCAAAACCCATAATACTTTCATTCATGCTTTTCATAAACGAATATCCGGGTACAAAGCTTAAAATACCATCTTCTAATTTTTGGATCAGTTTTTTTGCCCTGGCTGTTCGTGCCAGCAAACCAGCAGCAAAACAAATTAAAATGATTATTAATATTCCAATAAGTTCCTGAAGAGCGATTCCTAAAACATGAACTCTGGGCAGGTTATTTACAAGCGGAAGTGTTATTTTTTGAATAATGCCGTACCCTTTTTCAAGAATAATAAGCAGTACAACTAAAGGTGCTAAGAACAGAATTCCTCCTAAAAAAGTTGCTTTAATTATTGTAAAAATACTTTTCATAATAAATAACTTTTTAGGATGAAACTTATAAAAATGTACTCAAATAACTTCGGCTTTTAAATAGTTAGAATTGGTAAACAATTTCTAGTTTATAGTCTTTTAAAGAAACTTTAGCACGTTCTAAATCTTCGGTAAATCCCAGAATATAACCACCTCCGCCAGAACCGCAGAGTTTTAGATAATAATCATTAGTATCAATTCCGTGCTGCCAGATTCCGTGAAATTGTTCTGGAATCATAGGTTTAAAGTTGTTTAAAACTACTTTAGAAAGTTTTTTAGTATTGGTAAATAAAGATTTCATGTCGCCGTGCAGAAAGTTCTCTACGCAGGCATCTGTATATTTTACAAACTGATTTTTAAGCATTGTACGGAAACCTTTGTCTTTTAGGTTTTCCATAAAAATATTAACCATTGGAGCCGTTTCGCCAACAATTCCAGAATCTAATAAAAATACTGCGCCTTTTCCGTCAAAACTTTGAGTTGGAATTCCGGTTGCTTCAATATTGTCTTTTGAATTAATAAGGATTGGAATACTCAAATAACTATTTAACGGATCTAATCCAGAACTTTTTCCATGGAAAAAACTTTCCATTTGAGAAAATATGTTTTTTAACTGTAATAGTTTTTCGCGTGTAAGGTTTTCTAAAACAGTGATTTTGTTAGCTGCATATTTATCATAAATGGCTGCAACAAGTGCTCCGCTGCTTCCAACACCATATCCCTGCGGAATACTAGAATCGAAATACATTCCAGTTTCGACATCGTTTTTAAGAGTTTCTAAATCGAAAGTAACCAATTCCGGCTGCTGAGTCTGTAAAACTTCAAGGTAAGAAGCAAAACTTCTTAAACTTTTGTTAGACGAGATTGCTTCTGCCGAAGGTTCTTCGCTTTTTTTCAAAGCGCCGTTATAAAAATTATAAGGAATAGAAAGTCCTTTAGAGTCACGGATAATTCCGTATTCTCCAAAGAGTAATATTTTTGAGTAAAATAGTGGTCCTTTCATAATTTATTTTATGTCTTTCTAATAAAAAATTTAACTAAAGATACGGAAAATTATAATGCAATCGCGCCCTCTCCAATTTTGTCGCAAATGTATTGACTATTCTGACAAAATACAACTAATTCGTCCTGAATAAATTGAAGTACTTTTTCTTTAACATTTTCAGGATAAAGAACGTGTACATTTGCTCCAGCATCAAGTGTAAAACATACTGGAATCTGGGTTTCGTTTCTGAATTTCCAGATTGCGTTTATGATTTGCAGCGTATTAGGTTTCATCAAAATGAAATAGGGCATAGATGTCATCATCATAGCATGCAGCGTCAATGCTTCACTTTCTACAACTTTTATAAACTCGTTTAAATCTCCGTTTTCAAAAATGACGATTAATTTATCCAGATTTTCATGTGCTTGTGCAAAACGTCTTTCTGCATAAGGATGATTGTGCATTAAATCATGACCGACTGTGCTCGAAACTTGTTTTTCGCCTTTATCAACTAATAAAATGGTATCTTGATAATTCTTGAAGTTTTCGTGAATTGTATACGGAAATTCTACTCCAAATAAGTCGGTGCTTCCTTCAATATTTTCCTGATTCCCCCAAACGACTACATTTCCTTTCACACTTCGGCAGGCACTTCCAGAACCTAATCGAGCAAGAAATGAAGCTTTTTGATAGAAATAATCATCCGTCATTTCTGGATTCAATTTTCTTTCTAAACTCATAAAATTCATCGCCAGCGCAGCCATTCCAGAAGCCGAAGAAGCAATTCCTGAACTGTGCGGAAAAGTGTTCTGAGTGTCAATCGTAAAATGATACTCTTTTAAAAACGGCAGATAAACTTCAACTCTTTCTAAAAACTTTTGAATCTTCGGTTTAAAATCTTCTTTTGGTTTTCCCTCAAAAAGTAAATCAAAAGAAAAACCATTTGTCTCGCTGAGCGGAGTCGAAGCGTCTTTTTTAGAAAAAGCCAATTTGGTAATTGTTTTACAATTGTTCAAAGTAAAACTTACCGAAGGATTTGCTGGAATCTGGTTTTCTTTTTTCCCCCAGTATTTCACTAAGGCAATGTTGCTTGAAGCGCTCCATTCAAAGTTTCCGTTTTCGATCGTTGAAGTATATGGCTTTGGTATAAAATCAGCTGCTGTTAACATGAATTATAAAATTTTGGCAAAGATAGTTTTTAAATTTTTTCACCATATAAGTAATATAAGAAAATATAAATTGTCTTTGCTAAAATGAACTTCCACGTAATGGTTTAATTTTTCTTTTGACTATTTTTGAATTCAAAATTTGATGTCATGAATAAGTTCGTAAAAATCGCCATAGCTTTAGTAATTTGTTTAACAGTAGGGTATTCTGCAGGAGTGGTTACAAAGCCAAGTATTGAAACTTGGTACGTAACGCTTGAAAAGCCAGTTTTTAATCCTCCAAATTGGGTTTTTATGCCAGTTTGGACAGTGATCTACATCTTAATGGCCGTTGCAGCAGCTTTGGTTTGGGATAAAATAAAGCAGCAGACAGAAGAAGTTAAAAAGGCATTGCTTTTTTTTATAATTCAATTGGCATTAAATGCGATTTGGTCTTATTTATTCTTCGGATTAAAAAATCCAATGTTAGCTTTAATTGAAATTGTGCTTTTATGGCTGATGATTTATGAAACGTATTTAAAGTTTATCAAAATTAATAGAACTGCAGGTTATTTACTGATTCCATATTTAGCCTGGGTTGGATTTGCAACAGTTTTAAATGCCAGCATTTGGTGGTTGAATAAGTAGTGAACAAATTTTTCCAATTCCCCATTATTAAATAGAACAGGCCCGTGACCAAAACAAAGTATTTTTGGTTTTAGCGAAGCCAATTTTAGAATGGACTCTCGATTGGTTTCTTTGTCAGCGGTAAACAAATGTGGAGGTTCATGCAAACCGACTTTTGTGGTTAAAAGATTCATATTGGTCATCACATCGCCTACAATTAAAACACCGTCGTTTTCCCTGAAAAAAGAAATATGTCCACATGAATGTCCTGGAGTTTCAATAACCGTGAATCCGCCAATTTGATCGCCTTCTTTTAAGGTTTGAGAAACCGGATGTCCTTTTCCTGCCCAGAAATTCTCCTGAAATTTCGAAATAAAATGATTTGGATTTGGGTATTCTGTAATTACATTTCCGTTTTCTGCAAATGCCTTTTCAGGTTCACTGCATAAAAGTGGAATATTAAAGGTTTCGCAGATTATTTTACTGCTTCCCTGATGATCAGCATGGGCATGCGTCAAGGCGTGTTTGGTAATGGTTTTACCTTTAATTGCTTTTATTATTTTATTGGCAGAAGTTCTAATTCCGGCATCAATTAAAACATCTTCAATTACATAACAATTAATGGCGTTGCGAGGAAATAATGGAATCTGGTAAACGTCTTTGGCAATATTTTTCATTTTCTTGAATTTTATATTGACAAAGATTTGAATTCAGATTCTTAATCCACTTGATAAATGTTAAGAAATGTCCTGACGGATTCTGCTCAACGATTCCGGAGTAATTCCGAGAAAAGAAGCGATATAAATTAAAGGTGTTCGCTGAATTATTTTGGCTGGAGCCGATGTTAAAAAAGTCTGGTACTTTTCTTTTGCCGGAATCATTTGCAGTTTGAGAACACGATCGGCCATACAAAGATAATTCTGCTCTGCTAAAATTCTTCCAACACGTTCCCAATTCGGAATTTCGTTATACAAAAACTGCATTTTTTCGAAAGTAATCGAAAGAACTTCGCAATCTTCAATACACTGAATATTTTCAAAAGAAACGGATTGATTTATAAAACTGGAATATGAAGCGATAAAACCTTCATCACAGCTTAAATACGTAGTAATTTCTTTTCCGTCTTTTAAATAATAAACCCGCGCTAGACCTTCGACAACAAAAAAGATTTTATTGCTGATTTTTCCCATTGAAGAAAGAGATTCTTTAGCGGTAAACTTTTCATATTCAAAACAAGAATCTATCTTTTCGATTTCTTTTTCAGAAAACGAAGCGATTGATAGTATTTGTTTTTCTAATTCAGCATTCACGATTTACATATTTCGATTAATTCTGAAGCATTATTAATAACCGCTTTTGCCCCGCTAGATTTCAATTCATCTTCGGTTCTATAGCCCCAAGTTACTCCCACAGGAAACATATTAGCATTTATAGCCGTTTTCATGTCAATATCAGAATCTCCGACAAAAAGAATTTCTTCGGGTTTTAAATTCCATTTTTTACTGATTTCAATTGCTTCAAACGGATTTGGTTTTTTAAGTTCTTCTGTGCTCAAACCAACCGCTGTGTCAAAGTGATTTGGAAATATTTCTGATGCTATTTTCTTCGTTAATTCGTCGGCTTTGTTGGAGAAAACTGCCATTTTAATGTTTTGCGAAGTCAGGTTTTCTAATAATTCAACAATTCCGTCGTAAGGTTTTGTTTTCAATGTGCAGATTTTTGAGTATTCATCAACCATGCATTCAAAACAACTTTCGATTTCATCATCAGAACTGTTTGAAGCGGGCAAAGCTTTGCTTACCAAATTTCGTAAACCACTTCCGATGAAATATTGGTAAGTATCGTAATTATGTATTGGGTAACTTAGAGCAGTAAGTACTTTATTCATCGCATCTGAGATATCGTGTAATGAATCTACTAGCGTACCGTCTAAATCAAAAATAATTCCTTTAAATTTCATTTTGTATTAAATATTTTGAGCCAGAATAAACCCGCTTGTCCAGGCATTCTGAAAATTAAATCCGCCAGTAATAGCGTCGATATTTACAATTTCGCCAGCAAAATAAAGGTTTTCGTGAATTTTACTTTCCATGGTTTTAAAGTTGATTTCCTTTAAATCGATTCCACCAGCGGTTACAAACTCTTCTTTGAAAGTGCTTTTTCCGTTTACTTTAAATTCAGATTTTGTTAGTTGTGAAGTTAAATTCTGTAATTGAATTTTAGATAAATCTGCCCATTTCGTTTCAGAATCAATTCCCGAAGCGAGAACCAAACTTTCCCATAAACGATTCGGAAAATCAAAAGGAGATTTTTTAGAAACGGCTTTTTTGGCGTGTTCTTGTTTTAAATCTTTCAGGATTTTTTCAGCATCTTCAAAATCAACATCATTTAACCAATTCACGAAAATGGTAAATTGATAATTTTTGTTGTGCAGAATGCGTGCGCCCCAAGCCGAAAGTTTTAAAATCGCTGGACCGCTCATTCCCCAATGCGTGATTAACAAAGGCCCTGTTGACTCGAGTTTAGTGTCTTTTACATTTACGGTAACTTGAGCTGCAACGCCTGGCAATTCCTTAATTCGAGAATCTTTGATGTTGAAAGTAAATAGGGAAGGAACAGGGCTCACAATTGCGTGTCCGTGCTCCTGAAGCATTTCCCAGATTTTAGGATTACTCCCGGTTGCCATTATTAATTTCTCGGCAGTATAATTATCGGTTTGTGTATCAATTTTCCAATGATTTTCTTTTTTGAAAATGGATTGTACACTTTGACCAGTTAGTACTTTGATACCTAATTTTTCAGTTGCTTTTAAGAAGCAATCAATAATGGTTTGCGATGAATTTGAAACCGGAAACATTCTTCCATCTTCTTCGATTTTTAATTCGACACCGTGCTTTTCAAACCATTCGATAGTATCTCCAGAACAAAATTGATGGAAAGGTCCTCGAAGTTCTTTTTCTCCGCGAGGATAAAATTTTACTAATTCGTTGGGTTCAAAACAAGCGTGTGTAACATTGCATCGTCCGCCGCCGGAAACACGGACTTTTGAAAGTACTTCTTTTCCTCTTTCTAAAATAGCAATTTTGAGTTTCGGATTTTTCTCTGCAATATTAATTGCGGTGAAAAAACCTGCAGCGCCTCCGCCAACGATTATTATGTCGAAATTTTTGATCATATTTTTTTGGGTTGCCACTCCCGATAGCTATCGGGATCACGAATTTTTTATTGAACCCTGATGAACTTTGTCAAAGTTTTAAACTTTGACAAAGTTTCTCGTGGCTGATTTTATATTTTGTCTGGATTATCAGAGATAATTCCGTTTACGTTGTAACTTTTTACTTTTTGAATGTCTTCTTCTGTGTTTACCGTCCACGGTAAAACCAGAAATCCTTTTTCCTGAATTTGTTGAACATTTTCTTCATTCAATAAATTAAAATCAGGATGAATGGCTTTTGCTTTTATTTTTTCGGCGAAAGCCAAAGCAGTATCTATATTTTCTTTTGTTAGAACACCAATTGGGATATTCGGGTTTAGGTTTGATGTTTCCTCCAACATATTCCAATCAAAACTTGAAATGATGAAATGATTGTAATTCCAGTTTTTCTCAGAGATATATTTCTCGATTAATGCAACAACTTTAGACGCAGTTCCTAAACCTTTTAATTCGATATTGATCAAACATTTTTTGTCAACCAGATCAAAAACTTCATTTAAAGTTGGGATTTGATATTTGCCATCAATTAAAAATGATTTTAATTCTGCTAAAGTAAAATCATTGACTAAACCTTTTCCGTTTGTGGTTCTGTCTATAGTTTCGTCATGAATTACTATGATATGTTCGTCAGAGCTTAAGTGAACGTCGAGTTCAATTCCGTCAGAATTTAGATTTAAGGCTTTTTGAAAAGCTTGTAAAGTATTTTCAGGTTCGTAGGCTTTGGCGCCTCGATGTGCGATCTTCAGCATCTGTTGTGTGTTTAACCGCAAAGGTCGCAAAGTTTTACGCAATCCCGATAGCTATCGGGAGCAAATATTATAAAAAAAGTTAGCCACAGATTATAAAGATTAGCACAGATTTTTAAAAATCCTTTTAATCCTAATAATCTGTGGCTAAAAACCTTTGCGAACATCGCGTAAATCTTAGCGTTCCTTGCGGTTAAATCATCTCTAATAAAACAATATCAAAATCATTGTCTATAATCACTTTTCCATCTATTACTTCGACTTCTTGATTCGAGTATGTATCTTTTAGTTTTGTACCGTTTGGGAAGACGTCGCCAACAGGAAGTTCTTTTTTTCCTTTAGGTAAATCTACTCCCATAATTACTTTATCTGTAAAAGAGCCTTTTGTAAATGTTCTGGAAAAAGTATAAGGATATGGATTAATAAGTTTGTGAACTCCAGCTCCAACAGCTGGATGGTTTCGTCTAAACTGACCTAATTTCTGCCAGTGTAAAAGTGTTTTTTGTGTTTCAGGATTGTTCTGAATATCCTCCCAATTCATATTAGAACGTAAAGTAGCATCACCTTGAGTTCCTTCAATGACTAAAGATCTTGCAGATTCGTCTCCATAATAAACCTGAGACATTCCAGGAGAAAGCAGTAGTTTATTTGCGGTTTCGATGCTTTTGGTTCTATTGGCATCAAAAGGCTGTCCGTCGTCGTGAGAAGACATATAATTAAGGACAGAATAGCCTTTTAAATCATTGTTAAGTGCATTCGAATATTTAGAAAATAAACCTTCGTAATCGTTTTGAGCTGCATTCCATTTAAACTCAAAATTAATCATGCTGTTGAAACCATTTTGAAAATAATTGACTTTTCGGTCTCCAAAATCATAATCCTGCCCACCGCTGATTCCGTAACCGTAAACCTCGGCAATGGTGTAAAACGGATTCTGATCTAAAACTTGTAAAGGATGATGTTTTTTCCAGGTTTCGAAAGCGTAATCACATTCTTTTTTAAAATCAGCCCAAACGGCTTCTTCAGTGTGTTTTACGGTATCGGCACGGTAGCCGTCAATTCCGAATTCCAGAATGTAATCTGTAAGCCATTTTATGATGTAATATTTCGGAGTTCTTGGGTAACCTGTTCTTTTAAAGAATTCATCCAACGAAGCAATTTCTTTTTCATAACGGCCTTCTTTTTTCCATTTTTCTATTAAAAAAGGAGGGAGCGCTACTTCCTGAGTACTTTCTGTTCTAACATCTGGAAGATTATCAACCAAAGTACACATTGTTGTATTTTGGAACGATTTGTAATCGCAGACAACGCCCGTTCTAACCCAATCTGAAGGCCAAACGGGATCTTCGGGAGTTACTGGTCCTGTATGATTAATAACGCCGTCAAGAATTATTCTGATGCCTTTTTCGTGTGCTTTTTTTACGAGATTACCTAAATCTTCTTTTGTTCCAAAGTTGGGATCTAGAGCCGTCCAGTCTTTTGCCCAATAGCCATGAAAACCGTAACTCAATCCAGTTCCTTCATCAACACCATCATGAATTTGTTCTACAATCGGCGTAAGCCAAATGGCATTGATTCCTAGTTTTTCAAAATATCCTGATTCGATTTTTTTAGTGATTCCGATGATGTCACCGCCTTCAAATCCGCGTAATTTTCCGGGAGTTTTGGTTCGGTTAAAATTGACATCGTTGGAAGTGTCTCCGTTGTAAAAACGATCTGTAAGTAAAAAATAAACATTTGCTCCTTCCCAAACGAAAGGTGTCTTTGAAGTATTATTCATTGTAACTGATTTTGAGCCAGAACAACTCATTATTAAGAATACTAAAGATAGATAAAGGAAAGTGTATTTTTTCATTATTTAAGAGTTTTTTAGATAAACATCATGTTGAAAAAAAATAGCCACAGATTACACAGATTAAAATGATTTTTTTCTTTTGCCACGAATTTCACGAATCTCCATGAATTAATTTATCATATTTAAATTTGTGAAAATTAGTGAAATTCGTGGCAAACAAATCTGTGCTAATCTTTATAATCTGTGGCAAAAAAAATACTGTGAACTTTGCGTTTCTCTTTGCGAACTTCGCGGTTAAGCTTTATTCCAATTCTAAAACCAAAGCCGATTTTGGTTCTAAAGTAATTTCAGAAGCTAAATCGAATGTTTTTCCTGAAATAACATCTTTACCAGATTTAAAGTTTTTGATACTTTCTTTAAAACGATTTGTTTTTACAACCTGTTCTTTTGCATTGTTATTGAAAACTACCATAACCGTTTTATTATCAGTATATCTGAAATATACATACGTGTTATTTTCTGGAATGTAATGCGTCATTTTTCCGAAATGAACCGCTTCGTTTGTTTTTCTCCAGTTGAATAATTTCGAACTAAAATCAAAGTAAGCAGCTTGTTCTGCCGTTCTTCCTTCTTTGGTGAAAGCGTTATTTTTATCTCCAGCCCATCCGCCTGGGAAATCCTGACGAATATCGGCATCTCCGCCTTTGCCTTTATCTCCGCCCATTCCGATTTCTGAACCGTAATAAATTTGCGGAATTCCGCGAACTGTTGCCAATAAAGTCATTGCCAGTTTGTATTTTGGTAAATCATATTTGAACTTTTCGTTCATACGATCTGTGTCATGATTTTCGGAAAAAACCAAAATATTATTGGTATTTGGATATAAAAAATCCATTGCAAAATTGTTGTAGAATTTAATCAATCCGCTATCCCAGTTTGGTTCATCTTCACTGAAAGCAGAAGTGATTTGACTCTGAAGCGTAAAATCCATTACAGATGGAAGGTTTGAATTGTAGTTTTCAATAGCGCCAATTTTACTGTCTTTTTGCCAAAAAGCTAAATTCGCTTGATTGTGCATCCAGATTTCACCTACAATATTAAAGTTCGGATATTCATCTGTAATAGATTTTGCCCAATTTGCCATGGCAGTTTTATCTGAATAGTTGTAAGTGTCTACTCTAAATCCATCAAGATTAGCAAATTCAATCCACCAAATAGCGTTTTGAGTTAAGTATTTTGCCACTAATGGATTTCTAAGATTCAAATCCGGCATTGAAGGTACAAACCAGCCGTCAACACAAACTTCCTGATCTATTTTTGAAGCGTGAATATCGGTTATTACCTCTCGTCTGTGGTGCGTTTGCATGAAAGTTTCAAATTGATTGAACCATGTTTTGGTTGGAATATCTTTCATCATCCAATGTGTAATTCCCCAGTGATTGGTCACATAATCCATAACCAGTTTCATGTTCTTTTTGTGCATTTCTGCCGATAAACGAGCATAATCGTCATTCGTTCCGTAACGCGGATCGATTTTGTAAACATCAGATTGTCCGTAAGTATGATACGAATGTTGTTTGTCGTTGTCTTCGCATAAAGGCGTGCTCCAGATTGTAGTTGCGCCAAGAGACGAAATATAATCTAAGTTTTTGATGATTCCTTCGATATCTCCACCGTGGCGTCCGCTTGGATCTTGACGGTTTCCTTTTTCAGTTAAAGAAGCATCGCTGTCGTTTTTTGGATTTCCGTTAGCAAAACGATCCGGCATGATTAGGTAAATTAGATCAGATGCATCATAACTTTTTCTTTCTGCCGAATTCGCTCTTCTTTCTTTTAGAGCATATTTTTGTTTAAAGGCAACTTTGTTGTTGTTTTTGAACGAGAAAACCAGTTCAGAAGCTTTTACGTCTTTCGTATCAATAGTTACGAAAAGGTAATTTGGGTTTTCTGTTTTTTCTACATTTTTAATCGCAACATTATTAGAGACCGAAGCTTCGTATTGTGAAATATTTTTTCCGTAGAACATAATCTGTAGTTCCGAATTTTTCATTCCTGCGTACCAAAATGGCGGTTCTACTTTTTGGATTTGCGCTTTCGCGGAAGCAGAAAACAACAAAACCAATAGGGCTAATTTATAGATAAGTGATGTTTTTTGGTTTTTCATAGTTTGTATTTTTTATTTCTTCTGTTCAAGCATCCATTTATAAATTTCAGGCTTTGTTTCATATAAATACTGAATTTCATGCCCTTCATTTTCTAAACGAGTAAACTTGAAGTTGTTTTTGGTTTTACAAGATTCAAGACCTTTTGCAATTCTTTCCGTTTCACTAAATGGAATTTTATCATCGGCTGTGCCATGAAAAGCCCAAATAGGAATTTTACTGAGATTGCAGACTCTTGTTGTATCGCTGTCGTTAATTCCGCCACAAAGTGCTACAATGGCAGCAAATTTGTCGGGAAAGTCCAAAGCTGTTATATATGCTCCGTAACCGCCCATGCTAATTCCAGTTATGTAAATTCTGCTTTTATCGATTTTATATTTTGCTTCTAAATCGGCAAATAATGTTTCGAACCAATTTTCTGTCGACCAGTATTTATTGTCTGGACATTGAGGCGATGCAATTATAAAATCAAAATTTTGTCCTTTTTCGACTAAATAAGGTAAACCGTATGTTTTGAGCTTATTTAAATCATTTCCTTTTTGTCCTCCTCCATGAAGATAAATTACAAGTGGATATTTTTTATTTTCTTTTGAATAGTCTTTTGGCAGGTATAATAAATAATCATATTTCGCTGCCACTTTCTGTTGAGAGTAGCCGTTAAGAGTCAAAAGTGTTATTAAAATAATTAAAAAGCTTGATTTGTAATTCATTTAAATCGGATTTAAGTAGGATTATGATTTATGCCTAACAGATTTTGAAACCTGTTAGGATAAGCTTTTTTCAATTTAAAAAAAAGACAAGTAATCTTGGGGTTAATTACTTGTCTTTAAAAATTATTTGTTTTCAATAATGCTTATCGCATAACCTCCTCCTGGAGCAGAAAACTGAGATAATTTTGATTTGTTTGTTACAGCAATTTTCTTGATTGTATAAGCCTGCGGATTAGTTTTGTAATGCGCATCTTTTGCATCAGCATAAATTGTTGCTGTGTATTTTTTTCCTTTTTCAAGGAAGCTGAAATCGATGTTTGAAGTACGAGGGGTTTCTCCGTTTACGTTTCCAACGAACCAGTTGTTTGTTCCTTTTGCTTTACGGGCAACGGTAATAAAATCTCCTGGCTCAGCCTCAATATATTTACTTTCTGACCAATCTACAGCCACATCTTTAATGAATTGGAATGCATCTGGAAAACGGTTGTAGTTTTCTGGAGTATCAGCAGCCATTTGCAATGGGCTGTACATAGTAACGTATAATGCTAATTGGTTTGCAATTGTACTGTTTACATGCGATTTGTTGTCCGGATTCATTTTGCTGATATCCATTTCAAAGATTCCAGGAGTATAATCCATTGGACCTCCAATTAAACGTGTAAATGGTAATACTGTAACGTGATTTGGTTTAGAACCTCCAAATGCTTGGTATTCCGTTCCTCTTGCTGCTTCGTTTCCAATTAAATTAGGATACGTTCTTGCAATTCCTGTCGGGCGAACTGCTTCGTGAGCGTTCACCATAATTTTATAATCTGCTGCTTTTTCGATAGCATATTGGTAGTGATTTACAATCCATTGGCTGTAGTGATTTTCACCTCTTGGCAAAATATCACCTACATAACCGCTTTTTACAGCATCATACCCGTTATCGTTCATGAATTTGTAAGCAGCATCCATGTGGCGCTCGTAGTTACGAACAGATCCTGAAGTTTCGTGATGCATGATGATTTTTACACCTTTAGATTTTGCATATTCGTGAAGACCTTTTACATCAAAATCCGGGTAAGGCGTTAAGAAATCAAAAACATAATCTTTAGAATGTCCAAACCAGTCTTCCCAGCCTTCATTCCATCCTTCAACTAAAACGGCGTCAAAACCATTTGCAGCAGCAAAATCAATGTATTTTTTTACGTTAGCATTGTTTGCTCCGTGAGTTCCATTTGGTTTTGCTTTCGCAAAATCAGTAACACCTAATTGTACTGTTGGGTAATCATTAGTATATGACCAAGAGCTTTTTCCTGTAATCATTTCCCACCAAACACCAACGTATTTTACTGGTTTAATCCAAGAAGTATTTTCAATTTTTGATGGATCGTTTAGGTTATAAGTCATTTTTGAAGCTAAGATTTCTCTAGCATCATCGCTCACGATAATCGTTCTCCAAGGCGAATGATTTGGCGCCTGCATGTGCCCTTTATCTCCTTTTGCATCTGGCGTTAACCAAGATTCGAAAACTAAGTTTTTATCATCTAAATTCAAATGCATACAAGAATAGTCGATCAAAGCCGCTTCGTGTAAGTTGATGTAGATTCCATCAGCAGTTTTTAACATCAAAGAAGTCTGAACTCCTGTTGGTGAAAAAGATTTTTGAGAAACGTTTGCTGTATATGCTTTTTCAGATAAACCTCTAATTTCAGATAATTTCGATTTTGTGTAATCGTATTCCTGAGTGTCATAATCTCCTGGAATCCAGAAAGCGGTATGATCTCCAGTCATAGCAAATTGAGATCTTTCTTCTTTAATTACGAAATAAGTAAGATTCTTTTGCGCTGGAAATTCATATCTAAATCCAAGTCCGTCGTCGAATAAACGGAAACGGATTACGATTTGTCTGTCTGTTCCTTTTTGGTTTAAAGTAACAGCCAATTCATTATAATGGTTTCTGATGTGATCTACTTCTCCCCAAACCGGTTTCCAAGTTTCGTCAAAAGTGGAAGTTTTTGTATCAGTAATTGTGAAGTCGTTAAATAAAGATTTTTTATCATCTTTAAGTTCAAGACCTAGTTTACTGGTTTTTACAACTTCTTTGTTTTTGTATTTTAAATTGTACGTTGGAGTTCCGTCGTTTTGAAGAGAAAATTCCATTACGAACTTTCCTTCGGGTGATTTTAACTGCTGCGCTTTTGCAACCGTGCTAAACGCAAACAAAATTAAACTTGCGAAAAATAAGTTTTTCATGTTTTTTAGATTTTAGAGTATTGTAATTTAATTTATTTGTACAAATTTACTTGCAATTTCAGGTTTTCCGTTAACAATAATAGTTAAATCTTGATCGCCGTCTACAGTAAAAGTTGTTTCGTTGTGATTTACAGCTACTTTTAAAATTTGGTTTCGGAAATTAATTTTAAAAGAGTAACCTTTCCATTCTTTTGGAATTTTTGGAGAGAAATGAAGCTGGTCATTTTTAACACGCATTCCTCCAAAACCTTCTACAATGCTCATCCAAGTTCCCGCCATCGACGTGATATGACAGCCTTCTTCTACTTCTTTATTATAGTCATCCAAATCCAAACGAGAAGTTCTTAAATAAAATGTATATGCCATGTCCATTTTATCTAAAGCTGCTGCCTGAATCGAGTGCACGCAAGGCGAAAGCGAACTTTCGTGAACAGTAAACGATTCGTAAAACTCAAAATTGCGTTTTAATTCGTCCTTTGAGAAATGATCTTCGAAGAAATAGAAACCTTGCAGAACATCAGCTTGTTTGATGTAAGGTGAACGCAACACACGATCCCAAGACCATTTTTGGTTAATTGGACGCTGTGATTTATCTAAATCTTTTACAGGAACTAAATCTTTGTCTAAGAAACCGTCTTGCTGTAAATAGATTCCAAGTTCTTTTGAAATTGGGAAGTACATATCATCTGCTACTTTCTTCCATTCTTTAATTTCTTCAGATGAAAGATTTACTTTGTCTAAAATGCGTTTGTGATCAGCAGGATATTCTGAAGCTACTTTTTCAATTTGTTCTGCAGCAAAATCGATACACCATTTTGCAATATAATTGGTGTAGAAATTATTGTTGATGTTGTTTTCGTATTCGTTTGGCCCTGTAACACCAAGAATTACATATTGATTTTTATCTTTTGAGAAAGAAGCTCTTTGGTGCCAAAAACGAGCAATCCCAATTAAAACTTCTAAACCTTTTTCAGGAATATAAGAGTAATCTCCGGTGTAACGGTAATAGTTATAAATCGCAAAAGCAATCGCTCCATTTCTGTGGATTTCTTCGTGTGTGATTTCCCATTCGTTGTGGCATTCTTCACCATTCATGGTCACCATTGGGTATAATGCAGCACCGTTTTTGAAACCTAAATTATCTTTAGCGTTTTCAATCGCTTTGTCTAATTGATTGTAACGATATGTCAATAAGTTTCTCGCAACCTGCTGGTCTTTTGTTGCCATGTAAAATGGAATACAATAAGCCTCAGTGTCCCAATACGTTGATCCGCCGTATTTTTCTCCTGTAAAACCTTTTGGACCAATATTTAAACGAGAATCTTTTCCTGAATACGTTTGGTTTAATTGGAAGATGTTGAAACGAATTCCCTGTTGCGCTTTTACATCGCCTTCAATAGTAATATCTGACATTTCCCAAACTTTTGCCCAAGCCTCAATTTGATTTTGAAGCAAAGCATCATATCCTAAATTAATTGCAGATTTGATTACTTTTTCGGCTCCAGCCAAAGTATTTTCATGGTTTAAAGAAACGGTATATCCACCAATTTTTTGAATTGATGAGGTTTGTCCTTTTGCAATTATAGTTCCGTAAGTATACTGAACTTTATCTGTTGTTGAATCGATTGTTGATGGCGAAACATTGATATTTTCTCCATTTGCCAAAATCGTATTGTGCATGAAAGTTGTAACCTTAAAATGCGTTTTAAACGTTTGAGCGGTTACAAAAGCTTCGTTTGTGCCTTTTTTAACTTCAAGCGGTTCCCAGAATTTTTCTTCCCAGTTTGCATCTTCATTGGTTACACCAGCGTCAATATAAGGTTTGTAAACGATTTTTGCATCTTTGTTTAAAGGTGTAATATCGTATTTAATGATTCCGGCTTCGTCTAAATCTAATGAAAGAAAACGACGAACGTTTACAGCGATTTCGGTTCCGTTTTTAAGGACAGCTTCAAAAGAACGATTGTACCAACCTTCTTTCATATTCAATTCTCTGCGGAAGTTTCTAACTTCGGTACAGCTGTTTAAATCAAGATTTTCTTCGTTGATTTCAATGTCAATTCCAATCCAGTTTGGGGCGTTTAGTACTTTGGCAAAATATTTCGGATAACCGTTTTTCCACCAGCCCACTTTTGTTTTGTCCGGATAATAGATTCCAGCAATATAACTTCCTTGAAAAGTTTCTGCTGAATAGGTTTCTTCAAAATTGGCGCGTTGTCCCATAGCACCGTTCCCGATACTAAAAAGACTTTCAGACGATTTTACTCTCTCGGCATCAAATCCTTCTTCTATAATTGACCAATTGTCTGGTTTTATATAATCTTGGTTCATTTGTTTTTAAAGTGTTTTTGTGATTGATTGATTTATGATTGATTTTATTTTGTGATTAATGATTCGATAAAGGTTTCATCTATGAAAGTGAAATCTTTAAAAATGAAATCAGCCTCATGCAAAATTGTTTCCTCACCAATTCCCACACTTACCATTTCTGCAATATTTGCTGCCTGAATTCCGGCAACAGAATCTTCAAATACAATTGAGTCTTTAGGATCAATATGTAATAATTGAGCCGCTTTTAAGAAAACTTCAGGGTCTGGTTTTGCATTGGTAACGTCATTTCCGTCAACAATAACATCGAAGTAAGACAGAACTCCTGTTTTTTCTAAAATTGGTCTTGCATTTTTACTGGCAGAACCTAATGCAATTCCCTGTTTTTTATCTTTTAATAGTTTTAGAATTTTTAAAACTCCTGGAAGAACCTCACTTTCATCCATGTCAACTAAATAAGATAAATAATCTTCGTTTTTTTGAATCAGCCATTTGTCTTTGTCTTCCTGAGAAGCCTCTACATTTCCTAATCCAAGTATAATGTCTAAAGAACGAACGCGGCTTACGCCTTTTAAAAGTTCGTTATCTTCATGTGTAAAATTTATATGTAATGACTGAGCGATTTTTTGCCAAGCCAAAAAGTGATATTTAGCAGTATCGACGATTACTCCGTCAAGGTCGAATATGAATGCTTTTTTATTATTCATGGATTTCAATTTTAGTTTTACTATTTACTCTAAGAGTCAATAATCCTGCGAAAATCATTGATACACCTCCAATTATTAGAGCGTAAATAGGTTCATTATGAAAGAATTGTTTGATTACAAAACCTAATATCGTAGCGGCTACGATTTGAGGAATTACTACGAAAAAGTTAAAAACTCCCATATAATAACCCATTTTTGCAGCAGGCAGAGCACCAGATAACATGGCATAAGGCATTGATAAAATACTTGCCCATGCAATACCAACTCCAAGCATTGGAAGGATAAGCATTTGTTTATCGCCAATAAAATAAACAGAAATTAAACCAACACCTCCTGCACATAATGCCAATAAGTGTGTTGCTCTAACGCCTACTTTTTTTGCAATAACTGGTAATAAGAAAGCAACTGCAGCGGCAATTCCGTTATAAACTGTAAATAATACCGAAACCCAGTCGGCGGCATCATTGTAGATTTTTGAAGTTGTGTCTGTAGTGCCAAAAATATGCTGTGTAACTGCTTGAGTTGTATAAATCCACATTGAGAAAAGCGCAAACCAAGAGAAAAATTGAACCCAGGCTAATTTTTGCATCGTTTTTGGCATATTCAACAAATCAGTCATGATTATGGTAAAACCATTCTGAACTTTTTTTGTTCGTAACTGCGATGCAATTACAAATAAAACACCCATAAAAATTAGACCAACAAATAGAATATAAAGTTCTTTTGCCAGATTGTTTTCGAAGATTAAAAATGAAATTAAAGCTCCGATACCAGCAAACAATAGCCCTAAAAGCAATTGTTTTTTTGTAGAAACGCCAGATTCTGTTTCAGAATTTGATAGGTCTTCAGAGTCTTTTTTGCTGTTAGCTTCAAAAGCATGAAGTTCTTCCGGAGTATATTCGGTTGATTTAAAAACGGTCCATAAAACAGAAAGCAGAAAAACGATTCCGCCAATATAAAATGACCATTTTACGGCATCAGGAATTATTCCTTTTGGAGCAACATTGCTGACATCAAAAACATTTGTGAATAGATAAGGTAAAATAGAACCTACAACGGCACCGGTACCAATAAAGAAACTCTGCATTACAAAACCTAATGCGCGCTGCTCGTCTGGTAAATTATCTCCGACAAAAGCACGGAAAGGCTCCATTGAAACATTTATCGAGGCATCCATTATCCATAAAGTTCCTGCAGCAATCCATAAAGTTGGAGAGTTGGGCATTACAAACAAAGCCAATGAAGACAAAATAGCGCCAATTAAAAAATAAGGACGACGTCTTCCTAAACGAGTCCATGTTCTGTCACTGAAATAACCAATTACAGGCTGAATTATTAATCCTGAAACAGGAGCCGCAATCCATAAAATTGGAATTTTGTCAATTTCTGCACCAAGGGTTTCAAAAATTCTTGAAGTATTTGCGTTTTGCAGTGCAAAACCAAATTGTATTCCTAAGAAACCGAAACTCATATTCCAGATTTCCCAGAAACTTAATTTACGCTTTTCCATTATCGTAATTTGAAAATTATACGATAAGCGCTTTGCTTATCAAAACTTTGTTCTTTTCGAAGTAAAACTAAAAGCCTTGATGGGCGTAAAAGTATAAATTATTTTTTTATTAAAGCTAATAAAAAAGCCATAAAAATTAATTATGGCTTTAGAAAGTGTTGATTTTAAGTTTTTTAGTCAGTAGATTCTCTTTTTATGAGATGCGTTTCTATGACTTCTGTAATGTAATTTTCAGTATGTTCTTCATCCTCATCTTCTTCCGCCTCTATACGTTCAATGAGCATTTTAGCTGCTTTATTGCCCATTTTTTCACCGCTTTGACTAACTGTAGTGATAGTTGGAGTTGAATATTTTGAAATAATTCCGTCTGTAAAAGCAATAACGGCTAAATCTTCAGGAACTTTTAATCCCATTTTATTGGCTGTTTTAATAATCGTTACTGCAAAAAGCTCGTTTACGGCAAAAACAGCATCGAAAGCACGATCATGCAAAAGCTGGCTGATGGTAATTTCGCAGGTATCTACATCTTCGATTTTTATAATTAAATCCTCATTAAAAGGTAATCCGTTATCTAATAAGGCTTTTTCGTAACCGTCTGTTCGCAGTTTTCCAACACTTACATAATCAACAGTTGTTACAAGTGCGATTTTTTTACGTCCACTGTCAATTAAACTCTGAACGGCTTCATACGCTGCTGATTTATCATCAATAATTACTTTATCACATAAAATATCATTCGTAACACGGTCAAACATTACAACCGGCATTCCCTGATTGATAACTTCTGTTATATGATGAAAGTCGCCTTTAAACTGAGTTTCTTTAGAAAGAGACATGATAAAACCATCAATACTTCCGTTGGCTAACATCTCCATATTCAGCACCTCCTTATCAAAAGAATCGTCCGATACACAAATGACAACACTGTAGCCATATTCGTTCGCAACCTGTTCAATTCCGTTGATTACAGTAGAGAAAAAATAATGTACAATTTCCGGAATAATAATACCAATACTTTTGGTTTTTCGGTTTTTTAAACTAAGGGCAATATTGTTTGGTTTATAGTTATAAAACTTTGCAAAAGCCTGAACTTTTAGTCTTGTTTCTTCTCCAATTTCAAGACTGTTTCTGAGTGATTTTGAGACAGTTGAGATAGAGACGTCAAGTTCCTTTGCGATTTGTTTTAAGGTTATTTTACGTTTCATGAGATAAGGTGAAAAAAATCTAATTAATAATAAAGGTATCTGATATTTTTATAATTGACAATTTTAACGCTAAAAGATTACAAAAAATAGAAAGTTTTCAACACTACCACGTTTTCGTAAAGCAATAAAAATTGCCTCAGGTCGAGCACGTTAATAAATTCATAATTTTGGAATTCGAAGTAAAATTAAAAACTTAACTAACAATCACAAACTCAAACTAATTTAAACAAAAAGTATGAAAACAATTTACAAAAAGTTGTTATTTTTATTCCTATTGTTGCCTTTTAGTGTGTTAGCTCAAAACACTCTTACAGGGACTGTTGTCGATAAAACAACAGGTCAGCCAATACCAGGGGTAAACGTAAATGTACAAGGTGCTCCAAATGGTGCATCAACCGGATTTGATGGAAATTACCAGCTGTCAAATGTTAAAAACGGAAGTAAAATCGTTGTTTCTTTCATTGGATACAAAACAGAAACAATTGATTACACAGGTCAAAAAACATTAAATGTTTCTTTAAGCGAAGATACAAATCAACTTCAAGAAGTTGTAGTACAAGTAGGTTATGGTACTGTTAAGAAAAAAGACGCAACAGGATCTGTATCTCAAATTTCTGCTAAAGAATTCAATAAAGGAATTAACGTAACTCCAGAAAGTTTAATTGGAGGCCGTATTGCCGGTGTTAATGTTGTTGGAGGAGGAGCTCCGGGAGCAAAAGCTGATATTAGAATTCGTGGTGGATCTTCTTTAAGTGCTTCAAACGATCCATTAATTATCTTAGACGGACTTCCATTAAGTAATGCGGTTCCAAGTGGTGCTACAAGTATTTTATCTACTATTGATCCAAATGATATTGAATCTTTTACAGTTCTTAAAGATGCTTCTGCAGCTGCTATTTATGGTTCTCGTGCGGCAAATGGTGTAATCGTTATTACTACTAAAAAAGGAACTAAAGGTGGTGTAAAAGTTAATTTTAGTTCACAAGTTGGTGTAAATACAGTAGCTAATACAGTTGATGTTTTAAGTGCAGACCAATTCCGTAATTTTGTAAATACAAAAGGATCTGATGCTCAAAAAGCATTAATGGGTACTGCAAGTACTAACTGGCAGGATGAAATTTTCCACACGGCTTTAACAACAAACAATAATATTTCTGTAAGTGGTGCTTTATTTAATAAGTTACCAGTTCGTTTATCTGTTGGAAATGTTGATAATCCTGGAATCCTAAGAAACACTTCTTTTGAAAGAACTACGACATCGATATCGTTAAACCCGGTATTATTTGACAATCACTTAAAAATTGACATCAGCGGAAATTTATCCTTCAGTAAAAATCAATTTCAGGATGAAGATGCTGTTATTGGTTCAGCGATTAGTTTTGATCCAACACAGTCTCCTTATCAGGCAGGTTCTCGTTATGGGGGATACTTTGAATGGTTAGAAGCAAATGGAAACTTAGCATTATTACCTGCTAAAAACCCAGTTGCAAGATTAAACCAAGAAGATAAAAGATCTAAATCTACCAGAAAATGGGGTAACATTAGCGTAGATTATAAATTCCATTTCTTTGAAGATTTAAGAATCGTTGCTGAAGCTGGTATTGACAGATTTGACAGCAGCGGTTATAATAGACAAAGTACAGAAAGTGCTTTAGGATTTCAGCCAACTGCATTTAGTTCAGGAACATGGGTAAATTTAGGAAACTATGATACTTATACTGATGATCTTCAAAACAAAAATTTAAATGCATACTTTGTTTACAGCAAAAATTTAGGAAAACTTAAATTGGATGCTACTGCTGGATACAACTATCAGTTATTCCAAAAAGAAAAATACCAGTCAGGAGCGCTTACACAGCCTGCTGCAACTAGAAATGAAGATGTTATTACAGATCCGGATATTAATTTACAATCATTCTTTGGTCGTTTAAACTTAGGATGGGACAGCAGATACTTACTGACATTAAATTACAGAAGAGACGGAACATCTCGTTTTTCTGAAAGTAATAGATGGGGTAACTTTTTAGGAGGAGCTTTTGCCTGGAACGTTGCTGAAGAATCTTTCTTAAAAGGTAACGAAACACTATCTAGTTTAAAATTGAGAGCTGGTTATGGTACTACAGGACAACAGGATATTTCACCTCAGTATGATTATTTAAGAAGAGTTACCCTTGGTACAGTTAATACTCAATATGTATTTAATGGTGTTGTTTACAGAACAGCAAGGCCTGAGGGATATAACGAAAACATCAAATGGGAAGAATTATCAGAGATGAATATTGGTGTGGATTTTGGATTCTTAAGAGATAGAATTACGGGGTCAATTAACTATTTTGATAAAAAATCATCTGATTTGTTAGCTGATGTATTAGTTCCGGACGGAGCTAACTTAAGAAACCAAGGATATAATAATATTGGTAATTTAAGAACAAAAGGTCTTGAATTCAGTCTTCAGTCAGATATCATTAAAAAAGATAATTTAACTTGGAATGTTGCAGTTAATGCTACTTACCTGGATCAAAAAATTGAAAATTTAGGACAGACAGTTGAAGGTTTCCAAGGTTACGAAGTAGGAGATAATATTAAAGGAGGAAATGGAAATAAGGTGTTAATTAACACAGTTGGATTTGCTCCAAATTCATTTTTTGTTTACGAGCAATTGTATGATGCTAACAAAAAGCCTATTGCAGGTGCTTATGTAGACAGAAACGGAGATGGTAAAATTGATGCTAATGACCGTTACAGATATAAAAAACCAACAGCAGATTACACATTTGGTTTATTCTCTACTTTAAACTACAAAAAGTTTGATTTTACAATGAACTGGAGAGCAAGTTTAGGAAATTACATTTTTGACAACGTAAATTCTAATATGGGTTATTCAGATGCTGCTTTAAGAAGACAAACAGACTTGTCTAACGTAAGTTCAGATTACTTAAACACAGGCTTTACTTTTGAAGATAATGGAACACAACGTTATTTATCTAACTATTATGTTAAAGATGCATCTTTTATTAAATTAGATAACGTAACTCTGGGATATACTTTGGATAAATCTTTATTAAAAGATATTTCTTTAAGATTCTCTGCTGGTGTTCAGAACGTTTTTGTACTTACAAAATATGATGGGTTAGATCCGGAGAAATTCAACGGAATCGATGGTAACGTTTACCCAAGAGCAAGAACTTTCTTGTTTGGAGTAAATGCAAGTTTCTAATAGTACATTGAAAAACAAAATTTAAAACATACAAAATGAAAATATCATTTAAATATATATCTTATTTCTTCCTATTTATCTTAGGAATAAGTATGACGCTTACTTCGTGTACTGACGATTTAAACGTGACACCAAAAGATGACGATGAGTTTTTATCTGAGACCTTTTTCCAGGATCCAGCATCTTACAAACAAGTTTTAGCAAAATTATATGCTGGTTTATATGTTGGAGGTAATGACGGTGACGGACAAGCTGATATTGCAGGTCTTAGCGGAGATTTCAGCAGTTACTTACGTCTTCTTTTTGTAACTCAGGAATTTACAACAGATGAAGCTATTATTGCGTGGGCTGATGGTACTTTACCAACATTAAACACGCAGACTTGGTCTCCTCAAAATGAGTTTTTATACGGAACTTATTCAAGAGCATCTTATCATATCAGTTTAGCAAATGAGTTTTTAAGACAAACTACGGATGAGAAATTAAATGCTAGAGGTGTTGATGCTAATTTAAAAGCTGAAATTGCAACTTTTAGAGCTGAAGCACGTTTCTTAAGAGCTTTTTCTTATGTTAACTTAATGGACTTATTTGGTAATGTGCCTATTACTACAGAAGCAGATCCAGTTGGCTTCTTTTATCCAGTTCAAAAATCAAGAGCAGAAGTTTTTGCTTTTGTTGAGTCTGAATTAAAAGATTTAGACAGCAGTCTGCCAAATGCAAGAACTAATGAATATGGTAGAATTGATAAAGTTGCTGCTAAATTTTTATTAGCTCAGATTTATTTAAATGCTAAGGTTTACACTGGAACAGAAAAAAATAATGAAGTAGGTACTTTATGTACGGAAATCATTAACTCAGGATATACTTTTGCAAACGTTCCTTATGCGTATTTGTTTTCTGCGGATAATGACAAAAATGGAGCGCAAAACGAAGTTATTTTTCCAATTGTAAGTGATGGAAATGCTATTAGAGCAACTGGAGGTGGTATGAGTTTTATTCTTCATGCCTCTATTGGAGGAAGCATGGATGCCGCTTCAAGAGGAATGGATGGAGGATGGCAGGGTATCAGAACTCGTAAAGAGTTTGTGGCTCTTTTCCCTGATGCAACAGCAACAGGAGATAAAAGAGGAACTTTCTATACTGATGGACAGGCTTTAGATATTACGAATGTATCAACATTTACAGATGGTTATGCTGTAACAAAATATATAAATAAAAAAGCTGATGGTTCACCAGCACAAAGAACTGATATTCCTGATACTGATTTTCCAGTTTTTAGAATTTCTGATGCTTATTTAATGTATGCAGAAGCGGCAGTTAGAGGTGCTAGTACAGCAAATATTGGAACTGCAGTAAATTATATTAACCAAATTAGAACAAGAGCGGAAGCATCAACAATATCTGCAGCAAATTTGAATCTTGATTTTATCCTTGCAGAGAGAGGTAGAGAATTGTTTTGGGAATGTCACAGAAGAACGGATTTAATTCGTTTTGGTAAATTTACAGGAGGATCTAAAATCTGGCAATGGAAAGGCGGAACAATGAATGGTGTTGCGACAGAATCTTTTAGAGATTTAATGCCTATTCCTGCGAAAACAATTCAGGCTAATCCAACTTTAAAACAAAATCCAGGATACTAACACCTAATAGAACTTAAAAATGAAAAATATATATAAAGTTTTAATCGCATTTATTGGTGTATTGGCAGTGTCATGTAATGCAGATGCTGTAGACGAAAGACCAGTTCTTAATGTTGTTTCAACACCAGAAATTACTGCACCTGCAACAGGACAAAATTATGTTCTAGATGTTGAAAAAGCAGCAGAAGAGGCTGCTAAATTTACATGGTCAGCTGCAAAATATTCAACAAATGTTGCTGTAAAATACACCTTGTTAATTGATAAAAAAGGAGGTGATTTTAGTGCTGCAAAAACATTGCAGACTACCACAAACAGTATTACTGAAGTATCTGTACTTGCCAGAGAATTGAATCAGGCAGCGATTGATCTTGGAGGAAAACCTGAAGAAGCTGCTCAGTACGATGTAAAAATTAAATCTGATGTTTCTGGAGGATTTCCTCAGGTTTCTAAAGGTTTAATTACAATTACAGTTACTCCTTACACAGGAAAAGTTCCTTATGATTTTAACGACTGGTACTTAGTTGGAGACGCAACCGTTTCTGGATGGGATAACAATAAAGGGAACCAAATTTTATTTAGAAGCGCTGCAAATGCTAATGAATATAAATTTACAGGATTCTTCAAAAAAGGTGTATTCAAGGCTATCAAAAACCTAGGAAGCTGGGCTCCAATGTATGGAGGGAAAGATGGATCTTTAGCTTATAGAGCAACAGAAGGAGATCAAGATCCAGCAAGTTTTGAAATTCCTGCAGATGGATATTACACTTTTGTTATGGATGTTCAAAAATTAACCTACACATTAGCTCCATATGCAGCAGGTGCCGGAGCAACAGTTTATAACACAATTGGTATTATTGGAGATGCAACTGCTAAAGGGTGGGATGCTTCAACGCCAATGGTTAAATCTGCTTTTAATGCTCACATCTGGACTTTAGGCGTGACATCTCTAAATGATGGAGGAATGAAATTTAGAGCTAATGATGCTTGGGATGTGTCATGGGGAGGCAAAACAGCTTTCTCAGGTGGAGGAACTGGTGATAACATACCAGTTGCAAAATCTAAATATGTTATCTATTTCAATGATTTAGACGGAAGTTATTTGATGATTCCAAATCAATAATAAACTTTCTTCATAATAAAATGGGGCTATCTGCTAGATAGCCCTTTTTTAATCAGACTGACTAACCGAAATAACCACACTATTATGAAAAAAACTTTACTATCAATATTTTTATTGATGGCAGTAACTGTTTTTGCCCAGCAGCAAACCGTTACTTATTCAATAAACCCTCCCGCTTTTGAAGATACTACGCCAATTACAATAACAATTAATGGTACCAGTATTAATGAAAGCACTTGGGGAGTTACAGGTAATGCATTGTATCTTTGGTCATGGTCTTATGATGTAAATGATACCAACCAAATGGATTCTCCGTCTAACGGATCATGGACTTCTTCAAATGAAGCTGCAAAGTTTACCTATAATGCAGGTACTGATACTTATACTAAAACTTTTACACCGTCTGTATATTTTGGACGAAATGGAATTGGCAGAATAGGATTTTTGGTTAAAGCAAAAGACGGAAGCGGCAGCAAACAATCTCAGGATATTGTTGTCGAAGTTGGATCTTTTCAGGTAAACCTAACTTCACCTGTAGAAAATAGCGCTTCAATTATAGCGTCTGGTTCCAATTTTAATATTGCAGCCACAAATACAAACGGAGCGGCAAGTTATTCATTAAAAGCAAACGGAACTGTTATAAATACCAATGCAAGTACTGCAAGTTATTCTTATTCTCATATAAATGTTACCAATAATCAAACGTATGAATTGAGTGTAACTCAGGGATCGACTACAATTGTAAAAAAGTTTTCAGTTGTGGTAAATCCAAACACAGTTTCTCAAACAATGCCTGCAGGATTAGTTGATGGAATTAATTATAATTCCAATGATACTTCAAAAGCAACATTGGTTCTTGATGCTCCTTTAAAAGATTTTGTTTACGTTGCCGGAAGTTTCAATAACTGGCAGCCAACTTCGGCGTATGCCATGAAAAAAGATCCTGTTTCGGGAAAATTTTGGTTAGAATTAACCGGATTAGTTTCGGGAGTAAATAATACCTATCAATATTGGGTTGTAGATGCTTCACCTCTTGCCGGTTCTCCGTCTTTAGTAAAAACAGCCGACCCTTATTCTACTTTGGTTTTATCTCCGTATGATGATCCGTGGATTCCAGCATCTTCTTATCCAAATTTACCAGCTTATCCAGCAGGACAGCAGTTTGAAGTTACGGTTCTTAAAACTGGTCAGACTCCTTATAACTGGCAGGTAACTAATTTTACAAAGCCCGAAAAAGAAAAACTGGTTATTTATGAAGTTTTGGTTCGCGATTTTGATGCAGCAAGAAATTACCAAAGTATAATTGATAAAATCGATTATTTCAAAAACCTGAAAATTAATGCTATCGAATTAATGCCGGTAATGGAATTTGAAGGTAATGAAAGCTGGGGTTATAATACTTCTTTTCACATGGCGTTGGACAAATTTTATGGAACATCGGATAAATTAAAAGAACTAATAGATGTATGTCATCAAAACGGAATTGCTGTTATTCTTGATGTTGCTTTAAATCATGCTTTTGGAAGAAATCCAATGGTTAGAATGTGGATGAACGATCCTGACGGTGATGGTTTTGGCTCGCCAACAGCCGAAAATCCATACTTTAATACAGTTGCAAAGCATACGTTTAGTGTTGGAGAAGACTTTAATCATCAGTCTACAAGAACACAATATTATGTAGAGCGCGTAATTAAGCAATGGATTCAGGAATATAAAATTGATGGTTTTAGATGGGATTTAACAAAAGGTTTTACACAGTCTTGTACAGCCTCAGATCAATCTTGTACAAATGCATACCAGCAAGACAGGGTAGATGTTTTAAAGAAATATGCTGATTATTCTTGGAGTCTGGATCCAACGCATTATACCATTTTTGAGCATTTAGGAACTGAAGCCGAAGAAAAACAATGGGCAGATTACAGAGTAACAGAAACTCCAAGTAAAGGTGTTATGATGTGGGGTAAAATGACAGATCCTTACAATCAATTGTCTATGGGGTATGCTTCTGAAAGTAATATTTCGAAAATGTCAAGTGCCAATCGTGGTTTTGCTGCAAACCGTTTAATAGGTTATGCCGAAAGTCATGACGAAGAACGTTTGATGTATAAAAATGTGCAATACGGAGCCTCAAACGGAGCTTATAATGTAAAAACATTAAATACGGCTTTATCAAGAATGTCGGCAATTGGAGCAGTTTCATTATTAGTTCCAGGGCCAAAAATGATTTGGCATTTTGGAGAACTGGGCTGGGAGAGTTCAATTTTTACCTGCAATGATAATTCAGTAAATACTGATTCAGATGCCACAGGAGGAGATTGTAAACTTGATACCAAACCACAGCCTCAGTGGGTAGATAACTGGTTAGGAAATTCAAATCGTAATAAAATTTACAACGATTGGGCTAAGATGATTACACTAAAAAAGGCCGAACCTGTTTTTTTAGGAACTTCAACAATTCCAGATTCTAATTCGCTTACAGTAAACATTAAAATAACCAATGCAGGTTTAACTTCGGCACAATTAAAAGAGGTTTTGATTTTAGCCAATTTTGATGTTACGGCGCAAAACGTTTCGACAGGTTTTCCGTATGCAGGAACTTGGTACAATTTAATGGACAATACTGCAATAAATGTTACCGATGTAAATGCTCAGATAAATTTACCTGCAGGTGAATATAGAATTTATGGAAACAAAACAGCCAATTTAGCTATTGAAGATTTTGAAAAAGGAAGTACGGTGAATTTATATCCAAATCCGGTTTCGAATCATTTCACTTTAAGTACCGCAGTTTCAAAAGTTCAGATTTATTCAGTTTCAGGACAATTGGTAAAAAGCTTTGCTTCAAACGGAAATGTTGATTTTCAATTTGGCGTAAGTGAATTACAAACAGGTTTGTATATCGTAAAAGCTTCAGATGAAAATGGTAAAACACAGGTAATGAAGTTTATCAAAAAATAAACATTGAAAATATATCTCTAAACAGATTAAAAATTTGGTTTGGTTAGTAATGTGAAAGGGCTGTTCTATTGAAAAATAGACAGCCCTTTTCTGGTTTAGTTGTTTATTGTTTCTGTTATTTCTTTTTATGGTTATACTCTCCAATAACAGCAAAATAACCAAATGTTCCTAAGCCTAAAACAATAAGAGGCGTGAGGATAAAAAGAATAATAATACCAAAGACTAAATCATCTTGCTGATCTGATAATAATTTAGGTAAGCCAAATTCAAACACGCAGAAGTAAGCGGCCGCAACTGCCAAAATAACCCATAAAACGCCTAAAGCTTGTTTGATTGTATTCATGTTCTTAAATGTTAAAGATGATTAATTTTGTTTTTGTTGTCTATGTAAATCATTCCTATAACGAAACAGATCGACGCAATAATAATAGGATACCAAAGTCCGTCAAGATAAAAATCGTTTTTTCCGGCTGCTTTTGCATGAGTTACAAAATAAGTCGAAATTGCCGGCAGCAGACCTCCAAAAATTCCATTTCCTACATGATAAGGAAGTGACATAGAAGTATATCTGATTTTAGTTGGAAACATTTCAACTAAAAACGCTGCAATTGGACCATAAACCATTGTAACAAATAAAACCTGAATGAAAACTAAAAAAATTAATGTCCATTTATCGCCAGAATTGATATTTATAGTAACACTGCTTTGAGATTTTTTCTTATCAGCAAAATCTGTTTTCTTTTCGATATACGTAGTTCCATCAGTATAGGTTTTTGAAATAGTGGTAATTACGTCATTATTTTTTGCTTTTTCGATCTTTTGAGAGGTTTGTTCTACAATTTCGGTTTTGTAACTCACATCAGTTGTGTTGTACATCATTTTATATATAGGCCTGTAGAATAAAATAGCGAGTAACATACCGAACATCATAATGTATTTACGGCCGACTTTGTCACTCAGCCATCCAAAAACAATAAAAAACGGCGTTCCTATCAATAATGCAATTCCAAGTAAACTGTCAACCTGAGAAGAATCTACATTCATAACCGTTTTCATAAAACTCATGGCATAGAATTGTCCGGTATACCAAACAACACCCTGTCCCATTGTTGCGCCAAATAATGCCAAGAGAACAAACTTTAAATTGTATCGGTTTCCAAAACTTTCCTTTAAAGGATTTGCACTTGTTGTTCCTTCCTTTTTAGCTTTTGCAAATACAGGTGATTCGTCCATATTTTTTCTAATTAAATACGAAACTCCCACCATTACAATAGAAACCCAAAAAGGAACACGCCATCCCCATGAATCAAAAGTTTCGGCCGAAAGCACATTTTTGGTAGCCAGAATAACCATCAAAGAAATAAATAAACCAACCGTTGCAGTAGTCTGGATCCACGATGTCCAATATCCTTTTTGCCCAGCCGGAGCATGTTCGGCAACATAAGTCGCTGCACCGCCATATTCTCCGCCAAGAGCCAAACCTTGCAATAAACGCAGAATCAAAACTAACAGAGGCGCGAGAAAACCAATAGTTTCATAACTTGGGATACAGCCTATTAAAAAAGTAGAACCTCCCATTAATAATAAAGTAGCCATGAAAGTATATTTTCGGCCGATAATATCTCCCAATCGTCCAAAAAATAAAGCGCCAAAAGGTCTGACAACAAATCCGGCAGCAAATGTGGCTAATGTGGATAAAAATGCTGCAGTTGGATTATCACTCGGAAAGAATTTAGTTGAAATTACAACGGCCAAACTCCCAAAAATATAGAAATCGTACCATTCAATCATTGTTCCCATAGAAGAGGCCGAAATTACTTTCCAAATGCCTTTAGTAGAAGTTTTGCTCATAAAACGTTCTGTTGATTTAATAATGAATAAAAAATTAAAATACGATTTTACGAATATATAAGATATTTTTTTATTTAGTTGATACTTTTTTAACAAAAACTAATTAATTGTTGATAATACATTTTTAATCAGTCAATCCTTAATAATTCGGAATATATCACAGAATGCAGATGTGCCTAAACCCTTATATAGTTTAAGTATGCATGGATTTCAAAAAAGAAAACACTAGTTTTGCAACTCAAAATTTAAATCAGAAAATGGTTGTCATGTTTGATTAAATATGACATTAAAAGGGAATTTGGTGCAAATCCAAAACTGTCCCGCAGCTGTAAGCTCATTAACTGAAACCCTTTAATATGTCACTTTTCAATTCGAAAGGGAAGGCTGGGTGTAGGGAGCAAGTCAGAAGACCTGCCATTTTTATAGTAATAACAGCTTTCGGGGATTGAAGCTTGAATTAAGAATAATACTTTTTCACTCTAAGTGAAATGGTATTGTTTTATCATTCTATTCTCGTAAGCTAAATAAGTTTATGAGATTTTTTTTCTGTAAATGCGATGTCTTAAAAACAGTTTCTTTTTGGGTGTTTTTTCTTCTTGACGTTTCCTTTTCTCTATCAAAAAATCATTAAACATGTCATTGCTCCAGAAACGTAGTTTTAGTGCGCTGGATTTAAACATTTAAGTAATATAATTTTTTTAAATATTTAATAATGAGAAACAATTTTTTTTCCAAGCAATTAATCGCCATTGCTTCTTTAATGATGCTGGCAACTTCATGTAATAATGATGATGATTTTACGGCGCCGCCTGTTATCAAGGGCGAACAGCAGTTAAAAGATACTTTGACAATTGGAAAAACACTTCAGCTGAGTTCAAAAATAAAAGACAGAAATAATGTTTCATTTGAATGGGCAGTAAACGGAAATGTTGTAGGATCTGATTCGACATATACTTTTAAACCAGAAACAAGAGGAGATTTTAAAATTACGATGACTGCCAAAAACAATGGCGGAAACGTATCTCTAACTTACGATATTCACACATTTGGAGCTTATGAAAACGGATTCTTTATGATTAATGAAGGATGGTTTGGACACGGAACAGGAACAGTTGGGTTTTACAGATACGATACAAAAGCAATAGAAGACAGTGTTTTTGTAAAAGTAAATCCAGATAAAGATCTAAAACCAGAATCATCAACTTTAGAGTTTGGAACTGTCTTTAATAAAAAGCTATTCTTGGTGTCTAAAGTCGGCGGACCAGTTGTAGTTGCAGATGCTTATTCGCTTAAAGAAGAAAAAAGAATTCCGGCTCAGGGCGGAAACGACTGGCGTGCAATAGTTGGAATTGATGAAAATCAGGCTTTGCTTACTTCTGGAAAAGGAATATTCAAACTTAATTTGAATACAATGGAATTAAACGGACAAGTTGAAGGAATTACAGGTCAGGTAGGAGACATTGTAAAAGCTAACGGATATATCTTTGCATTGTCGGCATCAAAAGGGGTTATTGTAATTAACGCTTCAACATTAGCAGTCGAAAAAACAATTTCAGGAATGGTTCTGGGATTTGCTGTTACTGATGATAAAAAAGTATGGGCTGCAGGCGGAACAAAACTTATCAATATAGACTCTAATACTCTTGAGGTAAAAGAAATCGCATTAGGTTTTCAGGCTTACGGAAGCTGGGGAGCCTGGCATCCGGGATCTATTACAGCTGCAAAAAATGCTGTTTTCATTGCCAAAAATGGAAGCTGGAGCGGTGGTAAAGAAATTTATAAATATAACGGAGATGTTTCTTCATTAGCTTCGCCTTTTGTTACATTAACAGATTCTAATATATTATATGGAGCAGGAATTGGTTATGATAAAAAGAAAAACACTTTAGTAGTTAATACAGTAAACGAAGGATATGGAGTAAATTTTGCGATCAACAACCTTTATTTATTCAATGCAGATTCTGGAGCTAAAACAGGAACAGTAAGTTTTTCAGGATATTATTTCCCGGCGGTTTCTGTATTTCATCAATAAGATTTTAGACTAGGTTTTTTAACCGCTAAGACCGCAAGGTAAAAACGCAAAGTTCGCAAAGCTTTATCGATATAAAGTCTTGCGAACTTTTTTTCAGCCACAGATTAAAATGATTTTTAAAATCTGTATAATCTGCGGGTTATTCTTCTTTATTTTTGATTAAAAATTTTCCGAAAATAATAAAAACAAAAAGCCCGAATATTGCTATTCGGGTTTTGGTGGTACCTCCAGGGATCGAACCAGGGACACATGGATTTTCAGTCCATTGCTCTACCATCTGAGCTAAGGTACCGTCTTGTGCTCAATGCGGGTGCAAAGATAGAATCATTTTCCGTTTATCCAAAACATTTTAGAAAAAAAATCAATTCGTATCTTCGCAAAAACAAAAAAGAAAAATGATTTTAACTGTCGATGTTGGAAATACCAGAATTAAAGCTGCTGTCTTTGAAGGGAGTAGTGTTTTGGAGTATTTCGTTTTTGAAAAAAATGAGCTTGAAAAAAGAATTGAAAAAATTTTAGAAAAATTTCCAAACTGCTCAGATTTGGTTGTTGCCTCGGTTGGGGATGTCGAAAAACAATCTTTTTTGAGTTTTGAAAAACAGTTAAATGTTCATTTTTTTACACACGAAGATATTTTCCCGTTTCATAATAAATATGCAACACCAAAAACTTTAGGAATCGACAGAATGATTTTGGCTGCCGGAGCAACACTGCAGTTTCCGAAACAAAATCGATTAGTTATAGATGCCGGAACCTGCATTACCTACGATTTTATCGACGAAAACGATAATTATCTGGGGGGTGCAATCTCTCCAGGGCTTCGTTTGCGTTACGAAACCTTACACAATTACACTGCCAGACTGCCTTTGCTTACTTTAGATCAGCCCCATTCTTACATTGGAGATTCAACCGCACAGGCGATTCATTCTGGTGTTGTGAATGGTTTCGTCTATGAGATTGACGGTTTTATCGATGAATATAGGTCGAACTTTTCAAATTTTATAATAATTTTAACGGGAGGCGATGCAGAATTTTTGGCTAAACGATTAAAAAATACCATATTTGCCAATTCAAATTTCCTTTTAGAGAGTTTGAGCCAAACATATCAATATAAAATCGACAATGATTAAAAAAATTATAATAAGCGCTTGTTTGCTTATATCGTTCGTTTCATTTGCTCAGCAAGGTACTGCATCGCCATATTCTTTTTATGGAATTGGAGATATCAAGTTTAAAGGAACTTTAGAGTACAGATCTATGGCGGGCGTTGCTGTTGAGCAGGATAGTATTCACTTGAATATTGAAAATCCAGCAAGTTATGCCAGTTTAATGCAGACTACTTTTACAGTAGGAGGAACTTTTGGAACTTCGACATTAAAATCGAATACTGGATCTGCAAAAGCACAAAGAACAACTTTTGATTATTTAGCTGTTGGAATTCCAGTTGGAAAATTTGGAGTATCGTTTGGTTTAATTCCATTATCATCTGTTGGATATAAAATTTTAGATGATAATACTGCTACAGAAGGAGCTGTAAGTTCTCAGTTAAGCGGAAAAGGCGGTATTAATAAAGTATATTTTGGTGTAGGTTATAAAATTAAACCGCATTGGACTATTGGAGCTGATGTTCAATATAACTTTGGGAAAATCACAACAACAAGTATAGAGCAGGTAACCGGTGTTCAAAATGGTACATCAGAATCAAATGCTTCAACTTTATCCGGGGCTAATTTTGATTTAGGTACAATGTATCAGACAAAGATTTATAAAAAAGTAAACCTGTTTACAAGTTTGAGTTATACATTTTCAAGTAATTTAAATTCTGAAAATGTGAGAGAAATTAATGTAAGCGGTGATCCGGACCCTTATGCATATCCTGCATCAACTACTAAATTAAAACTTCCGAGCAGAGTAATTATTGGAGCGGGTATTGGTGAGTCAAGAAAATGGTTAATAGGTACTACATTAGCTTTTCAGGGAGAAGGGCAGCTGGCAAACTATTACAATTCAATGGATAACGTTCGATACGAGAATTATGCTAAATATGCAATTGGAGGTTACTACATTCCAAATTACACCTCTTTTACAAGTTATTTAAGCAGAATTACATATCGTGCTGGTTTGAAATACGAGAAAATTGGTTTAATTGTTAACAACGAATCAATTAAAGATGTAGGGATGACTTTAGGAGCAGGAATTCCAATTCCGGGATATTTTTCTAATGTAAACATAGGAATCGAATTTGGTAAAAAAGGAACAGTTTCTTCAAACCTGGTTCAGGAAAATTATGTAAACTTTAGCGTAGGATTCTCATTTAATGATAAATGGTTTGTGAAGAGCAAATTCAACTAAACATAAAAATATATGTTTTTATAAGCTCATTACAATTTATTACATTTGGCAAATGAATTTACCAAAGAGATATATTAGCGTTGTCACAGTTATTGCTGTGACACTGTTTTTTGGATGCGAAAGTAATTTTAAAGAAGTTCAAAAAATTAACTTCTCAGAGTTTGTTCCGGCAAGTGATGCCGATACTGTGAATATCAAATACACAGATTCTGGTAAAATAACAGGAGTTTTGATAAGCTCAAAAATGCTTGATTATTCTAATCTTGAATTCCCTTTTACAGAATTTCCAAAAGGAATTGATGTTACTTTATACGACAAAAAACAAAAGCGTACCTTTATTAGATCAAATTATGCTGTATCTTATAAAAATACAAGTATAATAGATTTACAGGGAAAAGTTAAAATTACCTCAGAAGCAGGACAGGTTTTGGAAACAGAACAAATGTTTTTTGATCAAAAAAATGAGTGGTTTTATACAGAAAGAAAATTTAAACTTACAGATGCTAAAGGAGTTTCTTTTGGTCAGGGAATTGATTTTAGCAAAGATTTTAAAGTGATTAATTCGCAGCGAATAAGCGGTGAATTTGAATCAGACGAAGAATTATAATTATGGGATATTTAAAATACACACAATACGTTTACATCTTATTTGCAGTTTACTTTATCTATGATGGAGTAATAAAGCTTACCGAAAATAACGAAGCCTACCCTTTAAGTTTTGTTATTGCAGGAATGGCTGTTTTTATGTTTTTCTTCAGGAGAAGGTTTCTTAATAAATATAACGATCGAAATAAAAAACAGTAAAAATGGAAATTAGTATTATAATATTGTGTTTAATACTATCAGCATTTTTTTCAGGAATGGAAATAGCTTTTATTTCCTCAAATAAAATTTATCTTGGAATTGAAAAAAAACAAGATAATTTTCTGTCTCAAATTCTAACAAAACTTACCGAAAATCCTTCAAAATTTATAGCTTCAATGCTTATTGGAAACAATGTAGCACTTGTAGTTTATGGATTTTATATGGGAGATGTTGTCCTGAAATGGATAACAGGTCTTGGATTTCATTTTTCAGACGTAACCACTATTTTAGTTCAAACTTTAATTTCGACTTTTATAGTTCTGATTACAGCAGAGTTTTTTCCGAAAGTTTTTTTTCAAATCTATGCCAATTCCTTAATTAAGATTTTTGCCGTTCCGGCTTATCTTTTTTACAGGCTGTTTTACTACGTCTCTACGTTCTTTATCTGGATATCTGATTTTATTTTAAGGAAGTTTTTTAAAACAGAAGGCGATCAGGTACAATTGTATTTTAGTAAAGTTGAACTTGGTAATTATATTACAGAACAAATGAGTTCAGTTGAAGATGATGATGAAGTCGATTCTGAGATTCAGATTTTTCAAAATGCCTTAGAGTTTTCAGGAGTAAAAGCGCGTGATATTATGACACCGCGAACAGAACTTGTAGCAATAGATTTATTTGACAGTGTTACAGATTTAAAAGAGCTTTTTATAGAAACCGGATATTCAAAAATTGTAGTAAGTCAAAACTCCCTTGATGATATTGTAGGTTATGTGCATTCATTCGATTTATTTAAAAAACCGCAGACCATAAAATCTGTTTTAATGACTGTTGAATTTGTTCCGGAAACGATCTTAATAAAAGACGCTTTAAATATTTTAATTAAAAAGCGAAAAAACGTTGCAGTAGTTTTAGATGAATATGGAGGAACTTCCGGAATTGTAACAATTGAAGATATCGTTGAAGAGCTTTTTGGTGAAATTGAAGATGAGCACGATTTAGATGAAGAATTGATAGAACAGGATTTAGGTGAAGGTAAATATTTGTTTTCTACACGCTTAGATGTCGAATATCTAAATGAAACCTACAAACTCATGATTCCCGAAGAAGATTCATATGGAACATTAGGAGGCTTTATTGTAAATTCTACCAAAGAAATACCCCAAAAAGGAGATAAAATTGTGATTGACAGGTTCCATTTTAAGATAGAACAGGCTTCAAACAAGAAAATTGAATTGGTCAAAATGACAATAAAAGAGTAAATTTTTAAATAATTAAAAAAAATTGTGTAAAATAAAACGCTAGTTGTATTGTTATTAACTAGATAATTGTATTTTCGCAAACTGAATATAAAATTAACGATAATAAAAATGGCAGTTTTAGCAAAAATTAGACAGCGTTCCGCTTTATTGATAGGAGTTATTGCACTTGCATTATTTGCATTTATAATACAAGATCTAATCGGTAAAGGAACATTTAGTCAAAGTTCAAAAGATGTAGGAAGCATCGATGGAAAAGATATTTCATTTGAAGACTTTAGAGTTAAAGTTAGTAATCTTGAAAAAAGTGGTCAAGGAATTACTTCCACTGAAGCTGCAAACAGAGTTTGGGATCAAGAAGTTTCAATCGCATTATTATCAGCTCAGTTTGATAAATTAGGATTGAGAGTTGGTGAAAAACACTTAATTGAAGTTTTAAAATCAGACCCAAATATTGGTAAAAACCCTATGTTTTTAAACGCAGCAGGAGTTTTTGATGTAGTTAAATTTAAAGACTACTTTAAAGCAAATCCTGAAGCAGCACAATATATTTCTGATAAAGAAAAAGATGCTGAATTAAACGCAAAATTTCAAATCTATAATACTTTAGTAAAATCTGGACTTTACACAACTGCTAGTGAAGGAAAGTTAAAGTATGAAATGGAAGCTAACAAAGTAAACTTTGCTTACGCTGGAGCTTTATACTCTTCTATTAAAGATAGTGAAGTAAAAATTTCTGATTCAGATATCGTAGATTATATGAAGAAAAACGAGAAAAAATTCAAAGCTGATGAAACTCGTGAAATTCAATACGTTTTAGTTGAAGATAAAGCATCAAAACAAGATGAGGCTGATATTAAAGCTAAAATTACTGCCTTATTATCTGGAAGTGTTGTTTACAATGCAAAAACAGGTAAAAACGATACATTACCAGGATTTAGAAACGCAACAAACATTGCTGAATTTGTAAACGCAAATTCTGATGTTCCTTACGATTCTACTTATGTTCCTAAAAATGCTCTTCCAGCTGTAGATGCTGATAAATTATTCAGCTTACCTGCTGGTGCAATTTACGGTCCTTATGTTTACGGAAAATACTATGCAATTTCTAAATCTTTAGGATTTAAAGCTGGTGTTAACGCTAAAGCAAGTCATATCTTAATTGGTTACGAAGGTTCTCAAACACCTAACCAAAAAGAAAAAAGAACTAAAGAAGAAGCTAAAGCTAAAGCTGAAGAAATTTTAGCACAAGTTCAGTCAAACCCTGACAGCTTCATGATGCTTGCTTTTACAAGTTCTGATGATTCATCTGCTCAGCAAGGTGGTGATTTAGGATATTTTGGTCAAGGCCAAATGGTAAAACCATTCAATGATTTTGTATTCAACAACGGAATTGGAAAAGTTGGTTTAGTAGAAACTCCATTCGGTTTCCACGTTATTAAAATTACAGACAAACAAGACGGAATTCGTTTAGCTACAATTGCTCAAAAAATTGAGCCTTCTGAAGCTACTTCTGATAAAGTATTTACATTAGCTACTAAATTCGAAATGGAAGCTGCAGACAAAGACTTTGCTGCTACTGCAAAAGAATTAGGTTTAAAAGTTGAAGGTCCGGTTTCTGCAAAAGCTATGGACGAGCAGTTTGGACCATTAGGAGCTCAAAGAAACATCGTTAGATGGGCATTTGATAAAGAAACTGATAAAGGTGATGTTAAACGTTTTGAATTAGCTAATATCGGACACGTTATTGCTCAATACAAAGGAGAAAACAAATCTGGTTTAGTTTCTGTTACTATGGCAAGACCTTATGTTGAGCCAATCTTGAAAAACAAGAAAAAAGCAGAAATCTTAAAAGCTAAAATGACAGGTTCAAGCATCGAAGCTATTGCTAAAAGTGCTGGTGTAGCTGTACAACAAGCTGCTGATGTTACTTTAGATAACCCTGTTTTACCAGGCGGAGTTGGACAAGAGCCACAAGTTGTAGGTACTGCATTTGCTTTAGCTGCTAACAAACTTTCTGCTCCAATTGAAGGAAATACAGGAGTTTATGTAGTAAAAAATATCAAAACTGTAAAAGCTCCGGCTCTTACAAACCATGCAGAATATGTTGCTAAAGTAAAAGCTCAAAGCGCATCTGATGCAGGAAGAATTTTACCAGCGTTGAAAAACAATGCTAAAATTGAAGATAACAGATTACAATTTAATTACTAAGCGAAAGTTTTAGTAAAATAAATAAAAAAAAAACCCGAAACGTTCAATTGAATGTTTCGGGTTTTTCTGTATATAATGTTTTTGTAAAGTGCTTTTGTAGTAAATGTTTTATGTAATTTATCTAACTATATGGGAATTATGGAAATATAACCTTAAAAATTTGTGATTATAAAAATATTACAGTTAATTTGTCGGAATTTTTGTTCTAACAAATCTAAATTTTAACAAACATTTGTTAATGCAAGTTCTAAGAGAATTATAAACAAGTACTTTAATAATCAAACATTTAATGTTTTATAAGTTTAAATTTTTAAGAAGAAAACCAAAAGTATATTCTAAAATTGAAAATCACATTTTTGGAATAATTACGGAGCTTTTAAAAGTTAGCACTACCGACATCAATGTTGATGAATTGGGTGGTAAATATTATTTAAGTAACGAAGAACAACACTTTAAGGTGACAATTTTAAGTAACGATTACGTTATCAGGCTAACCAATACCCGTGACTCTGTAGCTGAAAAATACGATAAGGTTTTTGTAGAAGATGTTTTGAAAGCTGTAAAAGAAGAAAAACACCGCAGAATGGAGCTGGTGTACGACTCTATTACAAACAGTATTGAGAAAATGGCTGAACGTCTGCATAATACACTTATAGAGTCTAACGAACAGGAAAATGAAAAGGTAAGACGTTTAGAATCTGAACCAGTTGAAAATGATCAAAAAGTAAATTTTTAATTGTGCTTATTGATTGATAACTACTCCTGCAAAATCATTTCATCATAAGAGAGAATAACATCATATCCTTTTGATGTAAAATAATCCTTAGGATTTTCTTTTGAAACCACCATTACAAAGTCTCCTCCCCAAGCACCCAGACTTTTAACAGTACCATTAAAATCAGGAAACGCAATTTCTTTAATTGTTTTTATCTCCATAATGTTACTTAAATGAATTTCATGCTTTTCTACTGCATAAGCAAATTCTTTTAAGGTTTTAGCATTCAGGATAGCTTTAGTTATTTTATTGTTTTCGGCAACACTCTTTGCTAGATTTTGGTCTTTGTGTCTGTTATAAGCTTGTATAGCGGTTTTGCTGTTTTGTTTTTTGTTGAGATAAACAAAGTGAATGTTTTCTGTAAAGTCCGGATTGAAAATAACCGGTTCAACAAAATTGTTTTCTATCCTATATAAAATAGGAGTATTGTTCTGTGCGCAGGCTATATCATAACCGCTGCCTCCAAAGCTGTTTTTAAGCAGTGTAAAAGCATTAATTTTGGTCCACTGCGCAATATTATTAATCAAGGTCGAAGATGTTCCCAATCCCCAATTTCTCGGAAAAGTAAGATTCGTTGTTATTCTATATCCTTTTGACTGCTTGATAAATTCAGGATTTAAAAGATAAGCTTCGTGCAGGATATTAATTAAAGTGGTTTTTACAGTTTCAACTTCAGAATCTGCATTGTTTATGACTTCATCAAATGAAATTACATTTTCAAACCAAAGCTGTTTGTCGTAGTCATAACTTTTCCATTCTATGATTTGGTTTTCTCCTTCTGTTACAACTAAATCCTGACCAAACTTTGTTGGCAGTGCAAAAGCATCTGCGCCATCTAATACTAAATATTCTCCAGAGATGAATAATTTTCCGTTACTGTAAAAGGTTGTTGACATACGTATTTTTTAGCCCCGATAGAAGTGGAAATCCTTTTGCTTTTTTCTTTAAAAAGGAAAAGATTGCAGCGAATAGCGGGATCAGCTTCTAATTATTTTCTTAAACTTTCAATGAATTCAACTACGGCACTATGCGAAACGGCAGTTTTCTTAAAATGTGCTTTTATCAAATGACGTTCTTCGTCTGTAGCTTCAAACTGGTTGATGATATTATTTAAGTGCATTTTCATGTGTCCTTCCTGAATTCCTGTTGTGGTTAAAGAACGCAATGCTGCAAAATTTTGTGCTAAACCTGCTACGGCAGTAATTTCCATTAACTCTTTTGCAGAAGGTTTTTCAAGCATTTCCATGCATAATTTTACTAATGGATGCAGCGAAGTCAAGCCGCCAACGGTTCCTAGTGCTAAAGGAATTTCAAGCCAGAATGTAAAAATTCCATCCTCAATTTTAGCATGTGATAAACTTGCATATTGACCGTTTTTTGAAGCATAAGCATGAACTCCGGCTTCTACAGCTCTAAAGTCATTTCCTGTAGCCAGTACAACAGCATCAACACCATTCATAATACCTTTATTATGTGTTACAGCTCTAAAAGGCTCAATTTCGGCAATTTGAACAGCCTGAACAAAGCGTTCTGCAAATTCCTGTGGATTTTGGATATGTTTTTCTGCTAAATCTTCAATTGGGCATGAAACTTCGGCTCTAACTAGGCAGTTAGGTACGTAATTCGATAAGATACTCATGATAACGGTTAGTGTATCCTCTTCAGAAAATAAATCAGAATGCTGAAATTCTTCTTTTAAAGTAGATGCGAACTGCTCTAAGCATGAATTGATAAAATTAGCTCCCATGCTGTCTTTAGTTTCAAAAGTGGCATGAAGCTGATAGTAATTCTCAAGTAAATTTCGTTTGTCTTTTAATTGAATATCTAATACACCGCCGCCACGTTCCTGCATGTTTTTGGTAATGCTTTGTGTTTCAGAAAAAAACTTAGGTTTTATCTGCTGGAAAAACGATTGTAATTTTTCGGCATCACCATTAAAATTAAAATGAACCTGACCAATTTTTTCGGTATCAATTATAGTGGCTTTAAAGCCTCCGCGTGAAGCCCAAAATTTGGCTGCTTTTGAGGCTGCGGCCACAACAGAACTTTCTTCAATCGCCATTGGTATCGTTTTATACTTCCCATTAATCAAAAAATTTGGAGCAACCCCAAGCGGAATATATAAATTGGTAATCGTATTCTCAATAAATTCATCATGCAGCTGTTGGAGCTTTTCGTCTGAATTCCAGTAATTTCTTATAATATTTAAGGCTTCTTCAGGAGTCGAAAAATATTCATTGGCGATCCAGTTAATTTTTTCTTTTTTGGATAATTTAGAAAATCCGGCAACAGCGTTGTTCATTCTCAATATATTAAATAATAATGTTGCCGCAAAGATACTATTTTAAGAGTTTTGATTGCAATCTATTTCAGACATGAAAGTACGCAATCGTTATTTTTTTTAACATTTAACACTTAAAATGTGTATTATGTTTATTTTTTTTATTAAAATTGGGCTCTTTTTATATTTAAAATAATTCTAATGAATACAAGTAAATTTACTGCAGTACTTTTATTTTTAACTGCGGTCGTTTTTGGACAGCAAAAAATAACTGTCGAAAATGTTTTTGGCGGTACTTTCCGGGCTAAAGGGATGGATGAACTGCAATCGCTGAAAAATACAAATCAATATACTGTTTTAAATGTTGACCAGGCGAGCAGAAGTATGCAGATTGATTTATACGATTTTGCTACGCTGAAAAAAGTATCGAATCTTGTTGATACTAAAAACCATAAAGAACTTTCCGACGGAATTGACAGCTACACCTTTGATGCTTCTGAAAAAAAGATCTTAATTGCTTGTAATTCTACTAAAATCTTCCGTCACTCTTTTACTGCTGATTATTACCTTTACGATATTGCGGCAAAATCTCTGATTAAACTTGTTGATTTTCAAATTCAAGAGCCAACTTTCTCACCTGACGGAACAAAAATCGCTTACGCAAAAGAAAATAACTTATATGTATATGATGTAGCATCAAAAAAATCTACACCAATTACTACAGATGGAAAGAAAAATGCTGTAATTAACGGTATTACTGACTGGGTTTACGAAGAAGAGTTTGCTTTTGTGCGTGCATTTGACTGGAGCAAAGACAGTAAAAAAGTAGCTTACATTCGTTTTGACGAAAGTCAGGTTCCTGAGTTTTCAATGTCAATTTTTCATAAAGATTTATATCCAAAAATTGAAACTTTTAAATATCCTAAAGCTGGAGAAAAAAACTCAGAAGTTTCATTACATATATATGATGTAGCTGCAGGAACTGCAAAAAAAGTAAATTTAGGGAACTACAATGATTTTTATATTGCAAGAATGCAGTGGACAAATGATGCAAATGTACTTTGTGCACAGGTTTTAAACCGTCACCAAGACAATTTGGATTTATTGTTTATTGACGGAAATACAGCGACAGCAAAAGTAGTTTTGAATGAAAAAGATAAAGCTTATGTAGATGTAACTGATAATTTAACTTTCTTAAAAGACAACAGTTTTATCTGGACCAGCGAAAAAGACGGTTTTAATCATATCTATGTGTATGATAAAAACGGAAAACTTAAAAACCAAGTTACAAAAGGAAACTGGGAAGTGGTTTCATACTACGGTTTCGACGAAAAAACAAAAACGATTTTCTATCAGTCTACTGAAAATGGTTCTATTAACAGAGATCTTTACAGAATTGGTTTAGATGGAAAAAATAAAGTGCGTTTGTCTTCAAAAACAGGAACAAGTGAGGCTACTTTCAGTCCAAATTTCCAATACTTTATTACAACTTACTCAAGTAATACACAGCCTACAACTTATACTTTAAACGAGGCTAAAACAGGAAAAGAAATTCAGGTTATCGAAAATAATCAGGCTCTTGCTGATAAATTAAAAGCATATAACCTTCCTTCAAAAGAATACTTTGTTTTAAAAACAGCAAAAGGAAATGAATTGAATGCTTGGATTTTAAAACCAAAAGATTTTGACCCTTCAAAAAAATATCCAGTTTTTATGTTCCAATATTCAGGTCCGGGATCGCAGCAGGTAGCGAATCAATGGAATAACTCTAATGATTATTGGTTTCTTTCATTAACGCAGCGAGGTTATATTGTGGCTTGCGTTGACGGAAGAGGTACAGGTTACAAAGGGGCTGATTTCAAAAAGGTGACTCAAAAAGAATTAGGAAAATACGAAGTTGAAGATCAAATCGATGCAGCAAAAGTAATTGGTGCTTATCCATATGTTGATGCTTCAAGAATTGGAATTTTCGGATGGAGTTATGGTGGTTTCATGGCATCTAACTGTATTTTCCAAGGAAATGATGTGTTTAAAATGGCAATTGCTGTCGCTCCTGTAACAAACTGGAGATTCTATGATAGTGTTTACACCGAAAGATACATGCAGACTCCACAAGAAAATGCAAGCGGATACGATCAAAACTCTCCTATAAATCACGTTGATAAATTGAAAGGAAAGTTCTTATTGATTCATGGTTCTGGCGATGACAATGTTCACGTTCAAAACACAATGCAGATGATGGAAGCTTTAATTCAGGCAAATAAACAATTTGATTCTCAAATCTATCCAGATAAAGATCATGGTATTTATGGCGGAAAAACAAGAGTTCAGCTTTACAATAAAATGACCAATTTTATCAAAGAAAATTTATAATCTAAAACAATATTAACCTAAAAATAATAATGAAAATATGGGAGAAACTCAAGTAAAAACTGCGCATCCAAAAGGTCTTTGGGTACTATTCGGAACGGAGATGTGGGAGCGATTCAATTTTTATGGAATGCGCGCTTTATTAACTTTATTTCTTGTGAATTCATTATTGATGAAAGAAGAAGAAGCGTCTCTAATTTATGGAGGTTTCCTTGGACTTTGTTATTTAACACCAATGCTGGGTGGTTTTGTTGCTGACCGTTATTTAGGAAACAGAAATTGTATTCTATTAGGCGGATTATTAATGGCAATAGGGCAAATGCTTTTGTTTACCAGCGGAAGTGTTTTTGAGTCAAATTTAGATCTGGCAAAAATTATTATGTACTCTGCATTAGGAGTAATTGTTTTTGGAAATGGATTTTTTAAACCAAACATTTCTAGTATGGTTGGAAGTTTGTATCCAAAACAAGAAAAAACAAAATTAGATAGTGCTTTCACTATTTTCTATATGGGGATTAACATTGGGGCATTCTTAGGTCAGTCTATTTGTCCTTTGTTAGGAGATGTCAAAGATGCGGGCGGTATTAGAGATATCCATGCTTTTAGATGGGGATTCATGGCGGCTTCTGCAGCAATGTTGTTAGGTACAATTCTTTTTTACTTCTTAAAAAATAAATATGTAGTTTCTCCGGAAGGAAAACCACTAGGAGGACTTCCTTCAAAAAATGATGCTTCAGATTTTGAAGAAGGAGAATCACAAAAAGCAAACTTTTCTAATAAAGCTCTTGCTATGGCAGGAGTAGCATTTATTGCTTTAGGATTCTTTTTCCACTATGTTGTAGGTCAAAACTTAATTTATACTTTGATTTACTCAAGTGGTCTTGCATTGGCAGGATTGATCATTTCTGATACTTCTTTGACTAAAGTAGAAAGAGACAGAATTATTGTAATTTACATCGTATCGTTCTTTATTATCTTCTTCTGGGCGGCGTTTGAGCAGGCAGGTTCATCTTTGACTTTTATTGCTGATAACCAAACAGACAGACATTTCTTTGGCTGGGCAATGCCGCCATCGATGGTTCAAATTTTTAACGGTATGTTTGTTGTGTTTTTAGCAGTTCCATTTAGTGTTCTTTGGGATACTTTAAGAGCTAAAGGCAAAGAGCCAATCTCACCTGTAAAATTAGCTGCTGGGTTAGTGATAATTTCTGTGAGTTTCTTTATGATTGCGACTCAGGTTTCTTATATCGGAACTTCAGGACTTTTATTAGTAAAATGGCTTATCTTATTATATTTCTTAAATACATGTGCTGAGTTATGTTTATCTCCAATTGGTTTGTCGTTGGTGGGTAAATTGTCTCCAAAACGTTTTGCATCATTGTTATACGGAGTATTCTTTTTGTCTAATGCATCAGGTTATGCTTTAGGAGGAACTTTAGGTTCTATCTTGCCGGCAACCGGAGATAAATTTGCAAAAGCAAAAGAACTTGGAATAGATCTTCAGGCGGTTTTAGATAAAAAAATCACATTGACAGCAGATCAGTTGTCTTTATTAGATCATCATCAAATTAGTGCTCAAAACCCAATTTTTGCAGGATTTGAAATCCATAATTTATATGAATTCTTTATGGTTTTTGTTGTCCTGACAGGTATTGCAGCAATTTTATTATTTGCTTTAACGCCACTATTGAAAAAATTAATGCACGGTGTTAGATAAAATATAAAATGGAAAACAATATTACTTTAGAAGAAATTCAAAATTTTAAAGGCAAGTACCCAAAACAATTGTGGTACTTGTTTTTGGTTGAAATGTGGGAACGTTTCTGTTTCTACGGAATGCGTGGTGTTTTAGCTTTCTTTATGGTAGACCAATTAGGTCTGGTGGAAGGAAAAGCAAATTTGCAATATGGAGCAATTCAGGCTTTTGTATATGCATTTACTTTTATTGGTGGAATTTTTGCTGATAAAATACTAGGTTTTAAGAAATCACTTCTTTTTGGAGGTATCGTCATGATTTTGGGGAACTTGCTTATTGCAGCTTCGCCGCATGATTTCTTTTATTACGGAATAACACTTTCTATTATTGGGACAGGTTTTTTTAAGCCGAATGTTTCTTCAATGGTAGGTGAGTTGTATCATGAAAATGATGGCCGCCGTGATGCTGGTTACGGATTATTTTATGCAGGAATTAATATAGGAGGAATGCTTGGGGGAGCGATTCCTATTTATTTAGGAAAGAACTATTCTTGGAGTCTTTGTTTCCTTTCTGCAGCAATTGTAATGATTATTGGTGTTATAACTTTTCTTTTAACAAAAAAGCATTTAGCGCCAATTGGGAATTCTCCATTAGAAAATCATACGCCTAAAAAACGTAATCTTTATGAGATCGCAGTATATGTAGGTTCTTTTATTGTTATTCCATTGGTTTATATAATGGTAATCAACTCTGATTTTACGGAGTATTTCATGTATACAATTGGAGCGGCGGCAGTAGGATATTTTCTATTTGAATTGATACAAATAAAAGACTCTAAACAACAACGCAAACTTTTAGCGGCATTTGTATTTATTTTTGGATACTTTATGTTTATGGCAATCTCAGAGCAATCTGGAGGGTCATTATCTTTGTTTGCTAAAGATAACTTAACAAACAAATTGTTATTCTTCAATATTGATCCAAACGTGGTAAATAATAGTATAAACTCGCTTTATGTTATTATTTTCAGCCCATTAGTAGGATTGTTGTGGATTTTCCTTTACAAGCGAAAAATTGAACCAAACACTGTTATTAAATTTGGTTTGTCATTTATCTTGCTTGCAGCTGGTTTCTTCATTTTTTACAGTGCCAGATTTTTTGTTGATGCAAATGGGTTGAGCTCTCTTGATGTATTTGCTTTAGGGTATCTTTTGTATACACTTGGTGAATTATGTATTGGACCAATCGGAATGTCTGTAATTACAAAATTGTCTCCTAAGCGTTTGTTTGGAATGATGATGGGATTATGGTTTTTATCGAGTGCGTTCGGACAGTTTGCTGCAGGGAAATTAGGTGCTGAAATGTCTGATGCCAATACAGGAACTACGTTAATGTCTAAACTTATTGCTTACACAGACGGATATTATCAACTAGCATTATATTCTTTAATTGCGGGTGTTGTCTTAATTATTACAACGCCGTTAATTAGAAGATTAATGCAGGAAGTAAAATAAGCAGAAACTGTTTTTTCAATACATTTTTTGTTTAAATTTGCGAAAAATAATACATTATGAAAAGAATATTATTAATAGCCTTTTTTGTAGTTGGAGCATTTGCTGGACAAGCTCAGGAACTAAAGTGGTATACTGATGTTAAAGAAGCAATCACAATAAGTAATAAAGAACAAAAACCAATGTTAATGTTCTTTACCGGAAGTGATTGGTGCGGATGGTGCATTCGTTTGCAAAATGAAGTTTTGAAAACGGCAGAATTCAAAAAATGGGCTGCTGATAATGTTGTTCTTGTAGAGTTAGATTATCCAAGAGGCGTGCCTCAGACTCCGGAATTAAAGAGTCAAAACAATGAATTGCAGCAGGCTTTTGGAATCCAGGGATTTCCAACAGTATTCTTTACAAGTGCTGAAGCAAAAGACGGAAAGATTAACTTTAAAGGCCTTGGAAAAACAGGATATGTTGCCGGCGGGCCATCTGCCTGGTTAACAGTTGCAGAAGGTATTGTTCATCCTAAAAAGTCTTAAAAAAGATATTTAAACTATAAATTCATATATAAACTCCTTACAGCAATGTAAGGAGTTTTTTTGTTTAGTAAGAAAAGGTTTTCATATAATGTTTTTGAAATTGTTATTTATATATTTATTTATGTATAAAAAAACATATAATGTATTTTTTAATGTGATATAATTTGGATAATTAAAATATTGTGTTAATTTCGTCATGCTATACTAACCAAAACCAATATAATATGACTAAAAAACTACTTATCCTACTGTTTTTTTTAGGTTCATTTTTCGTTCAGGCACAAACTCTTGCGTGGAGAACTAATATGACTGATGCAATAGCCATTAGTAATGAACAAAAAAAACCAATGTTAATCCTATTCACTGCCTCAGGTGTACCAGAAAATCTTCAAAACGAAATCTTTAAAACTCCAGACTTTGCTGTATGGTCGCGCGACAATGTTGTACTGGTAAAATTAGACTTATCAGATGAAACGGCTTCAGATGGAGATAAAGAGCAAAATGTTAGATTAAAAAATGCCTTTGGAGTTCAGGATCTGCCGGAAGTATGTTATGCTATTGCTTCGGTAAGAAAAAATAAAACGACTTTCAGTGCTCTTGGAAAAATCTCGTATAAACCAGGAGGAGCAAAATCGTGGATTGCAGAATCAAATAACATTCTGCATCCGAGTGAGTAATAAATTTAAATTAAGTTTCTTAGTTTAATTTGTAGAATCCCTTTTCAATGTATGTTGAAAAGGGATATTTTTTTAAATGTATATTGTACATTTAATATTTTAACAGGGTAATTTTTCCGATTTTTTCAAATATTAAACCTTAAAAAGAGAATTTCATTTTAATGTGTTTTTTTGTAACTATTTGTTTTAAAGACTCTTGTTTCATGTTGGTTTTATGTTAATTTAGTTCCTTTAACCCAAACCAAAACCAATATATATGAGCCGAAAACTACTTACCCTATTTTTATTTTTAACTGCCTGTATAGCAGAATCGCAAAATCTGGAATGGAAAACCGACATGACAGAAGCAATCAATCTCAGCAATGAACAAAGAAAACCAATGTTGATTTTATTTACATCAGCAGGTGCTTCAGATGCATTGCAAAATGAAGTGTTTAAAACTATAGATTTTGAGAAATGGTCTAGAAAAAATGTGATTTTAGTGAGACTTGATTTGTCTGATCCAAATATTGCCAGCGAGGTTCGAGAACAAAACATAAGATTAAAGAACGCTTTTGGAGTTGAAAATGTTCCCGAAGTTTGTTATGCAAGTGCCACTATTAGAAAAGAAAAAACCAACTTTAATACATTAGGAAAACTTACATATAGTTCAGGAGGTGTCAAAACCTGGATCACAAATTCAGATCTAATTTTAAATCCAGAATAAAAAAGATTTAATTTAATCGATAAAATCCCTTTTCGGCTGTGGCATGAAAAGGGATATTTTTTTTCTCACAGCTTATCTGCCAAATTCTTTGAAGTGTATATGAATTAGAACCGTCTGCAATAATAATTTTGGGTTGCAGCTGTGTTAAAACGCGATCCAGATTTATTTTGGGAGATTGAGTTAAAATTAAAATTTCAGGAGATATACTGTTTGCATAAATTCCGGTGCTGTCAATTATGGAAATTTTATGGCCTTTGAAAAACAATACGTTTTTAAGTTTTTGAGATTTATTTAAAACACTAAAATTACCAACTAAGTAAGAGTTAAAAACATTGCTTTTTGTGCTTTTGTTGCTCGTTGTATCGCTCGCAAAAAGCGTAATGGTATTTCCATTTCTTGAAGAAATTAAAGTGTTTTTTTTTACATTATAAACGATTAATTCCTTCTGATTTGAAATTTCTCTTTTAGTATAAATCAATGCAGATTGAAATAAAATTATTGATATAAATATTGCAATGAGTTTGTTGTAACTTGGTTTTTGAGACCACATTGTGGCGCTTATTATTACAAGATACAGCGTTATCAAGTGATAAAAATTAAAGCTGATGCCTTGAATGACAAATGATTCAAATGAAGCTACATAATGAATTAGTTGATTTAGAATGAAAATGCTTTTTTCAAAAATATAAACCAATATTTCGGGCGGACTTTTGAAAATGGCAAATATCATAACGATAATTCCTGCAATCATTATAAAAGACAAAACCGGCAGAATTATAATATTGGTTACAAAAAATAATCCCGGAAATTGATGAAAATAATACAGGCACAAGGGCAATGTGCCAATTTGTGCCGCAAAAGAAACCGTTAATGCATTCCAGATATATAAAATAAATTTATTTTTTGGTTTCCAGATTTTGTTTAATTCCGGCTGAAGCCAAACAATAAAAAACAAAGCTAAATAACTCAGCTGAAATCCAACATCAAATAAAAAGTACGGTTCAAAAAGCAATATCAATAAAAGGGAAACTAATAAAGTGTGATAAATATTACCGCTTCGTCGTAAATGATTTCCTATTGCTACAAACGAAAACATTACAACAGAGCGTAATACAGAAGGTGATAAACCAGAAATAACAGCAAAACCGGCCAGAGAAATTAAAATAGTAATTAATTTAATTGCAGAGCCTTTTCGGGTATTTGGAATTGGTTTTAAGATAAACATTATAAAAAGCATTATAAAGCCAACATGCAGTCCCGAAACAGAAAGTACATGTGTAGCTCCCGAATATTGATAATCTTTGATTATATCTGCTGAAATTTCCTGCTGCTGTCCTAAAATCAGAGCCAGAGCAACATTCATCTCGTCTTTATTAAAATGAGCGCTTTCTAAATTTTTGAGAATAGTAGAATGCAAACGTCCGGAATAATACCAAATATCTTTTGTAATTGTCCTGCTGACTTTTATTTCTGATTTTTTGCAATATAACTGTGCGTAAATCTGTTTGTCTGATAAATACTTTGCATAATCAAACTGATTTGGATTTTTGCTCGAAACGGTTCTTTGCAAAGTAGTTTTAACTCTAATTGTGTTTCCAATAATAAGAGGATTTTTTAAACTGTCTTTTTGAATATTGACAATAATTCTGCCTGAATAAACTTTGTCACCAATGCTGTTTATAAGGCCAATATATCGGTCATTATAATCATTGCTTTTGAGTTTTTCTCTTAAAGTAAAAGTGATGAACTGCTGGTTTTCAAAAACAGTTTTTGAGTACGTATAATTAGATTTGTCGAAAGTATCGGTGTGGAAAAGCAAAACGCATATCCCAACAAAAAAGGATATAAGAAAACTGTTGATGCTAAAAAAAGTTTTTGCTTTTTTATTTCTTTTTGAAATAAAATATAAAGCACAAAACAGGATTGTTGAAAAACCAAGAAAAATGAGAGATGCTTTTAGCGGCGGCTGGCAATAATAGGAAACTAAAAGCCCAAATATAAAGGGAATTGTTATTTTAACTAAAGGAAAATCTAATACTTTCATCAGGTAAAAGTATTAAATATTTGTAAGAAAATAAATATATTTTAGATATGATTATTCTAAAACCCTGTTTACTTGTTCAAACGAATTTTTATAATAAGGTTCCTTTGTAGAAGATATTATAACCCCTTTTGAAGTAGAAGAATGTACAAATTTTATTTCGTCTGAATTTACTTCCGTGATAAGTCCAACGTGATTAATCTGTCTGCTTTTGTTGGTTTTAAAGAAAATTAAATCTCCTTTTTTTGCATCATTAAGCGGAATAACTTTTCCAATTTTTGCCTGTTCAAAAGAACTTCTTGGCAGTTTTATATTTTCAGATTCAAAAGTAGTATAAACTAATCCGGAACAGTCAAAACCGCTTTTTGTAGTTCCTCCGGCCTTGTATTTTACACCAATATTATCTGTTGCAGTATCGATTAAATTCTTTACCAGAGATCTGTTTTCTTTTTTTGATTCACTTTTGCTCGTGCTTTTGCCTGCAACAGTTGAAGTCGATTTACAAGAAACGAATACGATCGATAGAAGAAGGAAAACGAATATTTTTTTCAAAACAGAAATATTTAAGATTTTAAATCGGCAACAATAAGTTTTGCAGTTTTTTTGCTTGCGCCTACACCACCAAGTTTTTGTTCTAAAATATCATAGTTTTTTAGCAGTTTTTCACGGTGAGAAGGTTCAAGCAGTTTGTTTAATTCTTCTTTGATGCGTTTTGTATTGCATTCGCCCTGAATTAATTCAGTTACAACTTCCTGATCCATAATTAAATTAACAAGAGAAATGTATTTTAAAGTAATAATTCGTTTGGCAATTTGATATGAAATGGCGCTTCCTTTGTAACAAACCACTTCGGGAACTTTAAAAAGTGCTGTTTCTAAAGTTGCTGTTCCAGAAGTAACTAAAGCTGCAGTTGAAGAACGCAGTAAATCATACGTTTTATTCGATACAAATGCGATGTTTTTGTTTTTTATAAACTGCTGATAAAATTCGTAATCCTGACTTGGTGCGCCCGCAATAACAAATTCATAATCCTGAAAATCATCAACAACACTTAACATTACGCTCAGCATTTTGGTAATTTCCTGTTTACGGCTTCCTGGTAAAACAGCAATAATAGGTTTTTCTCCTAATTTATTTTCTTCTCTAAAAGCTGCTTCATTAAAAGCGGGCTGATTTTGAATAGCATCAATAAGCGGATGCCCCACAAAATCTACAGGGAAATGATGTTTGTCTTCATAAAAACCTTTTTCAAAAGGCAGAATTACAAACATTCTGTCAACATCCTGTTTTATGGCGTTGATGCGATTTTCTTTCCAGGCCCAGATTTGAGGAGAAATATAATAATGAGTTCTGTAATTCAGTTCTTTGGCCCATTTTGCAATACGCATATTAAAGCCAGGATAATCAATAAAAATTAAAACATCAGGTTTAAATTCTGAGATATCTTTTTTGCAGAATTTTATATTGTTTAAAATGGTTTTTAAATTAAAAAGCACTTCAACAAAACCCATAAATGCAAGATCGCGATAATGTTTTACCAAAGTTCCGCCGGCTTTCTGCATTAAGTCACCACCCCAAAATCTAATTTCGGCCTGAGGATCTTCCTCATATAAGGCTTTCATTAAATTTGAACCGTGTAGATCTCCAGAAGCCTCGCCAGCTATTATGTAGTATTTCATATCAACAAATTTTTATTGCAGCACAAAGATAGGATTTAAATAATTATGGTTGAAACTGCCAGAACAATCACGGCTAAAATCACGCCTCTGGCCATCATTTCTTTATTTCGGTTTAAAAGAATTAAGAAAACAGCAAGATCTAAAGTGGTTCCAATTGTAATTATTTTTCCCAAATATCCCATTTCTTTTATAGTTCGAATTCCGGTAGAAATATCAAAATTTGTAAAGAATTTGATAAACAAATAACTGCCCAAAAGAGCTGTAAAGATTCCAACAAGAAACCCAATAATAAATTCTTTTTTATCCATTTAATTTCCATGTATTAAGTTGCTGCATAGTATGATGTGCCGTTAAATCAAACTGAACTGGAACGACAGAAATATATCCGTTTTCTAAAGCCCATTCGTCTGTATCTTCGCCATTGTCTTCATTTGTAAATTTGCCTGTCAGCCAGTAATAATCTTTGCCAAAAGGAGTTTGTCTTTTATCAAATTTTTGAGCATAATAAGCCTTAGCCTGACGGCAGACTTTTATTCCTTTAATTTCTTTTTCACTCAATTTTGGGAAATTGACATTTAAAACAACGCCGGGAGGCAGTTTATTTTTAAGCGTTTCTAAAGCTATTTTTTTTACAAATGCTTTAGCCGGTTCAAAATCGGCATTCCAGTCAAAGTCCAAAAGTGAAAAACCAATGGCCTGAATTCCTTCAATTCCTGCTTCGACAGCTGCACTCATAGTTCCGGAATAAATAACATTAATTGAAGAATTTGATCCGTGGTTAATTCCGGAAACACATAAATCTGGTTTTCTTTTTAAAATTTCATTTACTGCCAATTTTACACAATCAACAGGAGTTCCAGAACAGCTGTATTCTGTAATTGTGTCATCATCTTTAGAAATTTTATCTAAAAATAAAGTGTTATTTATGGTGATGGCATGACCCATTGCGCTCTGAGGTTTGTCTGGAGCAACTACAACAACATCGCCAATAGTTTCCATAACGCTTATTAAAGCTCTAATTCCCGGAGCCAGAATTCCGTCGTCGTTGGTTACTAATATTAAGGGTTTTTCGTCTTTCATGATAAGATTGCTATTTTTGATTTTTCAAAATTAAAGCTTGTAAAAGCAAATGTAGTAACAGATTTTGGTAGAATACTAACAAATAAATAAAAATTGTAAACTAAATTCAGGAACACTTTTGAACGATAAACATTTTTATATCTTTAACAAAAAATTATACTGATCTTGGCATGTTGGCATAGTTTTTACCGTAACTTAGATTAAAAAATTTGATGAATGCTATTATTAAGTTTATGAAAAGAAATTATAAAATACTTATAGCCGTATTATGCTTGTCTTTAACCCTGTTTGCTTTTAAGATAAATGCTGACAAGAATGATGATCCGGATCCAAATAGAGACAAGACACTTTTAGAATTACTGGCTTTTGTTATTGAAAAAGGGCACTACAGTCCAGCAGAAATAAATGACGATTTTTCAAAAGGTATTTTTAAGGATTATATCGATGCATTAGACCCTTCAAAGAGGTTCTTTCTGCAGTCGGATATTGATGAGTTCAAGCAATATGAATTAATGCTTGATGATCAGTTTTTAAACAAAGACTTAACATTCTTTAATTTAACTTATACAAGATTAATGAAAAGAATGGAAGAGAGTAAAAAACGTTATAAAACTATTTTAGCGCAGCCTTTTAATTATAGTACAGATGAGACTTTTAATGCAGATTATGAGACAATTCCGTATGCAAAGAATTTAAATGAAATTAATGAAAGATGGAGAAAACAAATTAAACTTTCGACTCTTTCTTCACTTGTAACAAAACAGAAAATTGAAGAAGAGAAAAAGAAAAAAGATCCAGCTTACAAAGAAAAATCATTTGAAACTTTAGAAAAAGAAACTCGTGAAAGTTCTTTAAAATCATTAGATGACAATTTTAGTGTTATTAAAGATTTAAATAAAGATTACTGGTTTTCTGTGTATTTAAATTCTATAATGGCTCGTTTTGACCCGCATACTAGTTATTTTGCACCAGAAGAAAAAGATCGTTTTGATGTAAATATCAGCGGAAAATTAGAAGGAATTGGAGCAAGATTAACGAAGAAAAATGACTTTACTCAAATTGATGAGTTAATTTCCGGCGGACCTGCATGGAAAGGAAAAGAACTTGAAGCAGGAGATTTAATTCTTAAAGTTGCTCAAGGTAATGAAGAACCGGTTGATGTAGTTGGAATGCGTCTTGACGATGTTGTTAAAAAAATCAAAGGACACAAAGGAACTGTAGTAAAACTTACAGTTAAAAAAGTTGACGGAAGTATTAAAGTAATTTCAATTGTAAGAGATGTGGTTGAAATTGAAGAAACTTACGCTAAATCTAGTATTGTTGAAAAAAACGGATTGAAATACGGCGTTATTTATCTTCCTAAATTTTATATCGATTTTGAAAACAAAGACGGTCGTGATGCCGGAAAAGATATTGCTCTTGAAGTAGAAAGACTGAAAAAAGAAAATATAAACGGAATCGTTCTTGATGTTCGCGACGATGGAGGAGGATCTCTTTCTACAGTTGTTGATATTGCAGGTTTATTTATTGAAGAAGGACCAATTGTTCAGGTAAAATCTGCTGGAAAAAAGAAAGAGGTTTTATACGATAAAGATAAAAAAATAGAGTGGGACGGACCATTGGTAATTATGGTTAACAGTTTCTCTGCTTCGGCTTCTGAGATTTTAGCAGCAGCTATTCAGGATTACAAACGCGGCGTTATCATTGGAAGTAAACAAACTTATGGTAAAGGAACGGTACAAAATGTACTTGATTTGAACCAATTTGTTCGTAACGCAAATTATGGAGATTTAGGTGCTTTGAAAATTACAGGTCAAAAATTCTATAGAATTAACGGTGGTTCTACTCAATTAGAAGGTGTTCACAGTGATGTTGTAATGCCGGATCGTTATGCTTATTTAAAAATGGGTGAGCGTGATATTGACAACGCAATGCCTTGGGATAAAATTGATCCTGCTGATTACAGTACGTGGACTTCTAACCAGAATTTTAGTAAAGCTATTGAGAAAAGCAGAACCAGAATTGCAGAAAATCCTCAGTTTAAATTAATTGAAGACAATGCAAAATGGATTGATGTTAAGAACAAAGAAAATACATACAGCCTGAACATTAAGAGTTTTAAAGAAACTCAGGAACAAGTTGAAAATGAAGGTAAAAAATACAAACCAATTTCTGATTACAAAAATAATCTGGTTTTTAAATCATTACCTTATGAAGTGCAGGAAATGAACAATGATGCTACATTAAAAGAGAAAAGAGAAGCTTGGCACCAAGCTTTATCGAAAGATGTATATGTTGAGGAAGCATTAAATGTTTTGGATGATTTACAGTCTCCTTCTTATGTAAAAACTACAGTTTCACCTAAAATGAAAAAGGAGAAATTAGTAAAATCTTAATTTTAGAAAATTTAATTTGTTATTCAAAAACGCTTCTTAAATAGTAATTTATGGAGCGTTTTTTTTAGATAAAATATAGTATTTATGAAGAATGCTTTAATTTGTTTTTTGGCTGCATTTATGGCCTTTTCTTGTAAAAAAGAAAATAATGTAATACATACAGATGATAAAGAAGAAATAGGGCAGAAACAAAGTTCATTTGTTTCTGATCAAAGTAATAATACAGGCTCATTGTATTCTGTTTCTTATGAACCAACTTCAACCACCAATCAAATCGTTAAACATAAATATTATACACTGTCTTATAATGAAAAATTTGAACAGGCAGAATGGGTTGCTTACGAATTAAAAAAGGAATATTTGAAAAATGGAAATTTTAAACGTCCTTATTTTATCGAAGATCCAAAAGTGACAACAGGTTCTGCTGATTGGAGAAATTATAAAAAATCGGGTTACGATAAAGGCCACCTTTGCCCGGCAGGCGATATGGAATTTAGTGAAGAAGCATACAACGATACTTTTTATACTTCGAATATTTCTCCTCAAAAACATGATTTCAACAGCGGAATCTGGAATAGAATAGAACAAAAAACACGTTATTGGGCAGGTAAATACAATGATATTTATGTTGTTACAGGTGGTGTTTTGAAAGATACAGATAAAAAAATAGGAACAGAAAAGGTTTCTGTTCCTAAATATTTCTATAAAATTGTTTTGGCAAAATCAGGAAAAGAACACAAAGCAATTGCTTTTTTAGTTCCAAATAAAGACAGCGACAAGTCTATTTATGATTTCGTAGTTCCTATTGAAACGGTAGAAAAAATGACAGGAATTGACTTCTTTCCGAATTTAAAAAATTTAAAAAACAGTAAGGACTTTTAAATCTGCGATTGTTTCAATTGGGTTTTCTGCTTTAAAAACAAAGCTTCCGGCAACTAAAACATCAGCTCCTGCTTCTACTAATTGTTTTGCATTTTTGTTCGTTACACCACCGTCAATTTCGATAAGAGTGGATGCGTTTTTGCGTGTAATTAAATCTTTTAGTTTTTTAACTTTTGCATACGTATTTTCGATAAAAGACTGCCCGCCAAAACCAGGGTTTACACTCATGATACAAACCAAGTCAATGTCGTTTATAACATCTTCTAAAAGATCAATATTGGTATGCGGATTTATGGCAACACCAGCTTTCATTCCTTCGGCTTTTATTGCCTGAAGAGTTCTGTGTAAGTGTGTACAGGCTTCGTAATGAACTGTTAATCCATTTGCTCCTAAATCGGCAAAAGTTTTAATGTATCGATCGGGATCAATAATCATTAAGTGCACATCGATATATTTTTTTGCATGTTTTGAAATGGCTTCTAAAACCGGCATTCCAAAAGAGATATTTGGAACAAAAACTCCGTCCATAATATCAATATGAAACCAATCAGCCAGACTGTTGTTTATCATTTCGACATCGCGCTGTAAATTGCCAAAATCGGCAGCAAGAACTGAAGGAGCAATAAATGTATTTTTCATTGTAGTGTGTGTTGTTTTTTTACAAAGATAAATTTTTTATACACTGCATGGTAATTTAACCGCAAAGCACGCAAAGATTTTTGGCTTCTAAGGTTCTTTAAAAAAACGCAAAGTTCGCAAAGCTTTGTTTGCTTAAAAAAACAATAAAAAAAACTTTGCGGACCTTGCGTAAATTTTAGCGTGCTTTGCGGTTAAATTTTCAAAATGCAAAATAAAAAACTCCGGTAATCAGCCGGAGTTTCAATCATCAATCAAAAAACGAACAGTCAATCAAACTGTTGTTTGCTTTAATATCCAAATTAAGAAATTTTAAATTAAACTCCAAGTAATTGGAATTTGTAATTTCTTTTGTCGGAATTTTGGTGATTAACCAAGATAAGTTTTAAGAATTTTACTTCTAGAAGTATGTTTTAATCTGCGGATTGCTTTTTCTTTAATCTGACGAACACGCTCACGAGTTAAGTCGAAAGTTTCTCCAATTTCTTCTAAAGTCATTGGGTGCTGATCGCCAAGTCCAAAATACAAACGAACAACATCTGCCTCTCTTGGCGTTAATGTTTCTAATGAACGTTCGATTTCAGTACGTAATGATTCGTGAATTAACTCTCTGTCTGGGTTTGGAGATTCTCCAGAACGTAATACGTCGTAAAGGTTAGAATCTTCACCTTCAACAAGAGGTGCATCCATTGATAAGTGACGACCAGAGTTTTTCATAGACTCTTTTACGTCATTTACAGTCATGTCAAGTTCTTTTGCAATTTCTTCAGCAGAAGGCGGACGCTCATTAGACTGCTCTAATAATGCATACATTTTGTTGATTTTATTGATAGAACCAATTTTGTTTAATGGTAAACGTACAATACGTGATTGTTCTGCAAGAGCCTGAAGAATCGATTGACGAATCCACCATACGGCATAAGAAATGAATTTAAAACCACGAGTTTCATCAAAACGCTGTGCTGCTTTGATAAGTCCTAAGTTTCCTTCATTAATTAAGTCAGGAAGAGTTAATCCTTGGTTTTGATATTGTTTAGCAACCGATACAACGAAACGTAGGTTGGCTTTTGTTAATTTTTCTAAAGCTCTTTGATCACCAGCCTTTATTCTTTGTGCTAATTCTACCTCTTCATCAGCGGTAATTAGGTCAACTTTTCCGATTTCTTGTAGATATTTATCTAACGATGCAGTTTCACGATTGGTTACCTGCTTGGTGATTTTAAGTTGTCTCATCTTATTTGTCTCCTCAATTTTTTAAGTGTACAAGTAGTTATACGTATGAGGTTTCAAAAAAGTTACAATTTAGGTCAAAAAAATTTTGTTTTTTTTCAAAAAATAAAAAACCTGTCTAGTTATAGACAGGTTTCTAGTAAGTTATGTTTTTTACAATTGTAAATTAATTTGCGCTTGTATTTTGAATTTCTATATTTTCTTTAATAGAAACCGGGATTCCGCTTCTCGTAAATCCTTCCAGTCTTATTTCAAAAGTTCCGGAAAGATCAGAAGTATAAAATGAAGTTTCTGAATCTTGATTTAGCTGTACATCAGGATTCCAAAACAACTGATTTCTAAAATCAGGGATTCTTTCGTTGTCAGCCATATTTTCGTATTTAACCTTGTTGTATATCTTTTTTGGCTGTGGTCTTAAAATAGTTGGTTTTGCAATAAAAGAGCCTGTTTGTGTGCTTTTGAAATCTTTATCAAATGTTGTAAAACTAATTAACCCGTTAAATGACTTTGCGCCAACATAATATCTTCCCACAATAATTTCAATTTTATATACATTCTTCATGTTATAAGTCAGCAGGTCATTTTGGTTTTCCAAATATAATCCGTCTACTAAAACAAGTGCAGGATTTGGCAGCTGAGGGAAAACACTTGGGTCGTTTACATGTAGATAAAGTTTGTCATCTTTTTGTTTAGAATAAGCTTCTACTGCAACCTCTGTTATAGTTTCTTTTAAGGTTTTAAATCGGGTATAATCATCCAGAATGTATTCTTTAGTCAGCGGGTAATAAAAAGGTTCCACTGTTGGAGTTTTCTCGATGTTATCTACTTTTTTATGGAAATAAGCATTTTCTACTTGACTTGAAATAGATCTTTCTAAAAGACTTTCTTTTATTGTATAAGACAATTTTGCATCTTTTTCAAAAGATACTTTTGTATAATCTATTTCTGGAGCGTTGTTTACAGTAAGCTCATAATTGTTTGCTTTTTCGTCTATAATTTGAAGAATTATATTTGGACTGTAAAATGTTTGATTAACGTTGAAAATGAAATTTCCGTTTTTATCAGTTTGCACAACTTTAAAAGCGAAAGATTTTCCTGGAATTGATAACCCAACAGAAATATTATCAATTTTATCGCTGTTGTTTTTTGCACTTATTTTTCCTGAAATTATTTCTCCTCTAACTTCTGGCAGGATTATTTTTTGATTTTCATTTTTTAAATCCAATACTACAGGATAAGCAGTCGCTGCAGCAAAATTTACAGCCGAAATTTGATTTTGAGCTGGAATGTTATCTAATTTTCGGACAGAAAGTGAATAGGTTCCGTTTGTATAATTTGCGTTTGAAGACTTAATTTTTAAGTCAACTAATTCACGATTTGAAAAAATCTTTTTGTTTAGATTTAAAGTTATATTTTCGTTTTTTAAACTTTCTGCTGTCGTATTTGTGTTTCCTGCAAAAATATTCTGAGAAGCCGTTTTCTCATCTACTTTATACGGATTGACAATATTAATATTTAACTGAAACAATTCAGAAAATGGTTTGTTCAGCATCCAGTTTGTATAGCCAATTAGTTTATACGTACCTGTTTTTAAAGTTGTCGGAATAAAATAATCGCCTTGCCCTGAAGCGTTTTCAAGAGCAATTTTTGTTTTAAAAATAGATTTTTTATTATCATCTACAAGTTCTACATAGGCTACTTTACTAATACCGCTTGGTGTTTTGTCGGATGATTTTAGACAATAAACTTTATATAATAAAGTTTCACCCGAAACAAGTGTTACTGCATTAGTATGAATAAAAATAGTTTCATCTAATGTTACAGTTTGTTGTGCGTTGCTTAATTGTGTATTAATTAATACAAACAATAATAATATGTGTTTTATTCTGTCCAAAATGAAGGTTTTACGTTAGATGAAAAAGATGTGCAGTCTCCGCATACAGCATCGACTAATATGTAATCTATACCGGCATTTGATATATAAGTCATGAGTTTACCGTTTACGTTATAAATCATGCTTTCTCCTGAGCAGTCATCACCTCCAAAACAAAATTTAAAAGGAATGTCGTCGCATGTACTAAAATAGGGCACAGGCTCGAAAGGGAAAAAATCATCGTAATTAAAAAACAATCTCATTTCTGAGTAAGATGCCACTTCAAAAAAACCAATGACTTTTGTGCTGGAGTCGTTGATGCATTTTATATTTCCTGAAATTAAACCAGGTTGTTTTGGAGATAAAATGCCAGATGAACTAGACATATCTCTAAGTGTTTTATTAAAGGTATATGCATCAAGGCTTTCTATATATTGTTTTACTAATATGCTGTAACGATGACCAATGATATAATTATTTTTTTCGATAAATCGGATAGGGAAATTTACACGATCTTCAGAAAGGTCGTTTGTGTTTACTAAAAGGATCTCTGTTGATTTTTTAGTTGAATAACAGGTTTTTGTAGTTGGATCGTTATTAATTAAAGCAACAGATTGTGGACTGGTTGAAATAAGTTTTAGACTGCTCCATCTCGGCACTACAACTTTATAGGTTTCGTCATACTCATATCTATAGTAGTTTGATGATTTTTGAGGGTCGTAATTGTTTACATTAATTTGAACTCCTGTTTCATTGTCCTTATTTGTTACAAGCGAAGGAACAACGCTTTTAATTGGGTTAACAGTAGTTAAAGTCTGTGGTGTAGACTGGTAAATTTTTCCGTCTTTAGTTTTTACTTCCAGAGTATATTGTTTATCAGCTTCAGCCTGAAAAGGAGTCACTGATTTGTAAACATTTCCATTTTCTTCAAATGGATACTCGTTATTTTGATTGTCTTTAACAACTACAACAGCACCCGTTTCAACTTTTACTTCTTCATCTTCAAACTTTGAAGTTTTAGTGATTTTTATTTCCTGATTTTTTAATTCATTAGTCAAAGTTGCTTCGATAACAATTATCTCTTCGTATGTATTTGTTAAAAGAGGAAATGTTTCTGTACAACCGCTAAAAAGGATTGTGAGAAGCGTTAAAAGGATTGTATTTTTTATATAGAGTTTCATTATTTAAAATTGCTTCATTTTTAATTTAGATAAATTATATTTTCCATTTCCCGAAAATGAAAAACCGTTTATCAGCTTTTTAATCTGTCCAGAATGTTGGTTTTATGTTCGAGGCTATCGTGGTGCAGTCTCCGCAAGGTGAGTTTACCCAGTAAAGGTATCTCCCAGTTAAAAAATATCGGACTTTATTCAGCGTTATATCATCTAATAAACCAGAAGGAGAATGTGTGCAGGGATCAGGATTGTTTGGATAATCATCATAGCAGTATTCTTGACAATCTGTATAATACGGGGGCAATACCTCACCATAAAATAATTCTGCATAATTAAAATAAATTCTTTCGGTTGATACTGATGCTACATCAAAATATCCAATAATCTTATCGCCTGAATTTTTTATAGATCTTATATTACCTAATACGATTCCGGGTTGTTTTGGAGATAAAATATTTTCGGTCCCAGACATTTTTTTTAATGTACTGTAGTAATTATAAGCCGCTAAACTTTCGACATACTGTTTTACTAATATACTGTATCTGGTGCTAATAATATAATCCTGATCACTTATAAAACGAACTAGGTAATTAATTTTATCTTCGCTTAAACCATTTGTATCTGTTAAAAGTAAAGTTGAGCTTTTTTTACTGCCATAACAAACTTTAGTGTCAGGAGAATTAGGGATAAATTTAATAAATCCGTCGTCACCTACGACTGCTTTAGTGTCTACCCATTTTGGAGTTAAAACTTTATAGGTTTCTTCATATACATACCTGTAAAATTTTGATTTGTTATCCGGATCAAAACTATGGGCTCTAATAGAGACTCCTCTTTCAGTATCGATTGTTTCAATTTCTGCTGTAACGCTCTGCATTGGATTTACAGGTGTAAGTGTTTCTGCAGATGATTCAAACGATCTTCCATCTTTTGTGTTAATATGCAGCTGATATTGGATTCCGGGTGCAGCCTGAAATGCAACGATTGACACATATCTGTCTGATTGGTCTTCAAAATCATATCTGTTTCCCGAATCATCAGTTATATAGACTTCTGCACCGTTTTCTGGTAAATAAACTTTATCCTCAAATCTGGCAGTTTTAACAAGTTTAATTTCCTGGTTTTTCAATTCATTTGTTATTGTAGTTTCAACAACCAGGGCTTCTTCGTAAGTATTTGTCAATAGCGGATACGTTTCCGTACAGCTGTTCAAAACAAAAGCTGACAAGAAAAAAATAATACTATGTAGTTTAAAATTTTTCATCCTATATATTGGGATTAAAATTTAAAATTATAAGTAATACTTGGTACAGGAATTGAGAAAATAGAAGTTTTGTATCCTTTTACTTTTCCGCTTTGATCTGTTACAAAATAAATTGAATAAGGGTTGTTTCTTCCTAAGACATTATAAATTGAAAAGTTCCAGAAGCTGTGTGCCAGTTTTTTAATTTTATGATTTCCTTCAATATTGATTCCAATATCTAAACGAATATAATCTGGGATTCTATAGGCATTTCTGTCGCTGTATAATGTATATTGTCCGTTTCCATACTGAAATGTTCCAATAGGATATGTTATTGGTCTTCCGGTTTGGTACATGAAGTTTGTTGATAAACTATAGCGTTTTGTAAATCTATAATTTAAAATAGCACTTAAATCATGTGGTTTGTCAAAGTTTGCCGGGAAAAAACTTCCATTGTTTACCTTTTCTGAACTGAATTGACTGTCAAGTTTAATAAAAGTACGGGAATAAGTATAACCAATCCATCCATTTAATCTTCCGGTTGATTTCTTTAACAATAATTCAACACCATATGCTTTTCCTTCTCCCTGTAATAATTCAGTCTCAACATTTTGATTCAATAAAAGCTGTGCTCCAACTTTGTAATCTAAAATGTTTTTCGATTTTTTGTAATATCCTTCAAGACTTATTTCATATTCTTCGTCTTGTAATGTTTTAAAAAGACCTAATGAAACCTGCTGTGCACTTTGAGGTTTTACATTTGAATCAGATAATTTCCAAGTATCAGTTGGAGACTGTGTTACATTGCTTGATAATAAGTGAATGTATTGACGAGTCATATCGTAACCTGCTTTGATAGAAAGATCTTCGGTAATGAAATAACGTGCTGCTAAACGAGGTTCAATTCCGCCATAAGTTTTTACAACTTCATTTTTGTCATAATGATTTGTTCCGGTTATAGTTTCGTTGCTCAAAGGTAATCCAGCCTGATAAGTATTTACATTAGCTTCTCCTAATGAAGCATAAAAGGAATACCTTAACCCTAAATCAAACTGTAATTTGTCATTAAATTTATAGCTGTCAGATAAATAAACAGCAGATTCAAGTGCTCTTTCTTTTTCAATATCAGTTGCAATTAAAGTTGCATCAGGATTTGTTGGGTGCTGATATCCAGGAGAAATATTGTATAATTTACTTGCAATACCATAAGACAAATTATGTTTTGGAGTCAGCTGGTAGTTCAATTTTGCTTGAAGCTGCGATTCGTTTACTTTGTATCCAAAATCAAATGAATTTACATCATCAGAATGGTAGTCAATATTGAACTTATATTCACTGTTTGTAAAAATTAAGGCTCCTTTGCTCTTTTTGTTAAAAGTATGATCCCATTTTAAAGAAGCCAGTCTGTTGCTGTATTTGTAAACAGAATCTGAACTAAGGCTGAAACGGTCATGGCTGTAGTAAGCAGTAGCTTCTAAGTTATTGTTTGCATTAATTGCATTATTATATTTAATGATTCCGTCATAAAAACCTGCCTGACTGTTTTTTAAATTTTCATCGTCAAGCGCTTTTAAGATCCAGTCAGAATAAGTTGCTCTTCCTCCAACAATAATACTCGATTTATTTTTTTGGATTGGCATGCTTAAGGTAAGATTTGAAGTTATAGGTCCGATAGCACCTTCACCTGAAAACTTTTCTGGATTTCCATTTTTTGTTGCAATATCAAATACAGAAGATAATCTTCCTCCAAAATCTGCAGGAATACTTCCTTTGTAAATATCAGCTTTCTTTGCTGTATATGGGTTAATTGCAGAAAAGAAACCTAAAAAGTGCTGCGGATTGTATAAAACAGCGTTGTCTAAAAGAATAAGATTTTGATCGTCTTTTCCTCCTCGTACGTTAAAGCCGGCAGATCCTTCTCCGGTAGTTTTAATACCAGGAAATGTTGTGGCTACTTTTAAAATGTCTCTTTCTCCAAGAATTAGCGGAACATTTTTAATTCCTTCTATATCAATAGAAACTAAACCAGAAACAGTCGTTTCGGTAGTTTTTTGTCCTTTCTTTTTAATTACAACTTCATCTAATTGATTTGATCTTTCATTAACATTGATATCAAAAGTTCCGTCATCATAAACCATTAAAGTTCTTACGACTTCTTTATGGCTTAACGATTTTATCTCAATAACATTTATTCCTCTAGGGAGTTGTAAAGTATAGTTTCCATCAGGATCACTTGATGTGCTGATGTTTTTGTTTCTTACTTTGATAAAGATGTTTGCTTCTGCTTTTCCTGTTTCTTCATTTTTAACAGAACCGGTAACAGTATAATTTCTTTTGACATTGTCTTTATTTTCTTTACCTATAAAAACTATCGAAGCTTTTTTGGTTACACTATAACTATTTAGAGAATCGTACTGCTGATAAAACACAGGATTGTCAGAATGATCATTTCCGTTGTTTTGATTCGTTTCAACAGGCGCATCAGTAAAATAATTTGATGGTAAAGTATTGTGAATTGTACTATTAAGGGTTAAAATTATTTTGTTTTTTATAATAATATAATTCAAATCAGTTTTACTGAAAACCGAATTAAGGATATCGTCAATTTTAGCATCATTGTAAACGCCGGAGATTAATCCCTTGTTAGAATTAACCCAGGTTGGGTCAAAATAAAATTTGTATGATGTTGCCGTTTCAATGCGTTTTAAGGCATTTTCTAAGGTTTCATCTTTAAATGTAATAGATAGTTTCTCACCTGCAGTTTGTGCTATAGACAATTGAAATGAGAATAAAATTATAATTGATAGTAAAATTTTTTTCATTTGTCTTATTTAGTTTGAATTAGAAGAGAATTAGAAATGTATTTCATCAAATTTTTCATAAATTGATTTAAATCAGATTGTTTTAACTCTCTATTCAGTAAATAAAACCCATTGATTTGCTTTTTTTGTTCCGGGAACAGTTTGATGATGTCATTTTTTCCTTTTATCAGGGAAATGTTGTTTTTGAGGTCAATAAAAAATAAACTGTTTTCTTTAAAGGAATATAATATTCCATTTTCTGAAACTGTTTTTTGAATGTCCTTGTGGTGTTTGATGTAAAATGTAAAATCTGGAGCAATTTTGCTTACTTCATAATATCCTGTTGCAAATTCAGGAATCGTCTCAATCTTTTTTTCAATTTTGACAAAATTCTTGTCCTGAATTGAAAAAGACTCGACTTTGTTTTGAGTAAGGTTTATGCCAATATTTTCAGGCTGTCCTGAAGGGTTTAAAACTAAAATATCTCTGTAGATATCGTATTTTAGTTTTACGTTGTAATAGTTTTGACCTTCATAACTAAGTTTTCCTAATTCATACTGATTAATTAAGTATAAGTAGTTGTCTTGCACACTTCTGTAGAGATTCGTGTGCGGTATTCCGTTGTTTATATCAAGATTATCTTCTCCAACTGTTTTATCATACCAGTTGTAAATATTAATATCGTTATTTGTTTGGGCTTGAATAACATAAATGTTTAAGAATAATCCAAATAAAATGAGGAAAATGATTTTTTTTTGATAATTTTTCAAAGGATTCGATGGTTTTTGATGATTGTTTTGGAAGCTCTAAAATTATCAAAAAAAGATTATAAACAAAGGGCAAAATTGTTAAAATGTAATAAAAAATTTATTTTTTGTGATAAAACCCCTATTCCATTAGTATGAAATAAGGGTTTTAGGTGAAATGTTTTTGGGCAAAAAGAGTTTCTATGGATACTTACTCAAAAGAATCATCTGAACTGTCTAAAATTTGATCAAATATTTTCTTTAATGATTTTATGTATAAAGGGAAAAAGATGGCAAGTAAAACATATTCTATTCTTAAAACAGTAACATCATCCAGAATTTTATATAAACTCGGAATTATTATAGCTAATGAAACTGCAACGCCAACCCAGGGATTGTTTATTATTTTTTTGAGAATTGGTAAAATTTTCATTTCTGGTTGTTTTATCGTGGCTGTTTTCATCTATCATTGTTTTGATTTAGGTAGGGTAAAAGTAAATTTCATCTAAGCAAATTGTTATGAAAATGTCATAAAAGCTCTTTTTTGTGTCATGAAAGATGTTGAAGACTCTGCCGCTTAAACTTTTTCTTTCAAAAACAAAAAAATCCCCTTATAGAAAGAGGATTTAGTTTTGTGTGTATTTTTTAGTATTATGACAAGATGTTCATGTTTTTTATGAAATCCTTATAAGTGTCACTTAGATTTATTCGATGGTTTCCCTTTAATATAATAAGATTGTCAGTAAGGAAAATTTCTTCAATTTTAGCAGAATTTACTATAGTGTTGCGATGTGTTTTTATGAATTTGTTTTTATCCAGCAGTTCACTAATTTTTGTCAATGAAATTAAGATTACAAATTTTTCTTTCTCAGTGATGATGTTACAATAACGTTCTTCAACTTCGATATAAAGAATATCTTCCAGGGCAACTTTCTTTAAGGAATTTTTCTTTTTGATAAATAATGAATCGTTGCTTATAACTGTGTTTTGTTCTTCGCTGAGAAATACATTGGTTTGTTCATAAAACTTTTCGACAGCCATTTCTATGGCATATAATATTTCCAGTTCATTAAAGGGCTTCATTAAAAAGCTAAATGGTCTGGTGAGTTTTGCTCTTTCGAAAATCTGCCTGTCTTGAGAACTAGTTAAAAACACAAAAGGCTTTGATGCCTGTGGAATTATATTAATAGATTCAGCAAAGGTTATCCCTTCTGGTTTTCCGTCTAGAAAAACATCTATAATTATTACATCAACAGCAGTCTCATAAAATAACTTTAGAGCATCTGTAAAGTTAACGGCAACTCCGGCTATATTATAATTGTTTTCGAGTAATACTTTTACAAGAGCATCACTTTGCTCCGGAGTATCTTCTATAATTAAAACATTAATATTATCCATTTCATTTTGTTTTTGGAAAAGTTAATATCATTTTAGTTCCTTTATTGAGTTCACTTTCTATTTCAAATGTACCGCTGTTTTTCTTAATCATCTGCTTGCATAACTGTAAACCCAAACCGGTTCCAATAATTTCTGAATTGCCTTTTTTAGCCAGTAATTCGCCTTCCTGGAGCAATTCATCGATGGTGTTTCTGCTCATTCCAATTCCTGTATCCTGAATTATGACCTGACAATAATCAGAATCGATTTCATTTGCAGAAAAGGTAATTTGTCCATTTTCTTTCGAAAATTTTATCGCATTGTCTAATAAATTTCTAAATACAATTTTTAGTGAATCAAGGTCTACAAACAAAAAGATGCTTTTTGAAACCAGATTTTCAAATGTAATGGCTTTTTCCAGTAATAAAGGTTTGTAATTGTATTCGATTTGTTGAATTACTGAATGCAGATGAATCGATTCTTTATGAAAATACAATTGCTTAGTCTGCAGTAATGCCCAATGTAATAAATTATCTAAAAGGCTGTAAGTGCCATTTGCAATACTGCTGTTTTGAACAATTAATTGATTTAATTCATCATAGTTTTTGGTTTCAAGCGTGGCAGATAATTTCGAATTACTGGATTTTAAAGCATTTACAGAGGAACGTAAATCATGGCTCACAATAGAAAATAATTGATCTTTAGTGGCATTTAATTCGTCAAGTTTGTTTTTTTGGCGTAAAATAATTTTACTGCTTTTTACTCTTTGTGCATATAAATAAACACCGCCGGTTAAAATTAATAAAAGGCCAATTGCAGAAAAAAACAAAGCATTGCGTTGCGTGTTTTTTAATTTGTTTTCGACTTGTAATACTTTGATTTCTTTTTGTTTTTGAGCTACTGTAAATTTTTTCTCAAAATCAGCAACTGCCCAAATTTTGTCCTGATTATTAATTGAGTCTTTCCATTGATCAGATTCTTTTCTATATAGTAATGCTTTTTTGTAATTGCCCCTGTTTTCTTCAACAACAGCCATATTTAGAGAAGTGTCCCATTTTTTATTAAAATCGCTTACTTTTTTTGACAATGCATATGATTTTTCAAAATAAGGAATAGCTTGATCATCTTTATATTGAAGATAATACAAATTGGCAATATTCATATATAAATTGATTAACGAAACGTTGTCATTTTCTTTCTCTTTTAAATCTTTGCTTTTAAAAAGATAAGTTTCGGCTTTTTTAAAATCATTTAAATGTAAATAACTAACACCTATGTTTTGGTAAATTGCACTTATTTTAAATCCTTGTTCTTTTGCTAAAGGAAATTTTTCTATTTCATTAAAATATTCAATTGCTTTTTTGAATTCTTTTAATTCAAGTGAAATTTCTCCAAGAGTTTTATTTACTAAAGGGTAGAAAGCAAATCCTTTCGAGATTAAATTTAATTCTGATTTAGCTTCTTTAAACAACTTTTTTTTCTTGAAACTAAACCCTCTAAAATAATGACAATAATCATTTAGTTCTTTGTTAGTACTAATATTCAAATGTTTCATTGAATGGACTAAAGTAGAATCCCAATTATTTGTTTGAAAATAATATTGAGCATCCTTAAAATGTAACTCTTTATTGAAGGCTAAAGCTTTTTTTTTGCTTTCAATATTCAACAAAGAATTCACTGTTTGATTTTGAGAATAAAAAAAAACAGGGTAAAAAAAAAGCAATAAAAAAATATAAAAAGTAATTTTATGCATCATTAAATTAAGGTTAAAAACATCATTTCTAATTTAATAGTAAATGATGTTTTTTAGTTATAGGTCTTATTCGTCAACTCCTGTTCTGGTTCCTCTAGAGGTTTCAGGATCAACATTTCTAAGATAAGTGATAACATTTTTTACCTGAGTTACGTCTGTAGAGTAGTAATCTATTTCGATATACCAAACATCACAAGTTTCGGGTGTATCTTCGGTATAGTCATAATCAAAGAAAACTTCAAGTGAAGAATCTTTTAAAGTAGGAACTGATACGATTGGTTTTTGAACGAATTCTGAGTTTATATATAAAGTAACTCTGATTTTTAATGTTGGCAGACCTCCAGGGCTGATGAAGTTTTCAACTGAAGCTAAAGGAGGAAGGGGATGCTGAAGATGTTTAGTGTCTTTAAAAACAAATGCTTTACTGTTGATTTTGGTGTTTTGGATAACTTTGTAACGTGTTAAGTCCATAGATAAGGTTTTTAGGGTTAATAATTTTATTTTTGGAGGTCTAAAGATATTTCATTTCTTTAAAAAAATGTAAGTTTCATCCTGTTTTTTTACAATTTTTACATTTTCTTTATCAAAGAATGTGTAATATTAAGATTACGCTATGATTTGGAAAACGAAAAACCCCAACTCAAATGCATGAGCTGGGGTTTTCTATGAATAAACCTTTAGTAAACTAAGATCTGATTACTCTTTTTTATCCTCACGCGGAGGTCTTGGAACAAGTGCTTTTTTAGACACTTTTTCTTTTTTAGTTTTAGGGTCAACTCCTAAGTATTTTACTTCGAAAATATCTCCCATTTTAACTACATCAGCAACGTTCTCAGTACGTTCCCAAGCTAATTCAGACACGTGAAGCAATACCTCGTTTCCTGGTGCAGCAGTATATTCTACAACAGCTCCAAAATCAAGCATCTTAATTACTTTTACTTCGTAAGCTTCTCCAACCTGCGGTTTGAAAGTTAATGCATCAATTTTAGCTAATACAGTTTTGATACCTTCTGGATCAGTTCCTAAGATTTCAACCACACCTTGCTCATCAACTTCGTTAATTACGATAGTAGTTCCTGTAGCTTTTTGTAATTCCTGAATTACTTTTCCACCAGGTCCAATTAATGCTCCAATGAAGTTTCCAGGAATAGTTCTGGTAATAATTTTTGGTGCATGAGCTTTAACATCTGCTCTTGGCGCTGCGATAGTTTCAGTTAATTTACCTAAAATGTGTAAACGTCCATCACGAGCCTGAGCTAAAGCTTGTTCCATGATGTCATAACGTAAACCATCAATTTTGATGTCCATTTGACAAGCTGTGATACCGTCAGCAGTTCCTGTTACTTTAAAGTCCATATCTCCTAAGTGATCTTCGTCTCCTAAGATATCAGACAATACAGCAAATTTCTCACCGTCAGTAATTAATCCCATAGCAATACCAGAAACCGGTTTTACCATTTGAACTCCAGCATCCATCAAAGCCATTGTTCCAGCACAAACTGTTGCCATAGAAGAAGAACCGTTAGATTCTAAAACCTCAGAAACAACACGAATTGTATAAGGACAATCTGCAGGAATCATATTTTTTAAAGCTCTTTGAGCTAAGTTACCGTGACCAACTTCTCTTCTTGAAGTTCCTCTTAATGGTTTTGCTTCACCAGTAGAGAAAGGAGGGAAGTTATAGTGTAAGTAGAATTTTTCTTCACCTTGTTCAGATGGAGAGTCGATTTGGTTAGCTTCTCTAGAAGTTCCTAAAGTTACTGTAGCCAAAGCCTGAGTTTCTCCACGTGTAAATAAAGAAGAACCGTGTACAGATGGTAAGTAATCAGTTTCACACCAGATTGGTCTGATTTCTGTAGTTTTTCTACCATCTAAACGAATTCCTTTTTCAAGAATTACGTTACGAACTGCTTCCTTGTTTGTTTTGTAGAAATATTTTCCAACTAAACCTGCAAGATCTGCATTTTCAGCATATTCTTCTTCTGTAAACAAAGCTTTTGCTTCTTCTTTTACAGCTGCAAATTTTTCACCTCTTTCTGCTTTTCCAGAAGCTTCTTGTGCAATTGCATAACATTTATCGTAAGCAGCAGCTTTTACTTTAGCATAAACAGCTTCGTCTTCAACTTCACCTTCATAAGTTCTGTATTCTTGAGAGCTAAGTTTTGCTCTTAATTTTTGCTGAGCATGAATTTGAACTTTAATAGCTTCGTGTGCAAATTTGATAGCCTCGATCATTTCAGCTTCTGAGATTTCTTTCATCTCACCTTCAACCATTGCAACAGAATCCAGAGAAGCACCGATCATCATATCGATGTCCGATTTTTCTAATTCAGTTCTGCTTGGGTTGATTACTAATTTTCCGTCGATACGTGCAACACGTACTTCAGAGATTAAGTTGTAAAATGGAATGTCTGAAACTGCTAATGCTGCAGATGCTGCTAAACCGGCTAATGCATCTGGCATAACATTGTCATCATGAGACATTAATTGAATCATAACCTGAGTTTCGGCGTGGTAATCGTCTGGGAAAAGCGGACGTAAAACACGGTCAACTAATCTCATTGTTAATACTTCGCTGTCGCTAGGTCTGGCTTCTCTTTTGAAAAATCCTCCTGGGAAACGTCCTGCAGCAGCAAATTTTTCACGGTAATCTACCGTTAATGGTAAAAAGTCAACACCTGGGTTAGATGTTCTTGCAGAAACTGCAGTTGCTAATAGCATACAGTTTCCTAAACGTACAACAACTGAACCATCGGCTTGTTTTGCTAATTTACCAGTCTCGATTGAGATGCTTCTTCCATCTCCTAAATCGATAATTTCTTGTGAAACTTGTGGAATCATAAATTTTTCCTTTTTGATTATACAATGGGTTTTAGTTGTGTTGTAGTTGTTGTTGTGTGTAGTTGTTGTTATCTAAAACCCAATGAAAAACCAAACTTTTTTTCTTGTAAAGTGCTTGTTATAAACAGCTGTAATGTAAAAACAAAAAGAGGCACTTTCGCACCTCTTTTCTATATTGATTATTTTCTGATATTCAATACTTTGATAATCTCACGATATCTGTTGATATCTTTCTTTTTCAAGTAGTCCAACAAAGCTCTTCTTTTACCTACTAATAGTACAAGAGAACGCTCAGTGTTGTAATCGTGACGATTTTTTTTCAAGTGTTCAGTTAAGTGAGAAATTCTGTAAGTGAACAATGCGATTTGACCTTCAGCTTTACCAGTGTTTTTTGCATCACCGTGTTGTGCGAAGATTTCTTCTTTCTTTTCTTTAGTTAAATACATTCCAATATTGTTTTAATGATTTTTATGTATGTCATACAACTTTTGTAAGACGGGTGCAAAATTAGATTAAAAAAACAGAAAAATCAAAAAAAAATAAAAGAATCTAAAAATAAGACCTAAGAAATTCTTTTTTAATGATTTAGATGTGTCTTTTTCTATAAAAAACAAAGCAGATTTTGATATAATTACTTCAATTTTTGGGCTTTTTTCCCGTTTTGTTTCTCGTTTAAAGACGAATAAGTCAATTGTATGTTGTTTTCATCTGTACTTACGCCAGAGATAAGGATTCCTTTATCGTAATTGTCAACAAATGTGATTTTTCTCAAACTATCGCTTCCTTCCCAAGAACCTTGTTTTAATCCGTCTTTAATAATGCCTTTTTGTGTTATGAATTTATCTGTTTCTTCAAACTCACCGTTTCCATCTGTTACAGTCTGGTTTTTGTTTTCATCCCAGCAATTAAGAATCAAGGTCTGCTGCTTTTTTGTTTTAGAATCCCAAAGGTTCTGTTTTTCGCACTTTTTACTCTGATTTTCATACCATGTAATCTCTTTGCCGTTTTTATGGTCGTCAGTATAATTAATAACAGATTCTTTTGCTCCGTTTTTATAATAACAAATAAACTCGCCGTCTTTCTTCAAAATATCACGATCTAGAGTAGCACCTGTCATTTTTTTTCGACCGTTTTTATAAAAATCTGTTACAACATAGCGTATGCTTTTTTGAGAATAATTTGTAATTACTCTTGTATAACTGTAATTATCGGGTGTGCATTCACGATTTAATGAGTCTAAAAAAATCTTTTTAGACATCATGCTAATTTGTGCAGACAGATTAACTGAAAGTATCAGAAGCAAAAAGATAAAGATGTTTCTTTTCATTCAGTTCTATTTTTTTATCTTAAAAATAGTTCTTCTAGAATAATTTAGCAACTTCTTGATTCACAAATTCTAAAAATCTTTCGTCAGCTTCTGTAAAAGGGTCGATAACATGGCTGTCAATATCAATTTGCCCAATGTTTACTCCATTTACAAATAAAGGAACAACGATTTCAGATTTAACGGTTAAACTGCAGGCAATATAATTGTCTTGAGCTTTTACGTCTGGCACTACAAAATTTGCATTGCTTTCTGCAACCTGACCACAGATTCCTTTTCCGAAAGGAATAACACTATGATCAGTTTCGGCACCCACATAAGGACCTAAATGAAGTGTTTTGTTTTCGTGGTTGGCAAAATAAAATCCTACCCAGTTGTAATATTCTACATTTTCATTTAAAAGCTGGCAGACAGCTAATAGTTTTTCGTCTCTAACTTTATTATTGTCAGATATTATAGCGCTTATTTTTGGTTGTAATTCTTGAAATGTCATGATTTGAAAATTTTATACAAAAGTATTTAAAGCTAAACTCAAAAAATACATAAATTTGAAAAAAAAATCTGTTGAGAAAATATCTAGTTCAATTCAAGCCGTTTTTAATTTTTATAGGTACTTTTTTTGCTGCTTATATAATCCTTACGGTTGTATATAAATTTTATTTAAACAGCCTTAGGCCAGATGAAGTAGATGCGGTAACTAATTGGGTTGGTCATAATGTAGAGCAGCTGCTTTTGATGTTCAATTATGATATTAAAGTTCAGCAGGGTTTTGCTTCTCCATGGTTAGAAGTTTGGTTTAATAATAAATATGGTGTTCGCATAGTTGAAGGCTGTAATGCCGTAAGCGTTATTATTTTATTTATTTCATTTGTACTCGCTTTTTCGGGTAAGTTAAAAGTTACGCTGCTTTATATTTTGTTCGGAATAGTGTTTATATACATTTTAAATGTAGCTCGTATAGCATTGCTAACCGTTTTGTTATTTCATTATCCTGAAAAATCACATCTTTTACACGGGGTTTTATTTCCGCTGATTATTTACGGGTCTGTATTTATTTTATGGGTTTTATGGGTTAATAAATTTTCAAAATATGCTAAATAGAATAGTAGAGCAAAAGAAGAAAATTTTTATCTCCATAATTATTATCTTCTGTTTTGGCTTAATTAGAGCTTTTGAAAAATCATTGTTTTATGATCCCTTTTTGGTGTATTTTGAATCTACTTTCAAAGGTCTGCCATTGCCGGATGTTGATTTGTTTAAGCTCTTTTATAATCTGCTGTTTCGTTTTGCGCTTAACACAATCCTGTCACTTGTTTTAATTTACACACTTTTTAAGGACAAAGGAATTCTAAATTTCAGTGCTTTTTTATACCTCTTTTTTGGATTAATACTTTTTATAATGTTTTTTATAATTCTAAGATATTTTCCTGAAAACAGCTGGCTTCTTTTTTATGTCCGACGTTTTATAATCCAGCCTATATTTGTGCTTTTATTTATTCCTGCATTTTATTATCAATTTCAAAATTTAAAAAAATAACATTTTATTAGATTTTTATTCAAACCATTTTAGGTATTTTTGCCGTATGAGTATAAAGAAATGTACAGTCCTGTTTTTAGCTTTCCTCCTGTTGGTTTCCAACACAGGATTTGCTTTTGATGTACATTATTGCGGCGGAAAAATAGCCTCGGTTTCTTTAAATACTTCTGTCTCGGCGTCTCCTGAAAAAAAATGCTGCGGCGATAAAGAAGGAAAATCCTCTTGTTGTAAAGACAAAGTTGTTCATCTTGAAAAAAAATCAGATGATGCAACTTTTAAGATTTTCTTTTTTCAATTAGCCTTTCCTGCTGTAATTCAGGAATACAAGCCAATTGCGTTTTTGTCTGTTCCAAATTTCAAAAACAATCAAATCATTTCGTATTATTCTGATGCGAATGCACCCCCGCTCTTCAAGTTATACAATCAATACATTTTTTATTCCTGATTTTAATATTTAGAATCAAGCTGTCTTTGCATGGCTTGCAATTTATTGTTTAAAGTTTCTAAGTTTCGAAACTTTAAATGTCATTTCTAAATACTATTAAAATCTTTTTTTATGCAAAAAAATATCATGCTTTTTGTGGTGTTTTTGCTTTCGATTTCTGTGTTTTCTCAGGAAGATTTAGAGGAAGTAAAAATCACAAAAAAGCAAAAAGGAATTAAAAAATCTTATACGCTTACTTCAAATACATCTCTAATTACCAGTAAAGAACTTTTAAAAGCCGCTTGTTGTAATCTGGCAGAAAGCTTCGAAACAAATCCATCAATTGATGTTAATTTTTCTGATGCTTTAACAGGAACAAAGCAAATTAAAATGCTTGGGCTGACAAGTCCGTATTTAATGATTACCGAGGAAAATATTCCTTCGGTTCGCGGCGCATCTCAGGCTTATGGTTTGTCTTTTACGCCTGGAACCTGGATCGAAAGTGTACAGATTACAAAAGGTGCCGGAAGTGTTATTAATGGCTACGAAAGTATTTCGGGACAAATAAATACCGAGCTTTTAAAACCATTAAGTGATATTCCATTTTTTCTAAATGCCTATGGTTCTACCGATTCCAGATTTGAGCTGAATACCCATTTCAATAAAAAACTGTCTGATAAATGGGCAACAAGTTTGTTTGTACATGGAAATGCGCGTGTGGCAAAAAATGACATGAACCATGATGGATTTTTGGATAATCCGCTGGGAAAACAAATAAACGTTTTAAACCGTTATCAATATTATGATCCGGAAAGCGGTTTGGTAAGTTTTATCAATTTCAGATATATGAATGATAAAAAACAAACCGGAGAAGTTGATTTTGATAAAGACCGTGACCGTGGTACAACAAATCATTGGGGATCTGAAATTAATACAGAGCGTTTTGATGTTTCAACAAAAATTGGTTACGTTTTTAAAGATATGCCTTATCAAAGTATTGGCTTTCAAAACGCTTTTAACAGTCATAAACAAGATTCGTATTTTGGTTTGAATTTATATGATATTAAACAGAATAGTTTTTATTCTAATTTAATTTTCAATTCTATTATCAATAATACAATGCATAAGTTCACAACGGGTTTGAACTTTTCATACGATCAATATCAGGAATTTGTGAATGCTGATGATTACAGCCGAATCGATAATTCGGTTGGTGCGTTTTTTGAATATACTTATGACAATACAGATAATTTCAGTATTATTTTAGGCGGAAGAGTCGATAACCATAACCGATTAGGCTTTTTTGCGACACCGCGTTTACATGTGCGGTACAATCCATGGAAAAATGGAGTACTTCGTTTTTCTGCCGGAAGAGGAAAACGTTCGGCTAATATTTTTGCAGAAAACCAACAGCTTTTTGCAAGTTCTAGAACGTTCTCAATTTTGGATAAGAATGGAAAAATCTACGGCTTAAATCCTGAAATTGCATGGAATTACGGAATCAGTTTTTCGCAGAAATTTAAAATTTTCAATAAAAATGCCGAAGCAGGATTTGATCTATACAGAACCGATTTTCAAAATCAGGCGATTGTTGATATAATGCAGAGTCCGCAGGATGTTTTGTTTTATAATTTAAAAGGAAGTTCTTTCGCAAACAGTCTTCAGTTTGAGTTTAATTATGAACTTATTCATAATTTAAATTTAAGAACAGCTTATAAATATTACGACATCCAGACTGATTATTTAAGAGGAACTTTTCAGCGTCCGCTTCAGGCAAAACATCGTTTTCTTGGAAATTTAGAATATGAAACGACTTTAAAAAACGATAAACAATGGAAGTTTGATTATACTTTTAACTGGTCGGGAAAACAGCAATTGCCTTATACAGCTTCGAATCCGGCAGAAGATCAGTTTCCTGATTTTTCACCTTCTTATGCTGTTATGAATGCACAGGTAACAAGAGTTTTTTCACCTGTTTTTGAAGTATATGCAGGCGGAGAAAACATTGGAAATTATAAACAGCAAAAAGCAATACTTGGGGCAAATGATCCTTTTGGGCCAAATTTTGATGCCTCTGTAGCATATGCGCCAATTTTTGGGCAGATGTATTATGCAGGATTACGATTTAAGATAAAATAACGGATCAATATCAATAACAATATCAATAACAATATCAATAACAATATCAATAATAAATTTATAACACTAAATATATAGACAAATGAAAAATTTGATTTTAATCGCGATGATTACTTTTTTAGGATTTTCGGCTCAGGCTCAAACCAAAAAGAATAAAAATTTAAAATATACTACTGAAGTAAACGGTAACTGTGAACAATGTAAAAAGCGTATAGAGAAAGCTGCATATGGTGTTCCGGGTGTAAAAACAGCATCTTGGGATATCAGCTCGCATCAATTGGCTGTAATTTTAAATGAAGAGAAATCTTCGCCAAAAGATTTAAATCTGGCAATTGCAAAGGCAGGGCATGATACTAAAGATGCTAAAGCAACAGATGCCGATTATGAAAATTTGCATTCTTGCTGTAAGTACGAAAGAGAAAAATAATTTTTTAAGCCCGAGTTACGAACTCGGGCTTTTTTAATAGTTAATTTATCTTTAAAATATGGCTTTTAATTGTGGTTAAAGCAAATTATTGTTAATTTCACGAACTTATAAATAAACCAAATACATTTATGACTAAGTTTGATTGGACCCAGTTAATAAACCCTGAATTTTACATAACTTTAAGTATCGGAGGTTTTGAAATTGGGCTGTTTATTGTTCTGTTTATTGTTTTTGCAGAAACAGGACTTTTTGCAGGTTTTTTTCTACCAGGAGATAGTTTGCTTTTCTTAGCTGGTATTTACAGCCGCGATTTAATTCAAAATGTAGTTTATATCCCAGGTGATTTTATAAATGTGTTTTTGCTTTCGACTGCTGTTGCTATTATGGGAGTTTTAGGAAATATGACAGGCTACTGGTTTGGAGCAAAAAGCGGTTATTACTTATTTAAAAAAGAAGACACATTTTGGTTTAAGAAAAAATATCTTTTACAGTCAAAAGATTTCTTTGAAAAATATGGCGGAAAAGCAATTATATACGCGCGTTTCCTTCCAATCTTTAGAACTTTCGCTCCAATTATTGCAGGGATTGTTTCAATGGACAAAAAGAAATTTATGTTTTTCAATATCCTGAGTTCTTTCTTGTGGTCATTTATCTTAATTTTTGCCGGACATTATTTATACGGAGTGTTCTTAAAACAAGGAATTGATCTAAAACACCACATAGAATATATCATTATTATAATTGTTATTATATCAACTTTCCCGGTTCTTTTAAAACTTTTAAAGAAGAAACCAGTTGAAAAAATATAATTTACTATAAAAAGCTAAAAAGTCCGAAGTTCTAAACTTCGGACTTTTTTTATGTCTATTGTCTAAGGTTTGAATTTTGGTTTAATAGATGTCTCGGCGGTTTCAACTGCTGGCAATATTTATGAAATACATTGAGTTTGAAATGCAGAATAATAAAAAAAGAGAAAAGCTTCAACTCAGTTTTTTAAAAATCTGAATCAAAGCTTTTTTAAATTATTTATATAGTTGGAATTCGGAATTTAAAGTCCCTTACCATTCATTTACTTTATTCGCATCCATTTTTAAGAAGATAAACAGCAAAATAGTGAATCCCCAAAGTCCGGAACCTCCATAAGAAAAGAAGGGCAGAGGCACTCCAATTGTTGGGAAAATTCCAATTACCATGGCAATATTTACAAAGAAGTGTATAAATAAAATTCCGGCAACACAGTAACCGTAAACCCGGCTGAATTTGGTTTTTTGCCTTTCAGCTAAATAAATTACTCTTAAAAATAAACCTGTAAAAAGTAAAATAACAACTAATGAACCGGCAAATCCCCACTCTTCTCCAACAGTTGTAAAGATATAGTCGGTATGTTGTTCAGGAACGAAACCTCCTTTGGTTTGTGTTCCTTCTAAAAATCCTTTCCCAATCCATCCTCCAGATCCAATAGCAATTTCAGATTGATTCGTATTGTATCCAATACCTTTCATATCAACCGTTTTTCCAAGAAGGATATTAAAACGGTCTCTGTGGTGTTGTTTAAAAACGTTGTCAAAAACATAATCTACAGAAAGAACAAATCCCGAAATAAGTGCTAGTAAAATGGCACTTAAAAGAATATTTCTGTCAACAGCCCTGCCTTTAAAATGTATAATAATTAATACGCCAAGTGCTATTAAGATTACTACATAAGGTTCTAATATCAGGGTTAATACAAATAATAAAATAGTAATAAAACCAGTCCACACATACCATGATGGCAGTCCTTCTCTAAATAAAACCAAAATGAAAACACTGTAAATTAAAGCACTTCCAGGATCGGGCTGAGGTAAAATAAGCATCACAGGCAGAAAGACAATTGCTAGTGCTTGTATTTGCCTGTTGGTTTCTTTTAGGTTAATTTGTGTATCACTTAAATATTTGGCTAACGCCAATGAAGTAGCAGCTTTTGCAAACTCAGAAGGCTGAAGTGTAAAACTTCCAATTGCGTACCAGCATCGCTGACCTGCAATTGTTTTACCAAATAAAAACAAACCGGCCAAAGATAAAAGAGCAACACCAAAAATTATACTGGCATATTTTTCATAAAATTTTCCATCAACAAAAAGCACAACAAAAATTAATGGAATTGTACATCCAATAAAAATTAATTGTTTTTGATAGGTTCCATCAGTTGATAATAATGATGATGAGTAAATATTCAGCCACCCTAATACTACCAGCGCAATGTAGATAAAGACACTTATCCAGTCAATATTATTTTTTACACTTTGATTTTTCATTTGAAATAATCTTTGTTAGTTTTTCTTAGTGGTGTCTACCGCTGTTTTTTTTACTTCAGTTGCTGGTGCCGTTGTAACGGGTGCTTTTGGTTTTATGATTTTTGCCTGTAAAACAGAATCTTTTGGTACAGACTCAATTTTAAGAGCTTCGCTTATTCCGCCTAACTTAGCATATTCAGAAACTAAACTTTTATTTAATACTCTTACTTCAAGATCTGTTCTGGTAATTTTGTGTCGCAAGTATTTTTCGATCATTAAACTGGCTATCGGACCTGCAACTGTTGCTCCAAAACCTCCATTTTCAATCATAACCGCAATAGCAATTTTTGGATTGTCTTTTGGTGCGAACGCAACAAATATAGAGTGGTCTTTAAGTTTTTCTCTTTTACCATTTATTTTAGCATAATTTTCGGCAGTTCCTGTTTTTCCGCAAATATCAATTCCCTCTACTCTAAGAGCGTAAGCAGTACCTTTGTTATAAACATCAAATAAACCGCTGATAACCGGAGGAAAATACTTTTGATCAATTGTAGTCACGTGTTTTGTAGTGAACTTTTCATCAATTTTTTCGCCCTCAATTTTCTTAATGATGTGAGGTGTATAATAATAACCCTGATTAGCTACTGTTGCCATCATGTTGGCTAATTGAATAGGGGTCATTAAAACCTCTCCCTGACCAATTGCATTCGATACAATGGTTGAACTTCTCCATCCTCCGTTAGGATAGATTTTTTTGTATGTTTTTGATGTTGGAATATTTCCTCTTCTACCGATTGGTAAATCATATCCCATAAATTGACCTAAACCGAAACTTTTTACGTGGCTGCTCCAAACATCAACAGCTTGTCCCGGATCTTTATACTTATTGATAGTCAGCATGTATGCCTGACCAAAATAAGTGTTACAAGAATTGTAAATTCCGTTATGCAATTGATGAGGTCCAAAACCGTGGCATTTCATGAAACGACCGCCTCCATAACTAAATCCGTGGTGACACATAAAAGTAGTCTGTTCATTAATAACACCTTCTTGAAGAGCAACAAGACCAGTCAAAATTTTAAATGGAGAACCTGGAGGATACTCGGCTAAAAGTCCTCTGTCGTATAAAGGTTTTGCAATCGAATCGTGATATAAAAGCGTATAGTTTTTAGATTTTTGTCTTCCAACCAAAATCCCCGGATCATAAGATGGTGCGGTTACTAATGCCAGAATTTCACCCGTTTTAGGTTCGATAGCAACAATTCCGCCTCGTTTATTAATCATTAACTCCTCACCGTATTTTTGAAGTTCGGCATCAATGGTTAGGTTGATATCTTCTCCGGCAACGGCGATCGTATCGTATTTTCCTTCTTTATATGGGCCGATTTCTCGGTTGTATTTGTCTTTTTGAATGTATTTTACACCTTTTACACCGCGTAAAATTTCTTCATAGCTTTGCTCTACACCTTGCTGTCCAATTAAATCTCCACTGTTATAATATGGATTTTTTTTAATTAAGTTTTCGTTTACCTGAGTAATAAAGCCAAAAATATTAGCGCCATAATCTACCTCGTAATCGCGAAGAGAACGTTTTTGGAAATAGAAACCTTCATACTTTCTGATTTTTTCCTGAAAAGCAGCAAATTCATTTTTGTTTAACTGCGATAAGAAAACAGATGGAAGTCTTGGGCTGTAAACTTTTGCCTTTGCAATTCTTTTGTCATATTCTTCACGAGTGATATTTAACAATGCGCAAAATTCTTCAATGTTTATATCTTTTCCAATTTCTCTTGGAATAACCATGATATCATATGAAGCCTGATTGGCAACTAATAATTTACCATTTCGGTCATAAATATAACCGCGTTCAGGATAGTCATAGACTTTTTTAATTGCATTATTTTCTGATTTCAATTTGAATGAATCGTCAATAATCTGCAGATAAAAGATCCGAATCACTAGCAAAGATGCTGCAATAATAATTAAAGAGGGCAGCAGAACTTTTCTCATCGTTTATTGGGCTTAATAATGTAAATTATTATAATTGAAGTGATTATTGTAAAAATGGTGCTAAACAGAGTTCTTAGTAAAATATCTATTATGAACTTAAACTGAAAAGCTTCCAGCGTAAAAAGTACGATGTGATGCAGCAGGACAGATACTAATATAAATGAGAACCGCTCAGGAGTTAAAGATTCATTTAGTTTGATAGTTTGATATTCATAACTTAATCCAAATGAAAATTTAAAGAAATAAGGTCTGTAATATGCTAATATAACGCAGGCTGTTGCGTGAATTCCACCTGAGTTGCAAAACATATCCATAACTAATCCTAATAGAAAACTCGAAACAATGAGTCCAGCTCGATTACTGTTTACCGGATATAAAATAATATATAAGATATATGGGAAAGGACTTATGTAGCCTAAAAAATTCATGTTGTTAAAAATAACAACCTGAATTGCCAGCAGCATAATGAATCGAAAAATATTTACCAACAAAGCACTACTCATCTTTTTCTTTGCTTTTCTTTTCTAAATTAATAAGTTCTTCTCTGTCCTTACTTTTAATAATATATACGTGTCCTAAGTTGGTCATATCATTAAATAACTTAACGTTTATGACATAGTAACTTGTGTTCTTTTTAATGTAAATTTTGTCTACAGTTCCAATGTTTATTCCTTCAGGGAAAATTACAGATTGTCCTCCGGTAACAATAGTGTCGCCTTTTCTAATTGAAGCTAATCTAGGAACATCTTCTAATTGAACAAATCCTGTGCTTTTTCCATCCCAGGTTAAAGAACCAAAGTGATTTGATTTTTTTATTTTAGCATTAATCTGTGATTTCATATTCAAAATACTTACCACAGTCGAGTAATTTGCCGAAGTATTATCTACAACTCCAATAATACCTAAACTATTTATAACCCCCATATCTTGTTTAACTCCTTCCTTTTTTCCTGAGTTAAGTGTGATAAAGTTTTCGTGTGTATTGTAAGAGTTGTGAATTACTTTTGAAACTATGATATCGGCAGGTTTAACTCCTCTAATGCTGTCTGGAAAAGGTGCCTTTGTAGTGTCTTCTTTATTAAATAAAAGACTTTTTAACCTTGCGTTTTCAAGTACAAGCTCGTCATTTTCAGCTCTTAAATTCAAATATTCGTTTACACGGTTGATTCTCTCATAAACACCTCCGCTTAAAAAATTAGCCGAACTGATTACTCTGCTTCTATGATAGGAATGCGATTGAATTGTAAGAGTCAACGAAATACCTAAAAGCAGCAAAAACAGTAACCGATTACTGTTTCTTATAATGAAATTAAAAATTTGCTGCATTTCTTGTCTGGTTATTTTGTTTCAGGATATGCTTTAAGGTTTCAGAATTATTAGAGTCAAATATTAAAAATTTGACTCTAATAAAAGTATATTGGTTGTTATTTTTTGATCTTATTTGATTAAGATACTTTTAAATTTTGCAATGTTTTTAAGAGCCATTCCTGTACCACGTACAACTGCTCTTAAAGGATCTTCAGCAATGTAAACAGGTAAATCTGTTTTTTGTGAAATACGTTTGTCAAGACCTCTTAACATAGATCCACCACCAGCTAAATAAATACCAGTGTTGTAAATATCTGCAGCTAATTCAGGCGGAGTCTGCGATAATGTTTCCATTACAGCATCTTCGATACGCTGGATAGATTTGTCTAAAGCTTTTGCAATCTCACGGTAAGAAACATCTACTTGTTTTGGTTTACCTGTAAGCAAATCTCTACCTTGAACTGACATATCTTCCGGCGGTCCGTCTAAATCTTCGATAGCCGCTCCAATTTGAATTTTAATTTTTTCAGCAGTACTTTCTCCCACAAAAAGGTTGTGTTGTGTACGCATGTAATAAACGATATCATTTGTGAAAACGTCACCCGCAATTTTTACAGATTTGTCACATACAATTCCGCCTAAAGCGATAACAGCAATTTCTGTTGTACCACCTCCAATATCAACAATCATGTTTCCTTTTGGCTGCATAATGTCGATACCAATACCAATTGCTGCTGCCATTGGCTCGTGAATCAAATAAACTTCTTTTCCGTTTACTCTTTCACAAGATTCTTTAACCGCCCTCATCTCCACCTCAGTAATACCAGAAGGAATACAAACTACCATGCGCAGTGCAGGAGTAAACATTCTTTTTTTCAATGCCGGAATACTTTTAATGAACATATTGATCATTTTTTCCGAAGCATCAAAATCTGCAATTACACCATCTTTCAAAGGCCTTATGGTCTTGATGTTTTCATGCGTTTTACCTTGCATCATGTTGGCTTCCTTACCAACAGCAATGATTTTGCCTGATACTCTATCACGTGCTACGATAGATGGACTATCAATAACAACTTTATCATTATGAATGATTAAAGTGTTTGCGGTTCCAAGGTCTATCGCAATATCCTCGGTCATGAAATCAAAAAATCCCATAAGTTTTTTAGGGGTTTAAAATGTTATAAAATAATTTATCGAACAAAGTTAAACAAATTAATGTTTAAAATGACGTGTTCCTGTAAATACCATTGCAAGATTATTTTCATTGCAATAATTTATGCTTAATTCATCTTTTATCGAACCTCCAGGCTGAATTACAGCAGTTATTCCTGCTTTTTTAGCTAATTCAACACAGTCAGGAAATGGGAAAAAGGCATCACTTGCCATTGAAGCACCATTTAAATCAAATCCAAAAGCTTTTGCTTTGTCAACAGCCTGAATTAAGGCGTCAACTCTTGAAGTCTGACCTGTACCTGATGAAATTAATGTCCCATTTTTTGCAAATACTATGGTATTTGATTTTGTGTTTTTGCAAATTTTCGAAGCAAAGATTAAATCTTCGATCTCCTGAGCAGTAGGTTCTGTAACTGTAACGGTTTTTAAGTGCTCTTTATTATCCGTAATATTATTTCTGTCCTGAATTAACAAACCATTAAGACAAGTTCTTACTTGGCGAGATGGTAATTCAACTTCATTTTGAACTAAAATAATTCTGTTTTTCTTCTCTTGTAAAATTGTAATTGCTTCATCGTCATAAGCTGGAGCGATTACTACTTCGCAGAATAACTTGTTGACTTCCTGAGCTGTTTCTACATCAATTTTAGTGTTTGCAATTAATACACCTCCAAAAGCAGATGTTGGATCACATGCCAAAGCCGCTAAATATGCTTCGCTGATTGTTTTTCTTGAAGCTAAACCACAAGCATTGTTATGTTTTAAGATAGCAAATGTTGGTCCGTCAGTTTTAAACTCAGCAATTAAATTAACTGCAGCATCAACATCTAATAAGTTGTTGTAAGATAACTCTTTTCCGTGAACTTTTTTGAACATAGCGTCAAAATCTCCAAAGAAAAATCCTTTTTGGTGCGGGTTCTCGCCATATCTTAAAACTTGACCATCTGCAATACTTTCTTTGTAGATTGTTTCGTCTGTATTGAAGTAGTTAAAAATTGCTCCATCATAGTGAGATGAAACATGGAAAGCTTTTGAAGCAAATAATCTTCTGTTTTCAAGAGTTGTGCTTCCGTTTTGTTCTGTAATGATGTCTAAAAGTAAGCTGTATTCGTTAACTGAAGCTACTATTACAGTGTCTTTGAAATTTTTTGCACCAGCACGAATTAATGAAATTCCGCCAATATCAATTTTTTCAATAATATCTTGTTCGCTTGCACCAGAAGCAACTGTTTTTTCAAAAGGATACAAATCAACAATTACTAAATCAATTTGAGGAATGTCAAATTCTTTCATTTGCTGCACATCACTTTCATTGTCCTGACGATTTAAAATTCCGCCAAAAATTTTCGGGTGTAAAGTTTTTACTCGTCCGCCAAGAATTTCAGGAAATGAAGTAATATCTTCAACAGGAACTACCGGAATTCCAAGGTTTTTAATAAAATCCTGAGTTCCTCCAGTTGAATAAAGTGTTACGTTTTGTTCGTGTAATTTTCTAACGATTGGCTCTAATCCATCTTTCGAAAAAACAGATATTAACGCTGATTGTATTTTTTTAGTTGTGCTCATTGTGTAGTTATGATTTTCAGACTGCAAAAGTAGTTTTTTTATATATTATTTTAAAAGATTTAGTGTAACAATCTCGTAAAAAAATCTACTGATGAGTAAGTTAACTTTTATTAGGTTTTTGTTTTTAAATTATTGAATTTTACTTTATTGAAAAATACTACTATATGCTTCTTTATCTAAGATTATTAAAAGAAAGTCTAAGCTTTGCCGTAAACGCTTTACGAAATAATAAACTTCGTACTTTGTTGTCGTTATTGGGTGTTACAATTGGTATTTTTTCAATAATTGCCGTCTTGGCTGCAGTTGATTCTTTAGACAAAAAAATCTCTAAAGATTTGAGCAGTTTAGATAAAAATACGATTTATTTAATGAAATTCAGTTTTGGGCCTTCAGAAATTCCACAATGGAAGAGAGAACAGTTTCCAAATGTGAAATATGATGAATATGTTAACTTAAAAAATTCTCTTAATAATACAGATCAGGTTGGGTATCAGCTTTGGGTTAATAAAGAAACTTTAAAATATGATTCTAAAACTGTAGCCGATGTAAGGATTAATCCATCTTCATTTGAAATGGGGGATATTGATGGTTTAAGTTTTGAAAAAGGACGATTTTATAATGAATCTGAATCGAACTCAGGAACTGCTGTAATTGTTTTGGGATACGAAATTGCTCAGGGACTTTTTGGGGATATTGATCCAATTGGTAAAAATATCCGATTGTACGGCCAGCGTTTTACTGTAATTGGTGTAATTGCCAAACAAGGTGCGGGTTTTTTTGGAGACAGTAATGATACATCAGTTTATCTGCCGGCTAATTTTTTACGCCGAATGTATGGCGACAGCGATGCAATGACTCCAATGATTATTTTAAAACCTACTAAAGGTGTTGATATGGAAGCTTATAAAGCTGAAGTTTCCCAAAAATTAAGAGCAATTCGCGGAATGAAAGCAGGAGAAATGGATAACTTTTTCATAAATGTGCTTTCTGGTTTTACTGATTTTATCGACGGAATTTTAGGCCAGATGAATGTAGTAGGGTGGATTATCAGCGGATTTTCTCTTTTGGTCGGCGGTTTCGGAATTGCCAATATTATGTTTGTATCGGTTAAAGAAAGAACCAATTTAATTGGTATTCAAAAATCATTGGGAGCCAAAAACAGATTTATATTATTTCAGTTTTTATTTGAAGCTATAATTCTCTCTGTAATTGGCGGAATTATTGGTTTATTGATGGTTTGGGGAATTGCAGTTATTTTAACCAAAGCACTGGATTTTGAATTTGTATTGAGCTTTGGAAATATAATTTTGGGAACAACTTTAGCGGCGCTTATTGGATTGATTTCGGGTATTCTGCCGGCTATTTCTGCAGCAAATCTTGATCCTGTAGAAGCAATTAGAACAGGGATGTAGTTTTTTTGGAAGATTAAAAGGGGCTTGGATAATAAGGTTCTGAGTTTTTTGTAAATGAAAAATATTTTAAAGTGCCATAAAGTTTTTCCCTGCTTTGTCTTTATTTGAACAGACTTTTCAATTTTTTATGTAGATTTGAAGTTCAGAGATATGAGGCAAGCATATTTATAAAGATTCTTCTCCTTTTGTCTTTACAACCTTTATAATCCAATCTTCAAAGCTCCTCCAAGATTTGAGTTCATTAGAAGTTTCTGCATATTCGTAGATAGGGTATTCATGACAATAGACATCAAAATTATTAGTGTCTTGTTTTGTTGTGCAAAAACCAATCCAATCACCCATCGATAAATGACTGCCAATCATGAAATAATTGTCTTCTGACGCCTCATCTTCTCCTTCGATTTCTTGTTGTACTAGCGCATTGTAATTTTTCAATTGTTCCAGATTATAAAGTTCGAATTTAGCAAAATATTCACCAATAAAGAACTGGCCGGTTCCTATTTCTTGTAAGAAGTAATAATATGAATCTTCTAAATTGTTATTTGTTAAACTTTTTATATCTTGTAGTTCTTCGGTTGAAATATTTTGAATTTTGAAAGTTTTGATATCAGCTTTCTCATTTCTGTAAGATGTATCTTCAATTATTACCTTATTGTTGAGAATCCAGTTTTTTAATTCATTAACTGCATTAAAATATTCAGTTTTCATTTTATATAAATGTTCAGTAATTAATTTAATTATTTATAGTTAAATATTAAACTAACATAGTTAAGGAGCAAAGATAAACAAATATATTTTTATATAAGATTTTTCCTTCTTTTTTATATGAAAATTTTGAAGTTTTCAAAACCATACAGATGTTATTTAAGGTTTTAATCGATAATATGTGTAGTTTTAAATTTGAGGTCTACAAGGTTTTAAAACCTTGCAAGAGAATTAAAATGTACTTATAAGACTTATGGTTTAAAAATAAAAAAATCCCATCAGCCGAAGCGAATGGGATTTTGTATTTAATTTAGAAAGTTTAAAACTATCTAATATCATTATTTTGAATCAAATCGATATATAAGTTGATCTTATCTTTCAATTCTTTTCTTGGCGTGATAAAGTCTAAGAAACCGTGTTCTAAAAGAAACTCAGCAGTTTGGAAACCTTCTGGTAAATCTTTTCCTGTAGTATCGCGAACAACACGCGGACCAGCGAAACCAATCAAAGCGCCCGGCTCAGAGATGTTGATGTCTCCTAACATTGCGTAAGATGCAGTTGTTCCACCCGTTGTAGGGTCTGTACAAAGAGAAATATAAGGTAATTTAGCTTCTGCTAATTGAGCCAGTTTTACAGATGTTTTTGCTAATTGCATTAATGAATAAGCAGCTTCCATCATACGAGCCCCGCCAGATTTTGAAATCATAACAAAAGGAAGTTTGTTTTTGATCGCGTGATCAATACCTCTTGCAATTTTTTCACCTACAACTGCTCCCATAGATCCACCAATAAAAGCAAAATCCATACAGCAAATTACAAGTTCTCTTCCTTTAGATTTTCCTACTCCCGTACGTACAGCGTCTTTAAGATGAGTTTTTTCCATTACATCTTTTAATCTTTCTGCATATTTCTTTGTATCCACAAAATGCAGAGGATCTTTTGATGTCATGTTTTTATCTAACTCAACAAATTCGTTGTTGTCGAATAAAATTTCAAAATAGGTTGCGCTTCCAATTCGAACGTGAAAATCATCTTCAGGGCTTACGAATAAGTTTCTCGCTAATTCGTCTGCGTCAATAATTTTTCCAGTAGGAGATTTGTACCACAATCCTTTCGGAACGTCCATCTTATCTTCTGTCGCGGTCGTAATCCCTTTTTCTTGTCTTTTAAACCAAGCCATTTTTTTAATTTTAGAATGTAGATTTTAAATTTTAGATTTTTCAATCTGAATTCAAAATTTAAATTTCAGGCTTCTTTAGAAATCTGAAATCTAAATTCAAAAATCTAAAATTTAAAGTGTGTTTACGTTATTTAAATCAGCAAAAGCTTGTTCAAGTCTTGCGTTGAATGTTACTTCGCTTTCACGAACCCATCTTCTTGGATCGTAATATTTTTTGTTTGGAGCATCCGGACCTTCTGGGTTTCCAATTTGAGATTTTAAATAGTCAAGATTTTTAACCATATAATCACGGATTCCTTCAGTGTATGCAAACTGTAAATCAGTATCGATGTTCATTTTGATAACTCCGTAGCTGATTCCTTCTCTAATTTCTTCAAGTGTAGAACCTGAACCTCCGTGGAAAACGAAATCAACTGGGTTGTGGCCAGTGTTGAATTTGTTTTGTACGAAATCCTGAGAATTTTTTAAGATTTTTGGAGTTAATTTTACGTTTCCTGGTTTGTAAACACCGTGAACGTTTCCAAAAGCAGCAGCAATTGTAAATTTAGGACTTACTTTAGATAATTCTTCGTAAGCATAAGCTACTTCTTCTGGCTGAGTATATAATTTTGAGCTGTCTACGTCTGAGTTGTCAACGCCATCTTCTTCACCACCTGTAATACCAAGTTCGATTTCTAATGTCATTCCCATTTTGCTCATTCTAGCTAAATATTCTTTGCAGATTTCGATGTTCTCTTCGATTGGCTCCTCAGACAAATCGATCATGTGAGAACTAAATAATGGTTTTCCTGTTTCTGCAAAATGTTTTTCAGAAGCATCTAATAAACCATCAATCCAAGGCAATAATTTTTTTGCGCAGTGGTCAGTGTGTAGAATTACAGTTGCACCGTAAGCCTCTGCTAATGTGTGAATATGTTTTGCTCCCGCGATTCCTCCTGCGATTGCTGCTTTTTCACCTGCATTAGATAATCCTTTTCCAGCGTTGAATTGTGCTCCTCCGTTAGAAAATTGAATAATAACTGGCGCGTTTAGTTTTGCTGCAGTTTCAAGAACTCCGTTAATTGTGCTAGATCCAGTAACGTTTACTGCTGGAAGAGCAAAACCCTTCTCTTTCGCATAATTAAAGATCTCTTGAACTTGATCTCCTGTAGCTACTCCTGGTTTAATGTTGTGTGCCATTGTAATTTTTTTTATAGTTGTTTTTAGTTTTTAGGTTGCAAAAATAAGAATTAATTAGCATTAGAACGGATAATTTATTCCAAAATTTAAAACCGAGTGACCAAAATTGTATTCTTTAAACCATCTGTCTCCCTTGTCATGCGCCGGATTATAGGTCTTAAAGCCTAAATCTAAACGAATAACAAAAAAGCTTAAATCGTATCGTAAACCAAATCCTGAGCCCAAAGCAATTTCATCTAAATCGTTTAAGTTGTTAAATCTTGCCTTGTCATCAATCACATTATCGAGCACATTCCAGATATTTCCGGCGTCTGCAAAGAGTGCTCCTTTAACATCTCCGAAGATTTTAAAGCGATATTCTGCACTAAGGGCAATCTTCATATTTGCCTCGTTAAAATCGTTTAAAGCATTTGTGCTTCCGGGACCAAGTGAGTAAGGCTGCCATGCTCTGTTGTCGTTAGAACCTCCAGAATAATAACTTCGTGAAAACGGAATGTAATTTGAGTTTCCAAACGGAATTGCGATTCCAAAAAAGCTTCTTACTGCTAATACTTTCTCTTTTCCAAAATCCCAGTGTTTAATGTAATCGAACTCTCCTTTAATGTATTCAGCATATTCTAAGTTGAAAATCTCATAATTACCGTTTGCATTTTTGGTTAAATTTCCAATACTTGATACTGCAGACAATAAGGTTCCCGCAGATTCTATTTTGGTTTTAAACTGATAAAAAGTATTGTCTGCTAAATCAGTTTTAGTGGTTTTGGTAAAAGTATAGCTTGTAGATAAAATGAAGTCATTTTCAGTCAATCGAATTCTTCTTTCTTCAATACTTTCTACATCTTTATATTGCGGATTATCAGGTGTTAAAGCTGTTTGATTGGTTAGTACTTGATTCGTGAAATTTGTGGTTCCTTCCGGAATTATCAAGTTTCCGTTATCATCAAGATTTGTTGTTGTAGTATTATAGTTTTGCGCAATACCGTTTAACTCATTGTAAGAAGATTTATAAACATTGAAATAGTTATTCGGATTTAGATTTCGAACATATTGCGCGTTTAATAAATCAAATTTTACGGTATTACGTCTTTTTGGAGTCCAATTATAAGAGATACCTCCGGTAAAATTTTCCTTATCTAAACCAATATTCTGCTGCTTGGAAAAACCAGCTGCGATGGAAGTAGAAGGAATCATTCTCTTCGGAATAATTTTTTCTGTTCCAAAAGGCATCAGGATTCTTGGGAAATTCAGTTTTAAATCCAATCCATATTCCGAAACGTTGAAAAAATTATCATTTGGGTTTGCCATGTCTTTAGATGAACCAATATTGGCACGTGCCGAAATTTCTAATGTTTCTGCCCTGTTAAAGACATTTCGAATTGTTTCTGAAATACTGGCTCCAATACCAAAATCCTGAATGTTAGAGTGCGTAACATCTAATGTAGCACCAAAACTGTATTTTTTTCTTGGCGTTAAATATACCTTTGCAATCAAAGACTGCGCTGTAGAATCTCGTTTATCTACCTCGTATTGTATCGATGGATAATTGAATATTTTAAGGTTATTCAAATATCTGGAAGAAAGCGTGGTTCTGGTATCAGAAAACGTACTTCCTTTCGTGATAAAAATAGCATCTGTAATGGCGCGGGGTTTGTATTTCAGCTTTTTATAACTGTACAAATTAAAGTTATTATAAGTCGTACTGTCATTGATCTTGCTTTTTGAATTAGCAGGAGAATAATCAGTATAGATATTTACATCGCTGATTTTGTATAATTTAAAAGGTTCAGTTCTGCTGGAATCTCTTTCCTGGATGTTATTGTTATTGATGATTAAAGTTACATCGGCTTTGTTTTTTTTGCCAATTGTATCAATGTCAAAAGTTACATAAGTAGGCTGAAAAAAGTAAGCTCCGTGATTTCTGTAATAGGTTGTAATCCTGTTTTTTTCTTCTTCAAAATTAGAAGTTTTATATTGATCACCTGATTTTAAAAACGAAGGTTCTGTGCTCGTTTTGTATAATGAGTCCAGAGCAGGTGTTAATATTTTGGTTTTAATAGTATCAAGCGTATAAGCCGGGCCGGTTGTAATGTTGTAGTTTACCTGAGCTTTCTTTTTGGCAATGCTGTCTATTGTGTAATCAGTAGATACATTAAAATATCCATTATTGAAATAATAGAATTTTAATCGAAGTAATGATTTTCTGGTTTTTGCTGTATCAATAATTACCGGCGGTTCTCCAGTATTTTTTAAGAATTCATGAATTCCTTTATATAAAAACGACTGCCCAAGTCTGTCTACTTGTTTTGCAGATAAAAATTTAGCCTGACGTTCGTATAATCCGGGATTATTTTTAAACTTAGCCTGGTAAGTTGAGTCCGGATTTAAATTGGCTAAATTGTATAAGTTTAATCTAAGTTTGTAACCCAGCAGTGTACCATTTGGTTTTTGGTACATTTGATTTGTTGCATTTTCATCATTTGTAGACTTTCCGTTTACAATAATATTGTTTTTTACAAGAAGATTTTTTCCATCAGGAACTCTTTTTACAGCATTACAGGCGCAAATAAGTATTGCTATTAGAATAAATGCTGTTATTTTTGTGGAATTATTTTTCAAGTGTTTTTTAATATTTAATTCAAAAGTACATTATTTTATGGTTAGTAAAAACCAAATAAAACTTATATCAAGTTTACATCAAAAAAAGCAGCGTTTTGCAAATCAATTATTTTTTGCCGAAGGAGTAAAAGTAATTCAGGAATTGCTGCAATCCAATTTTGAATTAGAACATTTATACACTACGTTAAATGATTTTGAAGAAGTTCAATCTTCAAAACGAACTCTTATTAATGAACAAGAACTAAAAAAAATAAGTGCTTTAACAACTCCAAATTCTTGTCTGGCAGTTTTTAAAATGCCTGTCGAAAATCAAATTATAAATTCTGGTTTAATTCTGGCTTTAGACGACATTCGTGATCCGGGAAATCTGGGCACAATAATGCGTCTCTGCGACTGGTTCGGGATTAAGCAAATTGTTTGTTCTAAAGAAACAGTCGATATTTATAATCCAAAAGTGGTTCAGGCCACAATGGGATCTATTGCCAGAGTAAACGTAAATTATGTTGATCTTAAAGCTTTTTTAAGTCAGACAAAACTTCCTGTTTTTGGAACATTTATGGATGGAGATACAATTTATCAATCTAATTTACCTCAAAATGGAATCATTATTATGGGTAATGAAGCCAATGGTATCTCGGCAGAAATTGAAAAAATAGTAACCACCCGGCTTACAATTCCAAGATTTGGAGAGCTGCAAAAAACCGAAAGTTTAAATGTAGCTACTGCAACAGCAATTATTCTTAGTGAATTTAAACGAAATAGTTAATATTTTGTTTTAATGAAATGTGAAATTTATTAAAATTGCTCTTGATTTCATTGAATCAATGTTATCTGTCCACGGACTTGGACCATTTATAGGTTTATCACGAATTAATTCATCGGTTATACCAAACATTCCTCTTATAGAAGGAGAGAAGATGAAATATTCGGTAAAGAAGTCGACTCCAAAACCTAGTTCATAAGCAGAAGTCCATTGTTTTACTCTAAATTTATTCTCGAAGTTATCGTCTGTAGATTTTGAATTACTTGATAAATTTAAAGTAGTAGACAATCCTCCAACCAAATACGGGCGAATATTTCCAGTTCTAAGAGCTGAAAATTTAAGCAGTAACGGAAAGTGTATATAAGTACTGTTTACTTCGCGTAAATAATCTTTTTCTTGAGCAAAATTAGGATAATACAAATCACGTTTTGTGTAGTACAAACCTGGTTCAAAACGCAGGTTTATATATTCCTGCAGTCTTAAATCGGCTACAACACCAACATTAAATCCAGTTGTTTTTTTTACCTGAATATCCTGCTGAACCGGAGTTTTGTAATCGAATTTAAAGTCGAAACTGTTAAAACCTAAATAGTAGCCAAAATAAAGGCGTTGTTTCTGCCAGTTTTCCAGGTTAATAATAGGATCTTTGCTAAACATGCTTTTAGCAAATTGAGAATATCCTTTTGTCGTTAAGACCAATAAAATGACGATTACAATTTTTCTCATACTATTTTTTAGATGCTGAATAAATGGTTGCTACACCAAAAGTTTGCGGCATTGCTACAACATCTATAAACCCAGTTTTTCTTAAAATATTGTTTAAGGCTTCACCATAAGGAAAAGCAGCAGCAGATTCAGATAAATATCCGTAAGCTGAATTGTCTTTCGAAAACAATTTTCCAATAAGCGGTAATATATTTTTGCTGTAAAATTTATATCCTTGTTTATATGGTGTTTTATCCGGAACAGAAGTTTCCAGAATTACAAAAATTCCGTTTGGTTTTAAAACTCGTAAAATTTCAGCAAAACCTTTTTCTAAATTTTCAAAATTACGCACACCAAAACCTACCGTAATGGCATCAAAGTAATTGTCTTCAAAAGGAATATTTTCAGAATCTCCTAAAACCAGATCAATTACATTAGAGAGTTTTTTTTCCTCAACTTTCTTTTTTCCCACTTCAAGCATTCCGGCAGAAATGTCAAGACCTATAATTTTTTCTGCTTTCGTCTGCGCCATTAAAATAGCTAAGTCCCCGGTTCCTGTAGCAATATCCAGAATTACTTTTGGTTTAGAATCAGAAACTAATTTCAATACTTTTTTTCTCCATTTAGTATCAATACCAAATGAAATTACACGATTCAAATTATCGTAGTTCCCAGAAATGTTATCAAACATTTGAGCGACCTGCTCTTTTTTACCTAAAGAAGAGTCTTTATATGGAGTTATTTTTTCAGACATTATTATAATTTACGCAAATATAAACAATCTAGTTTAACTGTAATTGAGTTTTTTAAAATGTCAATTAAATGTTTTGATACAGAGGCTTAAATCAGCTTTTGAAGTCTTTTTTCTGGCATCACCAAAAGTGGGTATTTTTAAAAAATCACCAAAAGTGGGTATTGTCTTGTGATGATATTATGCACAACTTTGCTGAAGTAAAAATGATTAAAAGTTTTAAATGATTGATCGTTTTCATTGACTTAATCAAATGGCTGCTTTTTTGCACTGGTAATCATTTGTTCAGGTAAGTAGTTTTTAAAAGTGTTGTTCTTGGGGGAATACTATTTTTAAAAGTGCGAAGTACGTTCTTAGGATTAAATTTGTTTTTGGAAATTTTAATTTTCTTTGCCTTTAATATCTTAGTGGTATTTGTTATTAAAGGCTTTTTTTGAGATTTATCTCAATTAACATTAAATGTTATTCAGTTATTTCAAATGTTACTTTGACATTTGTGATTTTACAAAAACTATTTTCTTGAGCGAGTCAATACTAAATCAATCGTTTTTTAAAAAACATCCTTCAAAAGAGGATGTTTTTTTATTTATTTTCTAATGTAAGTTTCATAAGTATAATCATAAAGATGTTTTTCATCTTTAAAATTTTCTTCAGATTCTACTAACTGCCATTCGCTTTTGCTGATTTTTGGAAAAAAAGCATCGCCCTCAAATGTGTGATGTACTTTGGTGATTTCAATTATATCGGCATAAGGCAGGCCTAAATTGTAAATTTCACCGCCTCCAATAATATACGAATCTTCATTTTCTGGACAGGCAGCAATGGCTTTTTCCATACTGTCAACCACAATACAGCCTTCCGGATTATAATCGGTTTGGCGTGTTATAATAATGTGTGTTCTGTTTGGTAAAGGTTTTGGGAAACTTTCAAAAGTTTTTCTTCCCATTATAATATGGTGATTAGTCGTAAGTGACTTAAATCTTTTAAAATCATTTGGCAGATGCCATACTAACTCATTGTTTTTTCCAAGAGTATTGTTTTCGGCAACAGCCGCTATCATTATAATCATGGTATGCTGTAACTAAATTTTATTCTCAGTGTCTTCGTTTATTTTTGATTCTAATTGACTAATTCTTTTTTGCTGCAAAGCAACAAGTCTGTCAATTTGTTCTCTTTCCCATTTCTTATTCATAAAACGGTCTGTTATATAGACTTTTATAAAGTGCAAAATAAAGATAAAGAGCCAGGCAGTAATGATCCAGATACACCAGTTTTGATTTGTTCCTTCGCCAAAACCAAAAAATCTATTAGCAACAAATAAAAATAAACTTCCTAAAAGGAAAAGAACAAAATGAAAATATAAGACCTTTTTTTGTCTTAATCGTCTTCTAGCATACTCGTATTGTTCGTGCACTTCTTTTTCCATAAGATAAAAATGAGATCATAAAGTTAAAATTTATTTTTGAAAGACAATATTTTGGATATAGAATATTTGCCTGAAAATCAAACAACAATTTGAAATACAAAATTTTAAGTGCCTTAAATTATGGATACAGCTAAAAAAATATAGTGTTTTTAGTATTATCGTAAATCGAGTATAACTTCATTACTATTTGACGGAATTTACTTAATTTAGGATCTATAAATCTAAAAACGAAATAGTTATGTCTTTGAAGAAACAATTTATCAAAACGAAGCCGGTTGTTAAAGTTACATTTTCAATAGATGCCAAAGATGCTGATTCGGCAGCAGTCGTTGGAGATTTTAATAACTGGAACGCTTCAGAAGGTGCTTTAAGCAAGTTGAAGAACGGAACTTTTAAAGCTACTTATGATTTGGTTAAAGATGCGATTTACGAATTTAAGTACGTAATCGACGGAACGTATGTTAACGACCCAGAAGCCGATTTTTACAAATGGAATGACTATGCCGGAAGTGAAAATGGAGTTTTAGTTGTATAAAAAAATCCGCTTAAATATTTAAGCGGATTTTTTTATAATTATACAGCAACACTTCCTTTTATGGCAGGATGCGGGTCATAATCTACTAAAGTGAAATCGTCATAATCAAAATCAAAAATGTTTTTGATCTCCGGATTTAAAATCATTTTTGGTAATGGTTTTGGCTCACGCGATAATTGAAGTTCTAACTGCTCAAAATGATTATTGTAAATGTGTGCGTCACCAAAAGTGTGAATAAATTCACCAGGTTCTAAGTCGCAAACTTGGGCAATCATCATAGTTAATAATGCGTAAGAAGCAATATTAAAAGGAACTCCTAAAAATATATCAGCACTTCTTTGGTATAACTGGCAGGATAATTTTCCCTTAGTTTCTCCTTTTTCTAAGTCTGGACTTGCTACATAAAACTGGAAAAAAGCGTGACATGGAGGCAAAGCAGCTTTGTTATTGGCTACATTTTCTTCAAAAGATTTTTTAGTATCTGGCAGAACCGAAGGATTCCATGCAGAAACGATCATTCTTCTGCTGTTTGGGTTTGTTTTTAATTCGGTAATCAGCTCAGAAATCTGATCTATTTCTTCACTGTTCCAATTACGCCATTGGTGTCCGTAAACAGGACCTAAATCGCCATTAGAATCTGCCCATTCATCCCAGATTTTTACTCCGTTTTCTTTAAGGTATTTAATATTGGTATCACCTTTTAAAAACCAAAGCAATTCATAAATAATCGATTTTAAATGAAGCTTTTTTGTTGTAACCATTGGGAAACCTTCACTTAAATCAAAGCGCATCTGGTAACCAAAAACACTTTTAGTTCCAGTTCCGGTACGGTCTCCTTTTTGATTGCCGTTTTCTAAAACGTGTTTTACTAAATCTAAATATTGTTTCATTTTTGCTTTAAGCTTTAGGCTTTAAGCTTTAGGCTGCTTTTTTCCTAATGCTTAAAGTTTGTTTTTTTATGATTATGCTTTAAGCTTACAGCCTACAGCTTACGGCTTATAGCCTTAAATTATCTTCTAGAGATTTCGTCTCTAATTTTTGCTGCTTTTTCATAATCTTCCTGAGAAACGGCTTGATCTAAAAGCTCGTTTAGTTCTTGTAAACTATGTTTTGCGTAAACATCTCCAGATTGGTTTGTTTCTTCCTCGTGTCCAAAAGTTTCCGGGTTAGAAAGTACATCGTCAATTTCCTGAGATCCCTGATCAGAATCTGCAGTATTTGATTTCAAATAAATTCCGGCTTTATCTAAGATGTTTTTATAAGTGAAAATTGGAGCATTGAAACGCAGAGCTAATGCAATAGCATCAGATGTTCTCGCATCAATAATTTCTTCAATTTTATCTCTTTCGCAGATTAGGCTTGAATAAAAAACGCCGTCAACAAGTTTATGAATGATTACTTGTTTTACCACGATATCAAATCTTTCTGCGAAGTTTTTAAACAAATCGTGTGTTAAAGGACGTGGTGGTTTTATTTCTTTTTCTAAGGCAATAGCTATGGATTGGGCTTCGAAAGCGCCAATAACAATAGGTAATTTTCTTTCACCATCAACTTCATTCAAAATTAAGGCATAAGCGCCATTTTGAGTTTGACTGTATGAAATTCCTTTTATAGATAATTTTACTAGACTCATATATGTTTGTAAAAAAGGCACTTAGCGCCTCATTTTGTTGCTTTTTTTGATAGGAAAATAACGCTGCAATTTTAGTCAAAAAATATGGAACAAAAAAGCTGCCTATAAACAAAGATACAATATCTTGTTTTTAGGCAGCAAATATTTTTATGAGAATTCTCTAATTAAGAATGCTGAGCTTTAAAAGCTTTTAATTTCTCTGTTAATTGCGGTACAATTTCAAAAGCATCACCAACAACTCCGTAATCAGCAACTTTAAAGAAAGGAGCTTCAGGATCGTTATTGATCACTACTTTTACTTTTGATGAGTTGATACCGGCAATGTGCTGAATAGCTCCAGAGATGCCTATTGCAATATATAAGTTAGTTGCAACTGGTTTTCCTGTTTGTCCAACGTGCTCGCTGTGAGGTCTCCATCCTAAATCTGAAACTGGTTTAGAACATGCAGTTGCAGCGCCTAAAACAGCAGCAAGATCTTCAACTAATCCCCAGTTTTCCGGACCTTTCAATCCGCGTCCTCCTGATACTACGATATCAGCATCGGCAATAGAAACTTTTCCAGAAACTTTTTCAACAGAATCTACTTTAATTCCAAAGTCGTTGTCTCCAAGTGTCGGGTTAAAATCTTCTGCAGCTGCAGCTCCGGCACTTTCGAAAATTCCGTAAGAGTTTTTAGCAAGACCAAGAACTTTTACATCTGTATCGATTTGTGTAATGTTGAAAGCTTTGTTTGAGAAAGCATTTCTTTTTACCTGAAATGGAGAAGTACTAACTGGTAATCCCACAACATTTGATGCAAAACCTGCATTTAAAGCTACTGCAACTAATGATGAAAGGTAAATACTGTCTGTTGTAGAAGAAAGTAAAACTACTTTTGTTCCTTCTTTTTCAGCAGCTTGTTTAATTACATCGGCATATGCCTTAGCAGTAAAACCAGCTAATTTATCGTTGTTTACTTTTAGTACTTTATCAACTCCGTATTTGCCTAATTCGCTTACGTCGCTGATGTTTACTGTCAAAGCTGTAACAGTTGTTCCTAAACTTTCGGCTACTTTTTTTGCATAAGAAGCTAATTCGAAAGCTACTTTTTTAAATTTTCCTTCTGCAGATTCTGCATATATTAATATTGACATAACAATTTTAGATTTTAGATTTTAGATTTCAGATTCTTGAAAATGAAATCCAAAAAGATTATTGATTTTAGATTTTGAAGTGAATCAAATGTTGATTTTAGATTTAATATTGCAGTTTGCAATCTAAAATCTACAATCTTAAATCACCTTAGCCTCGTTGTGTAATAAGTTGATTAACTCATCTAGATTATCTGCAGAAACTAATTTCACTGCTGATTTTGGAGCTGGTTTTTCAAATTTCACTGCTTTTGTATTTACTGGAGCATCAACTGGCTCAAGAATAGTTAAAGCTTTAGTTCTTGCTGTCATGATTCCTCTCATGTTTGGGATACGTAAATCTTTTTCTTCAACAAGACCTTTTTGAGCACCAATAATTAAAGGCAGAGTAGTGCTTACAGTTTCTTTTCCGCCGTCAATCTCACGAACTGCTTTTACATTATTTCCGTCAACTGTTAAGTTTGTGCATGAGTTTAAGAAGTTAGAACCTAAAATACCAGCAATCATTCCAGGAACCATTCCGCCATTGTAGTCTAAAGACTCTTTTCCAGCAATAACTAAATCATAACCGCCATTTTTAATAACTTCTGCTAATTGTTTTGCAACAAAAAAACCATCAGTAGGGTTTGCATTTACACGAATTGCTTCGTTTGCTCCAATTGCCAATGCTTTACGCAATGTTGGTTCAGTATCAGGACCTCCAACGTTTACAACTGTTACATTTGCACCTTGCTGTTCTTGGAACCAGATAGCACGTGTAAGGCCGAATTCGTCGTTAGGATTAATTACATATTGTACGCCGTTGGTGTCAAATTCTGAGTCACCGTTGGTGAAGTTGATTTTTGAAGTAGTATCAGGCACATGGCTGATGCAAACTAGTATTTTCATAAGTATATATTTTGAATTTATAATATGCTTTTACAAATTTAGAATTTAATTTGGAATAATTATACTATGCATGCATAATATTTTTTAAAACTATTACGATTTCGCAGATTGTATGGTTTTAGATGATTTTAATCGGAATTTAAAAATAAAAAAATACTCATTTTGTCTGATTGTTAGGAATTTTGCAATATTTGTAAAAGGAAGGTGAATATGTTTTTTGTCCAAAAAATACTAATTTTTGAGTTTTTCCGTTTTGATGAATGAATTTGATGAAAATAAGAATTACACAAATTGAGTAAAGTTTGTCTGAAAAATGATTTTGGCATTTTAAGTGTGAATTATACGTCTATTATATCGATTTCGTAAATATCACAATATTGCTTAAAAAGTTAAAACCTAAAGAGAGAAAGAACTTCATGCGATTTTAAATTCAATTTATGCATTTAAGTTATTTAAAATATTTATTTTTGCTCTTCAGAAAATTCAACATACAATAAAAAATATGAGAACAATACAATTTAGAGAGGCCATTTGTGAAGCAATGAGCGAAGAAATGCGCCGCGATGAATCCATATATTTAATGGGAGAAGAGGTTGCAGAATACAACGGAGCTTACAAAGCTTCAAAAGGAATGCTTGCTGAGTTTGGTGAAAAGAGAGTGATCGATACTCCAATCGCTGAGCTTGGATTTTCAGGAATTGCAGTAGGTTCTGCAATGAATGGAAACCGCCCAATTGTAGAATATATGACATTCAACTTCTGTTTAGTTGGTATTGATCAAATTATAAATAACGCTGCTAAAATGCGTCAAATGACAGGAGGACAGTTTAATGTGCCTATCGTTTTCCGCGGACCAACGGCTTCTGCTGGTCAATTAGGAGCTACTCACTCACAAGCTTTAGAAAACTGGTTTGCTAATACTCCAGGTCTTAAAGTTGTTGTTCCTTCAACTCCTTACGATGCAAAAGGACTTTTAAAATCAGCAATTCGTGATAATGATCCGGTTATTTTCATGGAATCTGAGCAAATGTACGGAGACAAAGGTGAAGTGCCAGACGGAGAATACACAATTCCTCTAGGTGTTGCTGATGTTAAACGTGAAGGAACTGATGTAACTATCGTTTCTTTTGGAAAAATCATCAAAGAAGCTTTTATCGCTGCTGATGAATTAGCTAAAGAAGGAATTTCATGTGAAATTATCGATTTAAGAACTGTTCGTCCAATGGATAAAGATGCGATCTTAAAATCGGTTAAAAAAACAAACCGTTTAGTAATTCTTGAAGAAGCTTGGCCGGTTGCCAGCCTTTCTTCTGAAATTTCTTATATCGTTCAGGAGCAGGCTTTTGATTTCCTTGATGCGCCAATTCAACGTATTACAACTGCAGATACTCCTGCGCCGTATTCTCCAGTATTGCTTAAAGACTGGTTGCCAAATGCAGGTGATGTAGTAAAAGCAGTTAAAAAAGTGTTATACAAATAGTATATATTTAAAATACTCACAAAACTTCATCATTCATAGTTAATTGATGAAGTTTTTTTTTGCCCAGACAATGAAAAGAACAATTTTACTCAGCCTATTTTTTGTATTCGCATTTGCGGCTATTGTTACTGCACAAACAAAAGTGAGTGGAATTGTTTTGGACAAGTCTAATCAGCCGATACCATTTGCAAATGTTGTTTTTAAAGGTTCAAATATTGGAATTGTTTCTAACGAAGACGGTCGTTTTTATTTAGAATCATCAGAAACTTATACAGCATTATTGGTGAGTTCTGCGGGATTTTCAGATAAAGAAGTTCCTTTGGAAAAAGCAGTGAATTATAACTTTAAAATCGTTTTAAGCGAACCAGAAGCATTAAGTGAAGTTGTAATTTATACGGGTAAAACTTCAAAAAAGAATAATCCGGCATTGGATATTTTGAGAAAAATATGGGAGAGAAAGCGTAAAAACGGGCTTTACCAATTTAATCAATATCAAATGCAGAAGTACGAAAAAGTTGAGTTTGACATGAACACAATTGACAGTGCTTTTATGAAAAATAAACTCTTTAAAGGAATGGAGTTTGTTTTTAATCATGTTGATACTTCAGAAGTTACAGGAAAAACCTATCTGCCTATTTTCATTAACGAATCGGTTTATGATGTTTACGGAGATAACAGAATAAAGAAAGTAAAAGAAAACCTTACCGGAAATAAAATGTCTGGTTTTAATGGAAACCAACAGATTTTAGCTTTCGTAAAAGACCTTTATTCAGATTATAATATTTACGATAATCACCTTAAATTTTTTGATAAAAGTTTTACCAGTCCGCTTTCAAGAACCGGAATTGATGTTTACAATTACGTATTGAAAGACAGTGCTTATATTGATAAAAAATGGTGCTTTAATATTGTTTTTTATCCAAGACGTAAAAACGAATTAACTTTTAAAGGAGATTTCTGGGTAAACGATACCACTTTTGCGATCAAGAAAATTAATATGGGCGTTACTAAAAGTGCCAATATTAACTGGGTAAAAGATATTTATATCGAGCAGGAGTTTGAAGTAGAAAACGATTCTGTTTTCCTTTTAACCCGCGATTACATGATGTCTGATTTTGCTTTGAATAAAAAAGAAAAATCAAAAGGAGTTTATGGAAAACGAACGACCTTGTATCGTAATCATAAATTCAACATTCAAAAACCCGAAAAATTTTATAAAGAAGAAGTCAATTTCATAGATAATGCGGTCTATGAACGACCGCCGGAATTTTGGGAAGAAAATCGTTTTGAGAAATTAAATAAAGACGAAGCGGGTATTTATAAAATGCTCGATACACTGCAGACGGTCAAACGATTTAAGCAGCTCTATAATCTCGTCTCCATTTTAGGAAGCGGTTATATCGAATTTAAGAACTTCGATTACGGTCCTATTTATTCTACATTTGGTTATAATGAAGTCGAAGGTTTGAGGCTGAGAGTAGGAGGAAGAACGTATTTTGGACCTAACGATCCTTGGCGTTTGCAGGCCTATACAGCATACGGATTTGACGATAATAAATTCAAATACGGAGTTTCTGGTAAATGGATGATCGACAAGAAAAAACGTATTATTATTTCTGGAGGAAACAGGCGGGATATTGAACAAATTGGAGCCAGTTTAACCACAACAAATGATATTTTAGGACGAAGTTTTGCATCGTCGGCCTTGTTTACAACCGGAAGCAACGGAAAGCTCACAAATATTAATTTGAGCAACATTTCTATCGAAATGGAGCCTAAAAAGAATTTTCTTGTTTCGGCAGGATTCTCTTATCGAACATTAGAATCGGCTTCAAAGACATTTAGTCTGGATTATTATACCACTTTGCCAAGTGTATCAGATCCGATGGGAGTGATAAAGAGTGATGTAAAACAATCAGAAGCCAATATCCAATTTGAGTATATGCCAAACCGAAAAACAATTGGTTATGGTGTCGAAAGAGATTTAGTTGACAGTCCTTTTAGTCATTTCTTTGTAAATTTCAGTTATGGTCTTAAAGGAGTTTTAGACAGCGATTTTGCTTACGAAAAAATTCAGGTTTTCTACAAACAGCCTATCATAATTGGACCTTTAGGAAGATCTAATATTATTTTGGAAACAGGAAAAACATTTGGAACAATTCCGTTAGGTTTAATGAGTGTAATTCCGGGTAACCAGACTTATTTTACAATTGAAAATACGTTTAGCAACCTTAATTTCTACGAATTTGTAACAGATCAATATACTACTTTGCAGTGGAATCATGATTTTGGAGGAAGATTATTCGCGAGAATTCCGTTTATGAGAAAATTAAACTGGAGAGAGTTTGTAGGAGTTAGAGCGGTTCATGGAACTATTTCTAAAGCAAATCGCGAAATAAACGCTTCTGGACTTCCTTATAATGCACCAGAAAATGTATATTGGGAATACAATGCCGGAATTGGAAATATCTTTAAAGTCTTCCGTCTTGATTTTTCTTGGAGAGGAAACTATTTAGATATGCCGGATGCTCATAAATTTGCTATCAAAGGATCTTTCGGGTTCTATTTTTAATTATAAAAGACGCAAAGCTTCAAAGTTACATAGTCGCAAAGGTTTAAAATCTTTGCGGCTTTTTTTATGCTTAATTTTTTTTGCCCGCAGATTCTACAGATTTAAACCGGTCGAAGCAGATTTAATTTTTCAATCTTTAATTTTTCAATTTGAGCTTATCAGTCTAAATCTGTAAAATCTGCGGGCAAAAAAACTTTACAAGAATTAATTTCATTTTTAATTAATTTTGAAATTGACTTAAAAGTAAAAGTTATGCAGGAAGCTATCGATTTTCTAACCAATAAAAATCCAATCTTTCGGGAGATAATCGAAAAATATGGATTGCCGCCCATTCCAAAACGGCCTCAGGGGTTTGAAACTTTGGTGTTATTAATTTTGGAACAGCAGGTTTCTATAGATTCGGCGAAAGCCACATTCTTAAAAATAAAAGAATATACAACCTGCAATCCTGAAACGATGGTCATTTTACCTGATGAAGAATATCGAAATCTTGGAGTGAGCCGTCAAAAAACAAAATACATTAAAATTTTAGCCGAAGCAATTTTGAACAAAGAGTTAGATGTTGAAAGTTTAGCTTCAAAACCAGCAAAGCAGGTTCGTGAAGAACTTATTAAATTGAAAGGAATTGGAAACTGGACAATTGATATTTATTTAATGTTTTGTCTTCAGGAACCGGATTTGATTCCGTTAGGCGATATTGCAGTTGTAAATACCATTAAAGAACTGCTGGATATTCATGATAAACAAGAAATGGAAATACATGCAGAACAGTGGAGTCCGTATAGATCTTATGCGACCTATTTGCTCTGGCATTATTATTTAAATAAGCGAAATAGGAAAATTACATATTAACTGTCTGTTATATAAAAAGAAAAGTATATTAATTAATGTATATATATACAGATTAATATACTTTTTTCATTGTAAAAAAGGATTGTTTGGTTACTTTTGCAATCGAAATTATAGATATAATAATAAAACAAAAATGACCGCAGACAAACTAACAACTTTCGATGTATTAATCGAAATACCAAGAGGAAGCAGAAATAAATATGAGTACGATTTTGAAATCAAAAGAATGCGTTTCGACAGAATGTTATTCTCTTCAATGATGTACCCTGCAGATTACGGATTTATTCCAGAAACTTTAGCTCTTGACGGTGATCCTCTTGATGTATTGGTTTTAGTAAATGAACCAACTTTCCCTGGATGTGTTATGGAAGTAAAACCAATTGGTGTTTTCCATATGGCAGATGATAAAGGACCAGACGAAAAAATTATTTGTGTACCAGTTTCAGATCCAATCTGGAATTCATTAAACGATCTTTCTGATATTAACCCTCACTTAGTAAAAGAAATCGAGCATTTCTTTCAGGTTTACAAAGATCTTGAAAACAAAAAAGTTGATGTTGAAGGATGGGGAGATGTAAAAGAGGCTTACGAAATTATTGCAGAGTGCACTAAGCGTTTTGATGATATTGAAAATAAACCAGCAGGATTATTTAGTATTAAATAATTTAAGCATTCATAATTTATAAAAAAAGCAATACTGCCGTCAGGAGTATTGCTTTTTTGTTTAAATTCGTTTTAGTTAGTTTGTTGACTATTAACCAAAACCAATAAAATATTATGAATGCATTTATGATTTACCTGCCAATTGTCATGGCAGTTTTAGGATTACTTTTCATGGGAATAAAAAGGACTTGGGTTTTAAAACAAGACGCTGGAGACGGTAAAATGAAAGAGATTTCAGATTACATCTACGAAGGAGCCTTAGCCTTCCTAAAAGCCGAATACAAACTGTTAACCATCTTTGTAATTATTGCCAGCTTAGCTTTGGCAGGAATCACTTTTATTCCGGGAGTAAAAACCCATTTATTAATTGTAATTGCCTTTATTTTTGGTGCATTATTTTCTGCTTACGCCGGAAATATTGGAATGAAAATAGCAACTAAAACAAACGTAAGAACTACTCAGGCCGCGCGTACAAGTTTACCGCAGGCATTAAAAGTTTCTTTTGGCGGCGGCACCGTAATGGGTTTAGGCGTTGCTGGATTAGCAGTATTAGGTTTAACAGCCTTTTTTATAATTTTCTTTAATTTATTTTCTGGCGGAGTCTGGAAAGATACCGAAACAATGACCGTTGTTTTAGAAACTTTAGCGGGATTTTCGCTTGGTGCAGAATCAATTGCTTTGTTTGCCAGAGTTGGAGGCGGAATCTACACAAAAGCAGCCGATGTTGGTGCTGACTTAGTTGGTAAAGTTGAAGCTGGAATTCCAGAAGATGATCCGCGTAATCCTGCAACAATTGCAGATAACGTTGGAGATAACGTAGGTGATGTTGCCGGTATGGGAGCTGATTTATTTGGTTCGTATGTGGCAACCGTTTTGGCCGCAATGGTTCTAGGGAATTATGTTATAAAAGATATGGGCGGCAGTATTAATGACGCTTTTGGCGGTATTGGACCAATTTTACTTCCAATGGCAATTGCCGGTTTCGGAATTTTATTCTCAATTATTGGAACAACTTTAGTGAAAATTTCAGATGATAATGCCAAAGAAGCACAAGTACAGAAAGCATTAAATATAGGAAACTGGGTTTCAATTGTTTTAACAGCTGTAGCTTGTTTCTTTTTAGTACAGCACATGCTTCCTGAAACGATGCAGATGAGTTTCTTTGGAGAAGGATCAAAAGCCATTTCATCAATGCGTGTTTTTTACGCTACTTTGGTTGGATTAGTTGTTGGCGGTGCTATTTCATCAGTAACTGAATATTATACAGGATTAGGAACAAAACCAGTAATGGCTATTGTTCAAAAATCATCTACAGGAGCAGGAACTAACGTAATTGCAGGTTTAGCAACAGGAATGATTTCGACTTTTCCAACGGTATTATTGTTTGCTGGAGCAATCTGGATTTCATATGCTTTAGCAGGATTCTACGGAGTAGCTTTAGCAGCTTCGGCCATGATGGCAACAACAGCAATGCAATTGGCAATTGATGCTTTCGGACCAATATCTGATAATGCGGGAGGAATTGCCGAAATGAGCGAATTACCAAAAGAAGTTCGTACCAGAACTGATATTTTAGATTCAGTAGGAAACACAACTGCAGCAACCGGAAAAGGATTTGCGATTGCTTCTGCGGCCTTAACTTCATTAGCCTTATTTGCTGCTTACGTTACTTTTACAGGAATTGACGGAATTAATATTTTTAAAGCACCAGTTTTAGCCATGTTATTTGTGGGTGGAATGATTCCGGTAGTTTTTTCCGCTTTAGCGATGAATTCTGTTGGAAAAGCCGCAATGGATATGGTTTACGAAGTACGTCGTCAGTTTAAGGAAATTCCGGGAATTATGGAAGGAACCGGAAAACCGGAGTATGGCAAATGTGTTGAAATTTCTACAAAAGCAGCTTTAAGAGAAATGATGCTTCCGGGAATATTAACTATTGGTTTCCCAATTGCAATTGTACTTTTAGGAAAATTAGTTTACTCAGATAATAACCAGTTAATTGCTGAAATGCTAGGCGGATATATGGCTGGAGTTACAGTTTCCGGAGTTCTTTGGGCCGTTTTTCAAAACAATGCCGGAGGTGCATGGGACAATGCTAAAAAATCTTTTGAAGCCGGAGTTATGATCAATGGAGAAATGACATACAAAGGTTCTGATGCGCATAAAGCGGCGGTTACAGGTGATACCGTTGGAGATCCTTTTAAAGATACTTCAGGACCTTCAATGAATATTTTAATAAAATTAACGTGTTTAATTGGATTGGTAATTGCGCCAATTTTAGGAGAAGGACATTCTCCATCAGACATTGCAGGAAAAGCGTCTTGCTGTGCAAAAACAGAAATGCATGCAGGAATTTCTAAATGCGGTGATATGTCTGGAATGACAAAAGAAGAATGTATTAAAATGTGTAAAGAAAAAGGCTGTTCACCAGAAGAAACAGCAAAATGCCTGGCTCATTTTGATACAAGTGGAAAATATCAAAAAACAGACTGTTTTGATACAAGTAAATATGAGAAAAAATCTGTAAACGTTGAGGTTAAAAATATAAACGGAAAAACAACCGGAACTGTTACTAAAACAGAAAATGGCAAAACAACAACCGAAGTTTTTGAAGGAACAGAAGAAGAAGTTCTGGCAAAAGTGGAAGCTGCGAAATAATAAATTTGTCAAATTTTCTTAAAATAAAAAATGCCTCTAAATTTTAGAGGCATTTTTTATTTGTGTTACTTAAGAAAAGCAAAAGAACATATTTTTTCTGATTAAATAAATGTCTTAAAATGTTATTTTAAAAACTTTTTGCGGCTGTTTTCAATCTATTTTCAATCTAATTTCGTCCCTTATAAATCTAGGAGATTGAATTTTAGGAATTTGTAAAAAGATTAAGAAATGAAAAAAATTATACACATATTGCTATTACTGCAAAGTGGGTTTATTATGGCTCAAACTGAAACAGTTGTTTCACCAAATGGGAAAAAAGTGCAGGTTAATCCTTATGCTAACAATGGATTGCAGGCCAATAATGGTTATGTTCAGTTAGGCGGGCCATTAGTACAGCCATCTGTTCTAACTACTGACAGTAACTTTACACTGGGAATAGCAGGACTAACAGCAGGTGCTGCTACAGATGATATTTTAGTATTAGATTCAAATAATATCTTAAGAAAAGTCAGCGCTTCTTCATTAACGTCAGGGTATTGGAGTTTATTAGGAAATGCGGGTACAAACTCTGCGGTTAATTTTTTAGGAACTACAGATAACACACCTCTTGTGTTTAAAGTTAATAATCAATATGCAGGTAAACTATCTTCTACATCGACGGCTTTTGGTTACAATGCTTTAAATTCTGTTACTGCATTACAAGGTGCAGGAAATACAGCTATTGGTGTTTCTTCAATGGCTCTTACTACCAGCACTGGTATGTATAATACGGCGTTAGGGGGGAATACTTTAGCAAATAATACTACAGGCAGCAATAATATTGCAATTGGATACCAGAGTGGTAATACTATTACAACAGGCAGTAATAACATTACAATAGGGGCATCAACGACTCCAGTTGGTCCAAGTTCAGCAGCAGCAAGTAATGAGATGAATATTGGTAATACTTTGTACGGTACTGGGGTTAACAATAGTAATGCAGGAAAAATAGGGGTAAACACCAATGCGCCAACCGCAGAAATGGACGTAAACGGTTATGCCAGAGTTCGTTCAATGAATGTGGGAGATCTAACTGATAACGTAGTAACAGCAGATGCAAATGGTAATTTGCGTCAAAGGGCAGCAATAGATGTTTCAGCAACTACATTGGGCTTTGCAAAGTTAGGTTCGGGGGTTAACTTTACTGCTTCTGGATCATATTTTTATACAGGGACTGTGCTTACTTTGGGGCCTGGTAAATGGCTGGTAACTGTAAATATGTTATTATCAAAATCATCAGGAACATTAGTTGCAACAGGTGCAACTGAAACCTGGTGGGTGCGTTCTGGTTTCAGTAACAGCTCTACTGTTTTTGCTACTAGCTCGGATATTATTTCTACTAATACACTTATAAGCGGTTTGCTGCCATCCAGCAGCTATTATGCGATGCTTTATGGAACCGTAATTATTAACAATACTTCTGGAGCTAATAAAAACTATTATTATTGGGGCGGAAATGTAGCAGCTGTTAATCCTGCTGGTACAATGTTAAATTTTGGTGGCAACAACTGGTCTGAAGATTATGTCACATTTCAAAAAATCAATTAATAAAGGAATATCCATTAATATAAAAAAAGGCTGTCTAAATCTAGACAGCCTCTTTTTTATTTAAAAGTGAAGTAAAAAAACTAACACAATTTTATTTGGTTTTTGCAGCGACAGAGACTAAAACAGCCCGTTCAATTCAGCATCAATTCTATTAATGATGTCTCCCAAATCTTCAGGATTATCAACAAAATTAATGTTGTCAACATCAATAATTAGTAACTTTCCTTTTGTATAAGTCTGAATCCAGGCTTCGTATCTTTCATTTAAACGGCTTAAATAATCGATAGAAATAGAGTTTTCGTATTCGCGTCCGCGTTTGTGAATTTGTCCAACTAAATTAGGGATAGTGCTTCTTAAATAAATTAATAAATCTGGTGCTTTTACCAATGATTCCATTAATTCGAATAAAGACGTATAGTTTTCAAAATCACGGCTTGTCATTAATCCCATTGCGTATAAGTTGGGAGCAAAAATATAAGCATCTTCATAAATCGTTCTGTCCTGAATGATTTTTTTTCCGCTTTCGCGGATTTGCTGCACCTGACGAAAACGACTGTTTAAGAAATAAATCTGCAAATTAAAAGACCAGCGTTCCATTTGATGATAAAAATCGTCTAAGTACGGATTATCAACTACATCTTCATAATGAGGCTCCCATTTAAAATGTTTGGCTAATAATTTAGTTAATGTAGTTTTTCCTGCGCCTATATTTCCTGCTATTGCTATGTGCATTACCGTGTTACGATTTTATAATTTAAAATTTCTTTAGCTGTAAAAATAGATAAAATTTGGTCTTTGTAATAGTATTTGTCAAACGTTTTTTCTAAAATTTCAATTTCTGAAATTGTGTTTGTATTTTCTCTCAAATACAGTGTGTTAGCTTTGCTGAAAATATATTTTTGAGGAGAAATTATTTCAATTTTATCAAAATCGGGAACGGTTCCCAAACTCGAAATTTTACCGAAAATATCACAAGAAAACCAATTGTTTTTTTTATCAATCCAAAAGAAAGTATTAAAGTCGGTTTGGTAATATTTTATGCTTTCTGTAAGCGGAATTGAAACTGTTTTGTATTCATTTTTTAAATAATCAAAAAGCCCGATCTGCTGGTTTAAAGTATTAAAAATCCAAAGCTGGTTTTGAGTCGACATCCCAATAGCGCTTACAACAATAGGAATGGTATTTTGCGAAAAATTAATTTCGGTCATTTTATTTAGTTGATTATCCAGAAGAACAACGCTGTTAAAGTCTTCGTAGAACAATACAATTTTAAGCGGATTCTGAATGTCGACTTTTGTAATATTTCCCAAAGAGACATTTTTATATTCAAAAATTTCGTTTCCTTTTATTTTAGAGAAAATATTGTTTTTTATCTGATAAGAGTACCCAAAAGAGTCATAACCAATAAATTCATCGGCATCAGTTTTGAATTTTGAAATTAAAACAGGATTTACTTTTTGGCTTTGCCCAAATATAATTGAGGAAGAACATGCGATAAACAGCAATACTAAAATTTGGCGCAGCGTTTTACTCATAAATTAATAATTTCGAGTAGCCAAAGTACAAAAAGTGCAGTAAAGAACGCCTTTAAATTAGCATTTTAGGCCAGATTTGGATTTAAACCTTTCTAAATTCTGATAGTCTTACAAAATTGCTGTTCTGTCGATAGCATTTTGGCATTAATATATTTAACTTTCAGTATCTTAAAATTAATAATAAATTTGAATGTAAGTTTGACCAACTTTACAATCTATTAAACATTTACACATGAAAAAACTAACCTATTTGCTTTTAGTATTGGCTTTCAGTCAGGTTCAGGCACAAAAAGATTTTCAGGGAATGGCGGTTTACGAATCTAAAACTCAGGCTCCTAAATTTGAAGGAATGAGAGCAGGAAATCGTGATATAACGCCGGAAATGCAAAAATCAATGGAAGAGCGAATGAAAAAAATGCTGGAGAAAACTTTTATTTTAAATTTTGACAAAACGGCTTCTATTTATAAAGAAGAAGAAAAATTAGATACTCCCGGACAGCAGGGCGGAGGGATGCGAATGATGATGAACTCTATGATGGGAGGCGGAGGCACTTTTTATAAAGATGTTAAAACCAAATCCTATACAGTTGATAAAGAATTTATGGGTAAAGAATTTCTGGTTGTAGATTCTCTGCCAAAATTAAACTGGAAACTGGAACAGGAAACCAAACAAATAGGCGGGTACAATTGTTTTAAAGCAACAGCTGTAAAAGAAGCCAGTAAAACCGATTTTAGAAATTTCAGACCTAAAAATAATGATGATAAAAAGGATGAGGTAAAAAAGACTTCGGGAGATACAAAAACGAATTTTGAAGACAATTTTGAAATTCCGAAAGAAATTGTTGTTACAGCTTGGTATACGCCGGAGATTCCGGTTAATCAGGGTCCGGAAAACTATTGGGGACTTCCGGGTTTAATTTTGGAAGTTAACGATGGAAAAACGACCATTTTATGTTCTAAAATTGTTTTAAATGCCAAAGATAAAGTCGAAATAAAACCATCTAAAAAAGGAAAAGTAATTTCTCAAAAAGACTATGATGAAACGGTAATTAAAAAAATGGAGGAATTTAGAGAAATGAACCGCGGACGTGCCGGAGGACCGCCGCCAATGGGAAGATAAAATTTATACAATTCCAAAAAAAATCCCGAAGCTTCGGGCCAAATTCCAATATTCTGATAATGAATAAAACACTTTTTATTTTTGCCTTATTTTTTACTTCTATATGCTTTTCTCAAAGTGTTCGTTTTGATGGTTTTATTCAGGATGAGCAGAAAAATCCGTTGGAAATGGCCAATATTATGGCGGTTAACAATACCACAAAAGCAATGGATTCTTATGGAATTACCAATGATAAAGGAAAATTTCAGCTGACTTTAAAGCCTAATACTTCTTACACGGTTAAAGTAAGTTATCTGGGAATGAAGTCTAAAGAAATTGCCGTTTCGACCAAAACCGAAAACATTGCCCAGAATATTGTTATGGACGGCGCAGGAATAGAACTCGAGGGTGTTGAGATTGTTCGTGAAATGCCTGTTTCTATAAAAGGCGACACGATTGTTTACAATGCCGATTCTTTTAAATCTGGAACCGAAAAAAAACTCGAAGATGTCCTGAAAAAACTTCCGGGCGTTGAGGTAAATGCTGATGGTGAAATTGAGGTTGAAGGAAAAAAAGTAAGTAAATTAATGGTAGAAGGAAAAGACTTTTTTGACGGCGATACCAAACTCGGCGTTAAGAACATTCCTGCAGATGCCATTGATAAAGTCCAGGTTTTAAGAAATTATAACGAAATAAGCCAGTTAAAAGGTCTGGAAAACGATCAGGAAAATGTGGCAATGAACATTAAGCTGAAAGAAGGTAAAAAGAACTTTTGGTTTGGAGATGTAACCGCCGGAACCGGAGTTGCAGAATTAGACAGCCGTTATATTATTAATCCGAAATTGTTTTATTACAGTCCGAAGTATAGTATAAATTTAATTACCAATTTTAATAATATTGGAGAACTGCCGCTTACGGCTCAGGATTATTTTAAGTTTACAGGCGGATTTAAAAACATGATGAAAAAGGGTGGCAGCAGTTTTAATGTTTCATCAAATGATTTAGGAATTTCGGTTTTAAGAAATAACAGGGCCAAGGAAATTGAAACCAAATTTGGGGCAACAAATTTCTCTTATTCTCCAGCAAAAACATGGAATATAAGCGGTTTTGGAATCCTTTCGACTTCAAAAACCGATTTAGAAACTAAATCCCAAACCACGATTCTAGATTCTGGAGATCAGCAGAAACGAGATGAATTAACACATCAAAAAAATAATTTAGGACTTTTTAAATTAAGTTCGACGTATAAACCAAACGATAAATTTCAGTTTGATTATGACATCTTAACTAAATTGTCTAAACAACAAGAAGACACTGATTTACTGCGTGAGTCTGTTGTAAACAATGTGGCGGATGCAGAAAGTATTTTTACGAATAAAAAGCAGGATCCAACATCGGTAAACCAAAATTTAAGTTTGTATTATACACAAAGTGCCAAAAATATTTTCGCCTTTGAAATGCAGCATTTATATCAGGATGAAAATCCTTTTTATAATGCCAATTTGCGAACACAGCCTTTTGACTTAGCAGGTTACACAGTGGGACAGAATAGAAACGATTTAAACCAGGATCGTTTTGTAAAAACCAATAAACTCGATGCAAAATTGGATTACTATTATATGGTAACACCAAAAAGCAACATCAATATTACTTTAGGGAATACATATTCATATCAAAATTTTAATTCTCATATTTTCCAAATTTTGGATAATGGAGACCGAAATGACTTGGAAACACCTGAAAATAATAATGATGTCAATTATAACTTTGATGATGTTTTTCTGGGATTTCATTATAAAATCTTAACCGGGAAATTTACTTTCACGCCAGGTGTCAGCGTACATTCTTATGCAATGAAAAACACGCAGTTAGGGACATATTATTCTCAGAATTTCGTAAAAGTTCTGCCGGATTTCTTTGCTTTGTACCAAATTAAAAAATCGGAAACGCTGACTTATAATTTTTCGCTGACAAATGATTTTACAGATATCAACCAATTAGCAGCTGGTTATGTTTTGTCAGATTACAGCAGTTTATTCCGTGGAAATCGTTTCTTAGAAAACGCAACATCACAAGTGCATTCGCTTCGTTATTTTAAATACAATATGTTCAATTTTGAGAACATTTTTGCCAATGCAACCTATACCAAAAAAGTAGATGCGATTAAAACGCAGGCAGATTTTGAAGGAATTAATCAGTCATCAGTTCCATACAATTCAAATTTAGCCGATGAGACTTTCAGCGGAATGGGAACTTACGGCCGTTCTTTCCTGAAAAACTATAAAGCATCGGCAACAGCAAGTTTGAACTGGTCAAAATTCAACAACATTCAAAATGATAAATTAGCCACAACAGAGAGTTTTGTTCAAAATTATACCATAAGAGCTTCGACTAATTATAAAAACCTGCCAAATATTGAATTTGGTTATAACCTTTTGGTTAATAAATACAGCGGTTCTACATTTTATACCGATAAGCCTTTTGCCAGATTAGACTATTATTTTTTAGATAGTTTTTCTTTTGTTTCAGAATATGAATTCTACCATTATTACAACGGAAATAAAACAGTAGATAACGAATACGACTTTTTGAGTGCCAGTTTAATCTACCAAAAGAAAAACAGTAAATGGGAATACAAAGTCTCGGCAACCAATTTGCTCAACACGAAATATCTTAACGATGACAGCTTCTCACAATTTTCAACAAGAGTCTCTCAATACACCGTACAGCCTCGTTATATCATATTTTCGATGAAATATAATTTGTAGTATTTTGATTTCAAATATTATAGTTTTTTATGATTTGTTTAGGCAGGAATCAAATATCTTTGTGCTATATTATTAACAACAAAAAATGTAGTTATGCGCAATTTTATTTGGAGTTTATCACTCTTGTTTGCCGGAATGTCTGTTTCTTTCGCTCAAACAAAAGGTATCGAAAAAGGAACCTATTTATCTACAAATAAAGGAGAAAAAATAAAACTAAATTTATTAGACGATAATAAATACGAATTGGTTTTTTATACCGGAGATTACGAAATTAAAGGTGATTCGCTGGTTTTTTCTAAAAAAGAAAAATCAGAAAACAGATTCGATCTTTCATTTAAAAATGATAAAAAAGCTAAAAAGGTCAAAATTAAGTTCTTAAATCCTTCTTATTATTCATTTTATATAGGAACTCAAAAAGGTTCAGAAGCAATTCAATACCAAAGAGTTTCTGATATTAAAACAAAAGTAGATCCAAACTGGACATCAACAGATTTAGATTTTGAAATAGACAAAACAGATTTCCTATATCTGGTTTATGAAGATTATGACGGAAAAAGTGATGTTAGTAAATATGCACTGCCAAAAGATGTTTCAGAAGTAACCATTGATTATCAGCTGCAGCTTTTGGGAAGCATGAATATTGCCGGATTTTACGATAGAAAAACAAACGAGCTGAAAGTTTCTGAAAGATCAGGGAAAGATCCTTTGGTTTTTATGAATGAAAAAGATGTACAGCCGGCTAAAGCTCCAACAGTTGTTCCATTAGAAAATAATATAGTTACAAACTGGACTTATCCGGGCAAAAGCTCTTATTATGACAGCTATGGAGGTGCAGCAACAGATAGTATATATAATGGTCTTGCGGTTGACAGTACAGCGGTACCTGCAGCAGATTATACGATAGATACAGCGAGTTCTTACTCTCAGTACAATTTCAAACTAAAAATTGAAAGTAGTTTAAGCAAGGCATTAGCAGCAACAAAAGAAGCTGCCAGCAATAAGTTTTTAGTAGTTTATCATGACAGTAATAAAACAGCAAAAGAAACTTTTAGTGCTTTTGTAAAAGATCAGGAAACACAAACTGGTTATAATATGTATGACAAATATTATGCTCAGTATGATATTTATAATTATTATCTGGCTGGGGCCGATGATAAAAAATGGCTGAAAAACAATAAAATAACAAACGATCCAAGCGTATTTGTTTTAAATAAAAATGGCGATGTACTGGCGCTTGCAAAATCAGATTTAACTTCAAAACAATATCAATTTAGTTATTACGGAGATTTTTACCGTAAACTATTGCGTGCAGATGCTTTCCTGGCTATTGATAAGACTTTGAAAAATAAAAAAGCATCAGATGCAGATTTAATAAGCGCATTTAATAAGGCAGCTTTACTGGAAGTGTCTTATGATTATGATTCAGATTATACTGTAGATGATCCTAGTGAATTTGTAATTTCAAAAACAGCATTAGATAAAAAAGAAGTTACTCAAACCTGGAAAAAATTGATTGAAGCGCATCAAAAGGATAAAAAACCAGATATGACTTTGGTAGAAACAATCATAAGAGAAATCAAAAACCAAGGATTTACAAAACAGCTTTTTAACGAAGACAAAATCTTAAACGATACAGATTTCCTTGCAATTGATTACCTATTAAAACATTCTGATGAAATAGAAAGCAATCGTGCAGCATTTAACAGCAATGTACCAGAAATTCATAACATAGGTAATCCAGTTTCTGAAGTTTCTAATGCGTTGCAGACAAATGTATATGCTTCTCAGGATGGAGTGACTGGAGATATGAATAAAGAGAAAATCAATTCTGTTTATAAAAAAATCATTGCTTCTGGAAAAGGAAATTTTGATGCCTACAGAAATTATTTTTATTACTTAGCCCAGCTGGAAGATAACGACGGATCTAATACAACGTACTTAAAAGAGTTTAATACTTATTTTGATAACACGTTAGCAGGACCAAGTCCAATTGAAAAATTAGACGCTATTTTTGAAGGATTAGATTCAAGCTCTAGTTATTCGTATGACGGATGGAATTCATTTAAATTATACCATTCAGATATTTGCAATAATGCAGCCTGGACTGTTGTACAGAAACCGCAAAACTCAAACTTTATTAAAGATGCCATAAAATGGTCTGAATATAGTTTGGTAATATCTAAAAACAATCCATATTATTTAGATACACTTGCACAGTTGTATTACAAAGACGGACAAAAAGATAAAGCTG